>NZ_CP014480.1:1348472-1685590 GCF_001580365.1 Kocuria turfanensis | reverse complement strand
TCGCCCGCTTCCTCGGCCGCGACGCCCTGTACCGCCTCGCGGGTCCCCGGATGGGGACCGTGGAGCGCAAGCTCGACGGCAAGGGCTTCCTCACGGTGCTCGTCCTGCGCCCGGTCCTGCCGAACTGGACCCTCAGCTACGGGTCGGGGCTCGTCCGCATCCCGCAGCGGGACTACCTGGCGGCGACCCTGCTGGGCGGGATGCCGGGGCAGATCAGCTTCGCCGCCCTGGGGGCCTTCACCTCCCGGCCGTCGTGGCCGGCGCTGGCCGCCGTCGCCGCCTCCTGGGCGCTCGTGGTGGTGGTCGGGGTGTTCTCCTGGCGCCGGTCCCGGCACGACGCGCAGCCCGGCGGCACGGCCGAGCCCGGCGACGCCGCGGACCAGGCGGGGGCCGGCGGTCCGGCCTGATCCCGCCCCGATGCCGCGGCGGGTGCCGTGAACGACGTCGTCCGGCCCTCCTGAGGAGGGCCGGACGACGTCGTTCGGCGGTCGTGTCCGCGAGTGTGGGCAGGCCCGAGGCGGTCCCGGACCGGGTCAGTGCTGGGAGGACTCCGGGTGGACGGCGGTGGAGCCGCTCGCCTCCGCGCCGAGCAGGTGGAGCTTGCCGCTCTTGCGGTCGGCCAGGTACTCCTTCATCTCGCGCTTGATCACGGGCAGCAGCATGTAGACGCCCAGGAGGTTCACGAAGCCGCAGACGAACAGGGCCGCGTCCGCGAACGCGATGACCTCGCTGAAGGTCAGCACGCACCCGGCGATCGTGAAGAACAGGTAGATGCCGCGGAAGATGTTGTCGCTGAGCCGGCTGCGGCCGAAGAGGAACTCCCAGGCCTTGAGACCGTAGTAGAACCAGGTGATCAGCGTCGAGAACGCGAACAGGACCACTGCGATGGCCAGGACGACCGGGAACCAGGGGATCACTGTGGCGAACGCGTCCGAGGTGAGGATGACGCCGTCGGGAGCGCCTCCCCCAGCCTGCACCTGGTCGATGCCGGCCTGCAGGCTCGGGGCGCCGGCGATGATGATCGCCAGGGCGGTCATGGTGCAGATGATCACGGTGTCCACGAAGGGCTCGAACATCGCCACGAAGCCCTCGCTCACCGGGCGGCGGGTCTTCACGGCCGAGTGCGCGATGGGGGCCGAGCCGAGGCCGGCCTCGTTGGAGAAGGCCGCGCGCTGGAAGCCCACGATCATGACGCCCAGAACGCCGCCGGCCATGCCCTCGGGGGAGAAGGCACCGTCGATGATGGCGCCGAAGGCCGCCGGGACGTTGGGGAGATTGGCGAGGATGACCACGAGGCAGGCGGTGATGTAGACGGCGGCCATGGCCGGCACCAGCCGGCTGGTGGTCGCACCGATGGACTTGATGCCGCCGATGATGACCAGGCCGACGAGGACCGCCAGGATGATGCCGAAGATCAGGGCCGCGCCGGCGCTGCCGAGGAAGCCGTCGGGGCCGCCGGTGACGTTCTGCACCTGGGCGAAGGTCTGGTTGGCCTGGAACATGTTGCCGCCGGCCGCGCCGAAGAGGAGGATCGCGATGGCGAAGATTCCGGTGAAGATCTTGGCGACGACGCTGCCGAACCTGCCGTAGGCCACGAGCAGGTACCGGAAGGGCCCGCCGCTGACGGTGCCGTCCTCGTGGACCTCGCGGTACTTCACGCCCAGGGTGCACTCGGCGAACTTGGTGGCCATGCCGAGCAGGCCGGCGCAGATCATCCAGAAGGTGGCGCCGGGTCCGCCGAGGGCCATCGCCGCGCCGACGCCGGCGATGTTGCCCAGTCCCACGGTGCCGGACAGCGCGGAGGTCAGCGCCTGGAAGTGGGGGACCTCACCGGGGTCGTCCTTCGAGGAGAACTTGCCCCGCACCACGTCCCAGGAGACCTTGAGCCCGCGGAACTGGATGAACCCGAAGTAGATGGTGAAGATGACGCCGGCCGCGATGAGCCACGCGACCACGAAAGGAAAGCTGATCTCCCCGATCGTGATGGGGTAGAAGACGATGGTCGAGAAGACTTCGGTGATGGGAGCGAACGCCGCATTGATTGCGCGGTCGATCTCGGCCAGCCAGCCGACTTCCTCCGTCACCGTGGACATGGGTACCGCCTGAAGAATCTCCATCCACTAACTACACCCCCTGGACCGTCCGTTGGCAACAGAAACACGTGTCCCCCGATGTAAATACTTGACGCACCGGTAGAAACGGCTCCGCGCGGCGGAGTGCAGGGGGTGGGATCCCGGTGACGGCGCGGGCGCACCGTCACCGGCGGAGGCGGCTCAGCGGGTGGCGGAGGCGCTGCGGAGGTGCTGCGGGGAGGTCATGGCGCACACCCGCAGGCCGCGGGCGAGGTCGCTGCCCGCGTGACGGACGGTCTCGCCGAGCGAGGTGGAGCGGGCCGGGGCGGCGGCGCGGCCGATCGCGGTGAAGAGGACGGCGGGGAGGCCGAAGACGAGGAGGAGAGCCACGGGAGCATCCAGCTTTCTGTACGGAGCGAAGGAGACCTGCGACACAGTCGTCGCAGTTGACATCTAAAGTCTAACGGGGACATATTGAACCATCCAGCCCGATACAGCCTGATGGAGGAACTATTCGTTGCGTCTTGACGAGATCGACCAGCAGATCATTGCGTCACTGATCCAGGACAGCCGCCGGAGCTACGCCGCCATCGGCAAACGGGTGGGTCTGTCCGCCCCGGCGGTGAAGCGGCGGGTCGACGCCCTGCAGCAGACGGGGGCCGTCAAGCGCTTCACCGCGGAGATCGACCAGTCGGTCCTGGGCTGGAACATCGAGGCCTTCGTGGAGCTGCACTGCGACGGCGGGCTGTCCCCGTCGATGATGCGGACCATGGCGGCGGAGATCCCCGAGGTGACGGACGCCTACACGGTGACGGGGGAGGCCGACGGCATCTTCCTCATCCGGGCGCAGAACACCTCGCACCTGGAGGACGTCATGGTGCGGATCCGGGAGTGGAAGGGCATCAACCACACGCGCAGCTCCGTCATCCTGTCGCATCTCTGACCGCGGCGGCGGGGCTCTGGGATACTGGAGGCCCAGCACGGCCGGCACGGCAGGGCGGCCGGCGCAGCAGCGGAGGGGGCAGCATGGCCGACGAACCGGACGCCGTGATCGTGGTGGGCGTCGACGGGTCCGAGCAGTCCGTGGAGGCGTTGCGCTGGGCGGCGCGCCTCGCACCCGTGTACGGGGCGCGGATCCGGGCGGTGGGGGCCTGGGAGAATCCCCCCGAGTACGTCGGGTTCGTCCACTTCAAGGACGACCACTTCGACGAGCTCGCCCGGAAGCACGTGGACGAGGCGGTGCAGAAGGCCTTCGGGGCCGACCTGCCGGCCGGGCTGAGCACGGTCGTGGAGTTCGGCCACCCGCCCAAGGTGCTGATCCGGCACAGCGAGGACGCCGCGATGCTCGTGGTGGGCCGCCGGGGGCACGGCGGCTTCCGGGGGCTGCTGATGGGCTCGGTCAGCTCGGCCTGCGTCGCGCACGCCCGGTGCCCGGTCCTGGTGCTGCCCGGGCGCACCGAGGAGCGCACGGAGCAGCGCACGGAGCGCGTCGAGGAGACCGAGCGCGCGGACTGAGCCCGTGCCCGGCCGGCGGGACGGTCATGGTCCCGCATCTTCGCCCGTCCGCACCTGCCCTCTGTGATACTGAGCGCACCATCGTGATCGCGAGAGCAAAGGATTGGGCATGGAACAGGGAACTTCAGCCGTCGTCGTCGGGGTCGACGGATCCGAGCAGTCCGTGGAGGCGCTGCGCTGGGCGGCCCGGATCGCCCCGGCTCTCGGCGCGTCCATCAAGGTGGTCGGCGCCTGGGACTACCCGCCCGAGTACGCCGGCTACGTACCCCTCGGCAGCGACAACTTCGACGAGGTCACCCGGAAGCGGGTGGACAAGGCGATCCATCAGGCCTTCGGCGAGGACGTCCCGGAGGGACTGACCACCACCGTGGAGTTCGGCCACCCGTCGAAGGTGCTGGTGCGCGAGAGCGAGGACGCCTCGATGCTCGTGGTGGGGCGGCGGGGCCACGGCGGGTTCCGGGGCCTGCTGCTGGGCTCGGTCAGCGCCGCGTGCGTCTCCCACGCCTCCTGCCCCGTGCTCGTGATCCACGAGGACGGCGCCGCGACGACGAGCTAGCCAGAGTCGGACAGCGTGTGGTGCGCGGCCCGGCGCGCAGCGGGCCCGGCCGCGGAGCCCCGTTGGGCGGACGCCGGGGCGCGGGGCGCTCAGCCCCGGTGCGCGTAGTACCGGCCCAGGACCTCGTCCCGGTACTCGACGTAGGTGCCGTCGGCCATCGCCTGCCGTGCGCCGTCGACCATGCGCACGACGAACCGCTCGTTGTGGATCGAGGCGAGCGTCGCGGAGAGCCGCTCCTTGGCCTTGAACAGGTGGTGCAGGTACGCCCGGGTGTAGTGCGTGCACGTGTAGCAGTCGCAGCCCTCCTGGACGGGGGAGAAGTCCGTGCGGAAGCGGGCGTTGCTCACGGTGAAGCGGCCGTCCGGGCCGTACACGGCCCCCGTGCGGGCCACCCGGGTGGGCGAGACGCAGTCGAAGGTGTCCACGCCGTTCTCCAGGGCGGTGAAGATGTCGTCCGGCTCGGAGATCCCCAGCAGGTGCCGCGGCCGGTCCTCTGGCAGCTCCTCGCTGCACCAGCGCACGATCGTGCCGAGGTTCTCCTTCTCCAGCGCCCCGCCGATCCCGAAGCCGTCGAAGTCCATCGCTCCGAGGTCCCGGCACGCCTTCCGGCGCAGGTCCTCGTACTGGGCGCCCTGGATCACCCCGAACAGCGCCTGGTACGGCCTGTCGGCGCGCTCCTCGGTGAGCCGGGCGTGCTCGGCCACGCAGCGCCGGGCCCACCGCCGGGTCCGCTCGAGGGACGTCTCCTGGTAGCCCCGGGAGTTGTGCAGCGTGGTCAGCTCGTCGAACGCGAACATGATGTCCGCCCCCAGCCGGTGCTGGACCTGCATCGAGATCTCCGGGGTGAAGCGGTGCACGTCGCCGTTGATGTGGGAGGTGAACGTGACCCCGTCGTCGTCGACGCGGGCCATGCGCTCCTTGCCGGTCACGACGTCGTCGTCGCCCGCCGCCGAGGACGCGGCCGTGGACATGTCGATGACCTTCTTGAAGCCCGAGCCCAGGGACATGACCTGGAACCCCCCGGAGTCCGTGAAGGTGGGCCCGTCCCAGTTCATGAACGCGCCGAGCCCGCCCGCCGCGTCGAGCACCTCTGCCCCGGGCTGGAGGTAGAGGTGGTAGGCGTTGGCGAGCAGGGCCTGGGCGCCGAGCTCCGCCATGGACTCCGGCAGCACCGCCTTGACCGTGGCGGCGGTGCCGACGGGCACGAACGCGGGGGTCCGGATCTGCCCGTGCGGGGTGCTGATCGTGCCGGTGCGGCCCAGGAACGGGCCGCCGTCGGCGGCCACGCGCGATCCGGTGGCCCGGGTCGTCTCCTCGAGCCGGTGCTCGACCTCGAAGCCGAAGGCTGCGCGTCCGGCGGAGGAGGGAGGGGCGGAGGGGGAGGAGGGAGCTGGTGTGGGCACCGGTCCATTGTGCGCCACGGCCCGTCCGCGTGCGATTCCACGGGCCCCGCCCGGACGGGGCGGCCGCCCGCCCTGCACCGTGGAGGAGCGGGGCCTCAGCGGCCCCAGCCCGCGTGCGCGACGGCCTGGCGCACGAGGTCTCCCCGGCCCCCGGCGAACTCCGCCTGCACCTCGGGGCTGAGCGCCTCCTCGGGGCTCATCCAGGACAGCTGCAGGGCGTCCTGGCGGGGGCTGCACTCGCCGCGCACGGGCACGATGTAGCTCAGCGCCACGGCGTGCTGACGGTCGTCGGTCAGCCCGGTCTCGGAGGGGGAGGGGAAGAACTCGGCCACCGCGAACGGGGTCGTGGACACCGGCAGCTGCGGAAAGGCCATGGTGCCCAGGTCCTTCTCGAGGTGGCGCAGCAGGGCCGCCCGGATGGTCTCCCGGTACAGCACCCGGCCGGAGACGAAGGTGTACATCATCTCCCCCTCGGGGGTGGCCTGCAGCAGCAGCCCGATCTCGGAGAGGTAGCCCAGCGGGTCGAGCCGGACCGGCAGCGCCTGCACGTACACCATCGGCAGACGGCGCCGTGCTTCCTGCAGGTCGTCCTCGTTGAGCCAACCGGGGTTCGGATCGGGGGTGCGGAGGAAGTTCATACTGCTGTTCTATCCCATGACCCCTGGCGCGGCCACGATCCTCCCCGACCCGGGACGCCGGTTCAGCGCTCAGCGGAGCCGCCGGCCCCCGTCCCCGCTCACGGGCGCTCCAGCCGGGCGGCGGCCTCCAGCACCGTCCACGCCTGGACCTGGGTGGACAGCTCCACCGGGGCGCCGGGGCGCTGCGCCTGCTCGGCGGGCCGCGCCGGGTCGGGGGAGAAGATCGCCACCGCCCCGCCCGTCCGGGCCGACGGCGCGCCCCCGCGCCCGGGGACCGTGGCGGGGTCGGCCTCGCGCCGGCCGGCCCACAGGGCGTCGGCGGTGCCCGTCACCAGCTCGGCCGCGGCGCGCCGCGCGGGCTCGGCCAGGTCCGGGTGCAGGGCCGCCTGGGCGAGGTAGCGGGCCAGGATCCCGCTGAACAGCCCGCCGTCCCCGCCGCCGTGCGTGGTGAGGACCCGCCGCCCCGGCACCGTCCGGCCGTAGGCCTCCGCGGCGCCCGCCACCACGTCGGCCGCCGTGCCCAGCAGGCGCGCCCGGTCGTCCGCGCCCGTGCCGGGGGCGTCCGCGAGCTCGAGCAGCGCCCCGAGCACGGGCCCGGAGTTGTAGCTGAACAGCCGCTCGTCCCGCCGCGTGACCTCGCTGCCGGATCCGGCGGCGACCAGGACCAGCCCGTCGTGGAAGACCTTCCGCCCGGGGTCCCACAGGTTCTCCTGCAGCCAGCCCAGCACCGCGCGGGCCTGGTCGGTGCGGTGCGTGCGCACGAAGGCCAGGGCCGCAGGGGCTGAGGACGCGGTGTTCTTCACGTCGTGACGGGTGTTCCAGAAGACCCCGCCGCCCAGGTCCGCCGTGTGCCCCCGCTCGATCCGGGCGAGCAGGGCCCGGCCCGCGTCCAGGCACGCCACGTCCGCCCGCCCGGTGAGCTCGCGGTCCAGCGCGGCGAGCCGGCCCACGGCCAGCAGCAGCCAGGCCATGTCGTCGTAGTAGGAGTTCTGGGTGACCCGTCCACCGCTGCGCAGGGTGATCCCGCGCAGCAGCCGGTGCGCCTCCCGGCGGATCCCCTCCGCGCGGGCGGGCTCGTCCCGGTGCCGCAGCGCGGCGTCCACCAGGGCGTCGAGCAGGTGGGCCTGCCACCAGTAGTGCCACGGGGCCGTGCGGGACCGGGGCCGCGGGTGCCCCGGTGCGCCCAGCAGGGTGCCCGGCACGCCCAGGGCGCGCCCGGCGAAGAGCTCACGGACCGACCGCGCCGCGGTGTCGGCGCGCTCCGGGGCGCTGGCGGTCCGGTCGGTGGCCGGGCCGGCGACCGGGCCGGCGGTCGACGCGGAGGAGAGCGGGTGGGGCGCGGGACTCGCGCCGGCGGGGCTGGGCATGGCGGCTCCTGGTGCTGGCGGGGGGAGGATGCTGCTCCGAGCCTATGCGCTCGTCGCGGGGTGCGGGCCGGAGCGGCCCCGGGCGGGGCCGAGGAACAGCCGCCGGTGGACCGTCTCGACGGGCCCCCGCAGGCCGCGCCGCTCGAGCAGGACGGCGCCGAGCAGGGTGGCCAGCCACACCGCGGTGCCCAGCAGCAGCGCGGCGGTGGGGGTCAGGGCGCGGCCGAGGCCCAGCGCGAACGGCGGCATCAGGACCGTGAAGAGCACGGACTGGGCGATGTAGCCGCTCATCGACCGGCGCCCCAGTGCCTGCAGCGACCACAGCGCGGGGTGCTCCCGCGCCCGGAGGGGAGTGCCCGGGGACCGGCGCTGGGCCCGCGCGCAGACCAGGGCCACCACGAGCGCGTAGCCGATGCCCTGCGCGGCCCCGGTCAGGGCGTCCAGCCCGGTGAGCAGGGACCCTGCGGTGGTGGAAGGCTCGAGCATGTCCGTGGTCAGCAGGCCCGTGCCGAAGCCGGTGAGCAGCCCCGCGCCGATGCAGGCCACCGCGGTGACCAGCAGCCGCCCGCGGCGGGGCCCGGGGTCCTCCAGCACCCGGTAGCGGCTGAGCGCCAGGCCGAGCAGCAGCATGGGCAGCAGCCCCAGCAGCTGGAGCGGGGCGAAGGCCACCACTCCCGCGCCCTCGGCCAGCACGAGGGCGAGGTGCTCCTGCGCGGAGTCCGTGACGAGGCTGGGGAAGGGCGCGGTGCCGGGGGCCCGCACGGCCCAGCTCGCCGCGCCGTAGAGGACCATCAGCACGGAGCCCAGGCCGGCCAGGACGAGCAGGGTGGCCGTGCCCTCCGCGATCAGCAGGGTCAGGAACAGGCCCCCGAAGGCGTAGGCCGTGATGATGTCCCCGGGGAAGAGCAGGCACGCGTGCAGGGCCCCGATGAGCAGCAGCCACCCGTAGCGCCGGACCAGCAGCTGCCGGGCGCGCGGCAGCGGGGTGCCGCACGCGGCCTCCCGGGCGGCGATCTGGCCCACGCCGTAGCCGACCAGGAAGGAGAACAGGGGGAAGCCGCGGCCGTCCACGAGCATGGACATGGCGGTGTTGACCACGTCGTCCGCCGTCCACCCGGCCGTGCCCGCCCCGGCGCCCAGGGTCCGGTCGCGCGGGCCGTCCGTGGGCCCGGGCGCCCAGATCCACGCGGTGACGTTGGCGACGGCGATGACCCAGAGCATCAGCCCGCGGGCCACGTCCGGGGCGGGCACCCGGGCGGACGCCGGCGCGGTGCGCGGCGCGCTCACGCGGGGGTCCCGCTGCGCAGGGCACGCCGGCTCTCGAGCACGAGCGGGCGCCCCGTCATCGGGTGGGTCAGGCCGATCCGCCGGGCCAGCAGCTGCAGCGGCCGGGCGGGGTCCTCGCTGCCGGCCGGCCGCACCCGCGGGTAGAGGGGGTCGTTCCGGACCGGGACGCCCAGCCCGGCCAGGTGCACCCGGATCTGGTGGGTGCGCCCGGTCTCGGGCCGCAGCCGGTAGCGCGCCCACTCGCCCTCGGCGTCCGAGAACGGGGGGCCCGCCCGGTCGACGACGGTGCGCGCGTTGGCCGGTCCCGGCACCTCCCGCGCCTGCAGGCACGTGCGGTCCTTGACGATGCGGGACTCCACGACGCGCGGCAGCCCGAGCCCGGGCCGGTGCACGGCGACCGCCTCGTACTCCTTGGCCACCGCCCGGTCCTGGAAGAGGGTCTGGAACCGGCCGCGGGTCGCGGGATCCCGGGAGAGCAGCAGCACCCCGGCCGTGCCGCGGTCCAGCCGGTGCAGCGGGGAGAGCCGGTCCTCGCCGCGGGCGCGGCGCAGCTTCACGAGCGCGCTCTGGGCCACGAACCCGCCGCGCGGAGTGGTGGGCAGACCGTGCGGCTTGTCGACGGCCAGCAGCCACTCGTCCTCGAACAGCACCGGCAGGTCCCCGGGCAGCTCCGGTTCGGCCGGCAGGGCCCGGTGGTACCAGACCGACCCGCCGGGCACGTACGGGGCGTCGTGGGCGAGGGACCGCCCGGCGTCGTCGACGATCCCCCCAGACGCGAAGAGCTCCTCCAGCTCCGGGGCGGAGGCCGGGAACCGGTCCAGCAGCCAGCCCCGGACCGTGCTCCACCCGTCCTCCGCCGGCAGCCGGACCCGGACGGGGTCCACGCCGTCCCGCAGGGGCAGAGGGGCGGGGGCGGGCCGACGTCGTCGCATGGTTCCCGATCGTGCTCCCCGGGCGAGCCCTTGTCCACTCCCCGCCCCGCGTGCCTCCTGCGCGCAGGCCTGGGAGAATGGGCGCGGACACCCTCCCGCCACCGACCGGAACGAGACCCATGGCCAGCCACGAAGCCGTCCCCGGAGCCGTCCCCGGAGCCGTCGAGGAGGTCGTCCTGCTCGACGACGCCCACCGTCCCGTGGGCACCGCGCCCAAGGCGGAGGTGCACACCACGGACACCCCGCTGCACCTGGCGGTCTCGTGCTACGTCCTCGGCGACGACGGGCGGCTGCTGCTGACCCGCCGGGCCCTGGCCAAGAAGACCTGGCCCGGGGTGTGGACCAACAGCTTCTGCGGCCACCCGGCTCCCGGCGAGGACTTCGAGGAGGCCGTCGCCCGGCGGGCGGGCCAGGAGCTGGGCTTCGCGGTGACCGGGGTGACGGAGGTCCTGCCGGACTTCCGCTACCGGGCCGTGGACGCCTCCGGGATCGTGGAGAACGAGTTCTGCCCCGTCTACGTGGCGCGCGCCGCCGGGCAGCCGCAGCCGCTGCCGGCGGAGGTCGCGGAGGTCGCCTGGATCACCCCGGAGGAGCTCTTCGCCGCGGCCGAGGCCGCGCCGTTCCTGCTCAGCCCGTGGCTGCTGGAGCAGATCGCCGACGGCCGGCTGCGCCGGGCGCTCACCGGGCCGGCCGCCGCCCGCCCCTGACCGTCAGTCCATCCGCGCGGCGAGCTCGGCGGCCACCGCCTCGAGCGCCGCGCGGAGGGCCAGGATCGCCGGGCGCCGCACGCTCGAGCCGCGGATCGAGGTGAACACCGTCCGCCGCGGCCCGGAGGGCAGGTCGACCAGCCGGCAGGGCGAGTCGCCGCCCGCCCACATGAGGTCCGGCATGAGGGCCACGGCGTTGCCCGACTCCACGAGCCGGGTCTGGGCCTGCAGGTCCGCCGTGGAGAACCGGACGTCCGGCTCGAACCCCGCCCGCCGGCACAGCTGCTCGCCCCAGTGCCTCGACGCCGCTCCCCGGGGCTCCATGACCCACGGCATCCCGCCGGCGTCCTGCAGCGAGGCGATGGACGCGTGCTCCGCCCCGGGGGGAACGGCCAGGCGGATGGCATCCGTGATGAGCCGCCGCCGGTCCAGATCGGGGTGGTGGGCGGCGGCGTGGCTGGGGTACTGCTCCGCGACCACGAGGTCGAACTCGCGCGTCCAGGTCTCGTAGAGGGCGCGCTCCGGCTCCGCCTGCACCATCTCCACCCGCACCTCCGGGTGCTCGCGGCGCATCGTGCCCAGCACCTCCGGCAGCAGCGCCAGGGCGGCCGACTGGAACACGGCGACCCGCACCGTGCCCGTGACCGTGCTCAGCGACGCCGCCAGGTCCGACTCGGCCCGCTCCAGGACGTCCAGCAGCTCGGCGGTGCGCGCCACCAGGATCTCCGCCTGCGGGGTCAGCTGCACCCGCCGGCCGGCCTTGGAGAGCAGCTCCACCCCGGCCTCCTTCTCCAGGGCGGAGAGCTGCTGGGAGACCGCCGAGGGGCTGTAGCTCAGGGCCGCCGCCACCTCGGCCAGGGTGCCGCGCAGCGCCAGTTCGCGCAGCAGGCGCAGCTTGCGCACGTCGAGCACGGGAGCACCTCACAATCATCACATCCACTGATGAATCATCCGTGGAAAACATCACTTTATCCGAACAGAAAGAAGGCGCATAGTGAGGGACGCACCAGTGCTTTCCACGCAGACCAGGGAGTACCACCCATGACGACGATCCCCGTCCCCGCGACCGCGCACACCCCCGCGGAGCCGTCGAGCGGACGCACCCTTCCCCACGCCGCGATCCCGGCGTCGCTGCCCGAGCAGGCCGTGGCCACGGTGCGCCGCTGGCTCACCGAGGCGGAGCAGTTCCCCAAGGACGCCTCGGGCGAGCAGCTGGCCGGGGTGCTCAAGGATCCCAGCGGGCTGGACTTCACGGTCGGCTTCGTCGACGGCGTGATCCGCCCGGAGGACATCAAGGTCGCCGCCCGCAACCTCGCCCGGCTCGCGCCCCGCGTCCCGGGCTTCCTGCCCTGGTACCTGCGCACCGCGGTGCGCACCGGCGGGGCCCTGGCCCCGGTCGCCCCGCAGGTCGTGATCCCGGCCGCCCGCAAGGCGTTGCGCGAGATGGTCGGACACCTCATCGTGGACGCCAGCGAGGCCAAGCTCGGGAAGTCGATCGCGAAGATCCGCACGGACGACGTCCGGCTCAACGTCAACCTCCTCGGCGAGGCCGTGCTCGGCGAGCGCGAGGCCGACCGCCGGCTGCAGGGCACCCACGACCTGCTGGCCCGCCCGGACGTGGACTACGTCTCCATCAAGGTCTCCTCCACCGTGGCCCCGCACTCCGCCTGGGCCTTCGACGAGGCCGTGGCCGAGGTCGTCGAGAAGCTCACCCCGCTCTACGCCCGGGCCGTCTCGTTCTCCACGCCGAAGTTCATCAACCTGGACATGGAGGAGTACAAGGACCTCGACATGACGCTGGCGGTGTTCACGCGGATCCTCGACCAGCCCCAGTTCCAGGACCTCGAGGCCGGCATCGTGCTGCAGACCTACCTGCCCGACGCCCTGCAGGCGATGATCCGCCTCCAGGAGTGGGCCCAGGCCCGCCGCGCGGCCGGCGGGGCGCGCGTCAAGGTCCGCGTGGTCAAGGGGGCGAACCTGCCCATGGAGCAGGTCGAGGCCTCCCTGCACGACTGGCCGCTGGCCACCTGGGGGACGAAGCAGGACTCGGACACCCACTACAAGCGCGTGCTCAACTACGCGCTGCAGCCGGAGCACGCCGACGCGGTCCGGATCGGCGTGGCCGGGCACAACCTCTTCGACATCGCCTTCGCCTGGCTGCTCGCCTCCGAGCGCGGGGTCACCGAGGCCATCGACTTCGAGATGCTGCTGGGCATGGCCACCGGCCAGGCTCAGGCCGTCAAGCGCGACGTCGGCTCCCTGCTGCTCTACACCCCGGTGGTGCACCCGGCCGAGTTCGACGTGGCCATCGCCTACCTGATCCGCCGGCTCGAGGAGGGCGCGAGCCAGGAGAACTTCATGTCCGCGGTCTTCGAGCTCTCCGCGAACGAGGAGCTCTTCGAGCGGGAGAAGAACCGCTTCCTCGCCTCGCTGGCCGCGCTCGACGACACCGTGCCGCTGCCCCACCGGACCCAGGACCGCCGGCTGCCCGAGCTGCCCGCGCCGACCGACGGCTTCGCCAACACCCCGGACACCGACCCGGCCGTGGCCGCCAACCGGGACTGGGGCCGGGCGATCCTCGACCGCGTTCCCGGGTCAACGGCCGGCACGGCGACCGTCGCCGCCGCGGCGCTGCAGACCGAGGAGCAGCTCGACCGCGTCATCGACGCCGCCCTCGCGGCCGGCCGCGGCTGGGCCGCGCTGACCGGCGCCCAGCGGGCCGAGGTGCTCCACCGGGCCGGGGAGGCCCTGGCGGCCCGCCGGGCGGAACTGCTCGAGGTCGCGGCCGCGGAGGCCGGCAAGACCCTCGACCAGGCGGACCCGGAGATCAGCGAGGCCATCGACTTCGCCCACTACTACGCCGAGCGCGCCCGGGAGCTGGACGAGGTCGACGGCGCGACCTTCCTGCCCTCCCGGCTCACCGTGGTGACCCCGCCGTGGAACTTCCCCGTGGCCATCCCGGCCGGCTCCGCCCTGGCCGCCCTGGCCGCCGGGTCCCCGGTGGTGTTCAAGCCGGCCGGCCCGACCAAGCGCTGCGGCGCCGTGGTGGCCGAGGCGATCTGGGAGGCCCTGGACGCCTCCGGGATTCCCCGGGACGTGCTCGCCCTCGTGGATCTCGAGGAGCGTGCCCTCGGCCGCCAGCTGATCTCCCACCCGTCGGTGGACCGCCTCATCCTCACCGGCGCCTACGAGACGGCGGAGCTGTTCCGTTCCTTCCGCTCCGACCTGCCGCTGCTGGCCGAGACCTCGGGCAAGAACGCCCTCGTCGTCACCCCCAGCGCCGACTTCGACCTCGCCGCCAAGGACGTCGCCTACTCCGCGTTCGGCCACGCCGGGCAGAAGTGCTCGGCGGCCTCCCTGGTGATCCTGGTCGGCTCGGTGGCGAAGTCCAAGCGGTTCCGCAACCAGCTGGTGGACGCGGTCAGCTCCCTCACCGTGGACTACCCGACCAACCCCGCCGCGCAGATGGGTCCGCTCACCGAGCCCGCCGAGGGCAAGCTGCTCCAGGCCCTGACCACCCTCGAGGACGGGCAGTCCTGGCTGATCGAGCCGCAGCAGCTGGACGACACGGGCAAGCTGTGGTCCCCGGGCGTGCGCACCGGGGTGCAGCGCGGCTCCGAGTTCCACCTGGTCGAGTACTTCGGCCCGGTGCTGGGGGTGATGACCGCCGAGACCCTGGAGGAGGCCGTGGCCATCCAGAACGAGGTCGACTACGGCCTCACCGGCGGGCTGCACTCCCTGGACCCGGAGGAGATCGGCTACTGGCTGGAGCACGTCCAGGCCGGCAACGTCTACGTCAACCGCGGGATCACCGGGGCCATCGTCCAGCGCCAGCCCTTCGGCGGCTGGAAGAAGTCCGCGGTGGGCCCGGGCACCAAGGCCGGCGGCCCCAGCTACCTCATGGGCCTGGGCGAGTGGGAGCCGGCGCCGCTGCGCGGGGACGGGCGTCCCGTGACCGACGCGGCCGTGGCCGATCTGCTCGCCGCCGCCCGTGCGGGCCGGGCCGGGGTCACGGAGCAGGAGGCCGGGACCCTCGAGCAGGCGCTGCGCAGTGACGAGGCCGCCTGGGCCGAGGAGTTCGGGGTGGCCCGGGACGTCTCGCAGCTCTACGCGGAGCGCAACGTCTTCCGCTACCTGCCGCTGCCGGTGACGGTGCGGCTGTCCGAGGGGGAGCCCCTGGCCGATCTGCTCCGCGTGGTCGGCGCCGGCCTGCGCGCCGGCGCGGAGCTCAGCGTCTCCTCGGCGCTCGAGCTGCCCGCGGCGGTGCGCTCCGTGCTCACCGGCCGCGGCGTGCCGGTCCGGGTCGAGGACGACGCCGCCTGGCTGGCTCGCGCCGCCGAGCTCGGCGGCGGGCGGGTCCGTCTCATCGGCGGGGACCGCGCGGCCTTCATCGCCGCGACCGGGTCCCGTCCCGACGTGGCCGTCTACGCCCACCCCGTCACGGGGGCCGGCCGGGTGGAGATGCTCCCGTTCCTGCACGAGCAGGCCGTGAGCATCACCGCCCACCGGTTCGGCACGCCCAACCACCTCACGGACGAGCTGATCTGACGAGCTGACCCGGCGCGCTGATCCGGCGCGCTGCTGCGACGGCGCCCCGCGCCGCGGCCCCCGTTCCCCGACGGACCGCGGCGCGGGGCGCCGTGCCGTTCGGGGCGGGCCGTTCAGCCCCGGGCGAGGGAGGCGTAGACCACCAGGTTCTCGTCGAAGGTCCCCGTCGCCGGATCGTAGCCGTCGCAGGTGATCAGCCGCAGCTCCGGCCCGGCGGTGTTGCCGTAGACCCGCAGCGTGGGGAACGAGTCCTTCGCGTGGCGTTCGACGGCATCCACCGTGAACTCCGCCGTGGACCCGTCCGCGCGGGCCACGGCGATGCGGTCCCCGGGGACCAGCCGGTGCAGGTCCGCGAAGACCCCCGCCCCGCCGCCGGTGGCGTTGACGTGCCCCAGCAGCACGGCCGGGCCCACCTCGCCCGGTGTGGGGGAGCGCCGGTACCAGCCGGCCGGGGCGCCGGGGTGCTCCGGCGGGACCTCCAGGGTGCGGTCGGGGCGCCGGTCCAGCGTCATGAGCCGGTCCTCCACCCCGAGAGTGCCGATGGTCAGGCGCACCGGCGCCGAGGCGGGCAGCGCCCGCGGGCGGGCCTCCGGGTCCAGGGTGCGTGCCGGGGCACGCGGTGCCGCGGCGCCGGGTGCCGCTGCGCTGGGCGCCGGAGGTGCAGAAGTGCCGGCGGTCGGGGCACCGGATCCCGAGGGCGTCGCAGCGCTGGGGCCCGCCGCGCCGGGCTCCACAGTGCTGGGCGCCGGGCTGCCGGTTCCCGGGGTGCTGGAGCTCGCCGCCTCCGGCGGGACGGAGGCGGCGAGCGGGACGGCTTGCCCGGCGACGGGGTGCTGCGCCGTCGCCGGGGGCGTGGGCGCGGTGCTGTCCCCGGTGCACCACAGGCCCAGGACCACGGCGAGACCCGCCACCCCCGTGCGGAGGTGGCGGGTCTCGGCGCGGTGGCGGGGCACGCGGTGTCCGGGGTCAGCGACCGCCGGCCGCGCGGCGGCGCAGGCCCACCGCGGCGCCGCCCAGGGCGAGCATCCCCAGCACGGCCGCTCCGGCCAGGCCGCGGGCGTCCGAGCCCGCCGCCGCCGTCTCCACGCCGGTGTCCGCCGGGCCCTCGGGCACCGCCATCTGGGCGGGTGCGAGCACCCCGCAGGCGATCGGGATGTCGGAGGCCAGCGGCAGGGCCGGGGCCATCGGGTTCGCCTTCGCCTGCGCCGCGGCCGAGAGCGCCGCCGGGTCCGCGCCGTGGACGTTGACCACCGCGGTGCCGTTCTGCAGGGCGGCCAGCGTGGCCCCGTCGACCGGGAAGGTCCGCTGATAGGTGTAGGCCTCACCGGCCGGGAAGCGGTCGACCGCCACCGCGGAGGCCGGGCTCGTGTCCCCCGAGGTGGTGAGCGAGGTGCCGATCCCGCCGGTCCAGGGCTTGCCCTCCATGGAGCTGACCGCGCCGTCCCCGTCGGCGTCGGCGCTCGGCGGAGCGCACACCCCCTGGCCCCCGATGTGGATGTGCTGGGCGTGCGGATAGGGCGCGCCCTGGAAGAGGGCGGGCGCCCCGGCGACCTCCACGGTCACGGTGGCCTCCTGGCCGGTGACGTCGACGACGGCGTGGCCGGCGGCGGTGCTGTTGTTGACCGGCGCGAGCTCGGCCTGGAAGGACCAGCTTTCGGCGGCGGTGGCAGTGGTGGTGGGCAGGGTCACGGCCGCGAGCGCCAGGGCGGGCGCGGCGAGCAGAGCGGACTTCTTCATGGGATCGGCCTCTCGGTCAGGAATGACAGGGCTGGGAAGTGACGCAATGCACAGTCTACTGATCATTCGGGTCGCGTCGAGGGGGCGGCCATATGCGACGGTGAACGCGTCATGCAGCAGTCGGTTCCCGATCGGTGGGCAGGCCGACGGGCCGGTCGAGGGGGGATTCCGGAGTGCCCGGTGGATGCTGCGGCGCGGGCGGCAAAGATCCCGGTCGAGGTGCTGTCCTCTCGATGAGCACGACGCCGAGGGCACGCGGCTCGTTCCCCGGGACCGACCGGGCCGGCGCCGCCAAAAACGTGCCGCCCCCGGCGGATCGGACCGGGGGCGGCACGGCGAGCTGCCGGGCGGCTGCGCTCCGGTGTCCCCCCACGTGCATCGCACATCGGACCCGTGCGCCGACCGAGCTCCTCGAGATCAGATTACTGACATGTAAACGAATGATCGACATTTTGTAAGCCGCTTCACACGGGGAGACGTGTCGGCGCCGACCTGCACGGGGATCGCCGGCAGGCTGCCGCGCGGAGGGGGTCCGCTCAGCCCGCGGCGGCGAAGGAGTCGACCCGCCGGCCCTCCGCCGCTGCGCGGTGACCCGGGGTGCGGAGTTCGGTCACTCCTGTGCTCGCCGCCGCGTGGGGCGCTCGGCGGTCCCCGCCGGCAGGGACGGCCGGTGCCCGGTCGTGGCGGAGTGCTGCGACCACGGACTCCTCGTCGAGGCAGGCGGCCGCTGACAGCGCGGCGAGCGGCACTCCGTGGCGGGCGGCCAGGCGGAGCTCGGCGTGCAGGGCGTCGACGGCCTGGTCCAGCTCCCACTGCGCGGTCTCGGCGCCGGCCTCCAGGAGCCACACGTGCCGGGCGGCGTCGTCGTGGCCCTGGGCGGCGTCGTCCTCCGCGAGCTGCTGGTCGAGGGTCCACTCGGCCGTCTCGGCGCGCCCGGCCGCCGCCAGGACCCGCCGAGTGAAGAAGGGGTGGAACAGGTGCTCGTCCCCGCGGGCGACGAGCGGGGCGCCCGTCCCGGCGGGATCCTCGGTCTCGACCAGGAAGCCGCAGGTGCAGGCGTGCAGCCGGCGGCCGTCGACGGCGGCCTGGGCGGCGGCGTGGTTCGCGTGGCCGTCGAGGTCGGCGAGGTCGAGCGGGCGCACCGGCATGGGACGGCCGCAGTGCACGGGACCCGTCGTCTGCGGGGTGGCCGGCCGGCCGGTTCCCGGATCCGTCCTCTGCTGCGTGGACCGGTGCTGCACCTGCTGGTTCATACCTCGACCTTCCTCACGTTCCCTGCGTTCCCTGCGGTCGTGCGCAGATCCCGGGGCCGGGCCGCGAGACGCGCACCACATCATCCAAGTCGATAGTGTCTAGTTTGTCTAGTTACTCGAAGGTCGCGCTTGTCGGTGACCTAGGATGATCGTCATGACGTCTCCCCCCCCTGCCTCCTCCGGCTACTGGTACGGCACCGACGACGCCGCCGGGCCCGGACCGGTGCAGGTGCTCGAGGCCCTGCGCGCCTACCGCGCCGCCGAGACCGCCATGCGCCGGCGCACCAAGGACTCCATGGGCATGGGCGAGAAAGACGTCCTCGCCCTGCGCTACCTGCTCGAGGCCCACCGGGCCGGCACCCCGATGAGCCCCCGCGACCTCGCCGCCCGGCTGGGCATCTCCTCGGCCTCCACCACCACCCTGCTGGACCGGCTCACCCGCACCGGCCACGTCGCCCGCCGCCCGCACCCCACCGACCGGCGCGCCCTGGTGATCGTGGCCACCGCCGAGGCCGACTGCGAGGTGCGCACCACCCTGGGCAGGATGCACGAGCGGATGCTGGCCACCGCCCGGGCCCTGGACCCGGACCAGGCCGCCACCGTCACCGCCTTCCTGCACGCCATGGCCGACGCCGTCGGCACTGTCGACATCGTCGAGGCCCTCGAGGATTCCGGTGATGCGGGGGATCCCCAGAGCCTCGAGAGCCCCGAGGATCCCGGGGCCGTCCGGGGCGCCGACGCCGCCGAGCGGCCGGGCGCGCCGGCCGCTGCCGGAGCCTGACGGCCGGCGGCGTCCGGCGCGGGCCCCTGCCGGTGCCGTGGCGCGGCGCTCAGTAGGCGGTGCGGGTCGTGTTCGCCGCCCACGCCTCGAAGGGCGCGGTGCGCTCCTGCAGGTCGACCGGACGCACGGGCAGCGAGCGCTCCTCCACCGGCCGGGCGAAGAACTCGTGGAACTCGGCGTCGTCGAAGCCCCCGGCCGCGGCGTCGTGCCGGTCGGCCGCGAACCAGACCGCGTCCAGGCGGGACCACAGCGACGCGGAGACGCACAGCGGGCACGGCTCGCAGCTCGAGTAGAGGGTCGCCCCGGAGAGGTCGAACGTGCCGAGCTCCCGGCAGGCGGTGCGGATGGCGACCACCTCGGCGTGTGCGGTCGGGTCGTTGTCGGCGGTGACACGGTTGACGCCGGAGAAGCGGCGGCCGTCGGCGGTGACGACCACGGCGCCGAAGGGCCCGCCGTCGGCCTTGGCGTTGTCGACCGCGAGCGCGATGGCCTCGCGCAGGAACTGCCGGGCCTCGGCCGGAACAGTGGTCTCGTTCGTGCTCATGCGGATCTCCCGGGTGAGGCAGGTGCCGCTGAGGAGCTCGCCGAGCCAGAACCGGGAGACGCGCCGACGGCGGCCGCTGCGTGATCGATGGTGCAGTTCTGCCTGGTAGATAGCCCGGTCGCCCGGACCCGCCGTGGGCCAGTCCAGAGGCTACCGGGCAGTGTCCCGCTTCACAACAGTCGTCCCTGCGGCGCCGGGGACCGCGCGCGGGCACGGCCGGCACGGCGTCGCCGGACCGGTCACCCGGCCCCGGGCCGGAGGGCGTCCCGGCTAGGCTGGCTCCCGACCCGAAGACCCGTCCGTGTGAGGAGCGCCCCGTGCCCATGATCCAGCGACACCTGTTCGGTCCCGGCCCGTCCAACCCGTATCCCGAGGCCACGGCCGCGCTGGCCCATCCGCTGCTCGGGCACCTCGACCCCGCGTTCCTGGAGATCATGGACAGCGCCTGCGACGGCCTGCGCGAGGTCTGGGGCACCCGCAACCGGCGCACCCTGCCGCTGAGCGCCACCGGCTCGGCCGGCATGGAGGCCGCCTTCGTCAACACCGTCGAGGAGGGCGACGTCGTCGTCGTGGCGGTCAACGGCCTCTTCGGGGAGCGGATGTGCGACGTCGCGGCCCGGTGCGGCGCCGAGGTGGTGCGGGTGGACTTCCCGTACGGGCAGCCGATCGACCCCCAGCAGGTCGCCGAGGCGCACCCCGCCCCGAAGATCATCGCCGCGGTGCACGCCGAGACCTCCACGGGCGTGCGCTCGGACATCGCTGCGCTGGGGGAGCTCAAGGGCGACGCCCTGCTGCTCGTCGACGCCGTCACGTCCATCGGCGGGATCGAGCTGCGCGCGGACGACTGGGGGGTGGACCTCGGCTACGCCGGCACCCAGAAGTGCCTGGGCGTGGCCCCCGGTCTGGCGCCGTTCACGATCTCGGACGCCGCGTTCGAGCGCCGGGTGCGGCATCCCCGGTCCTGGTACCTGGACCTCGGCATGCTCGGCGGCTACGTGGGGGAGGCGCAGGGCCGTGCCCGCACCTACCACCACACCGCGCCCACGGCCATGATCGCCTCCCTGGACGCGGGGCTGCGCCGGATCTCCGCGGAGGGCCTGGAGAACGTGTGGGCCCGCCACCAGGCGGCGGGCGACGCCCTGCAGGACGGGCTGCAGGAGATGGGCCTGGAGCTGTTCGCCGCCGAGGGCCACCGGCTGCCGGAGCTGACCACCGTGAAGGTGCCCGAGGGGGTCGACTCCGCCGCGGTCCGGGCCCACCTGCTGGAGCACTACTCGCTGGAGATCGGCGCGGGCGTCAAGGAGTACGCCGACACGGTCTGGCGGATCGGGCTGATGGGCCCCAACGCCCATGCCGGCTCCGTGGCGCTCGTCCTGGGCGCCCTGCAGGAGGCGCTGCGGAAGGCCCCGCTGCTGGTCTGAGCCGCAGCCCCGCGCGGTGGACCCGGCCGGGCCGGACCCACCGGCCCGGCCGGCGCACGCCGCGCGGCGGGGCCGGACCCGGCGGGGCCGGACCGGTCCCCCCGGCCCCGGGAGGACCGGGATCAGGCCTCGTCGAAGATCCGCACGGCCATGGTGCCGTGGGTGACCGCGGCGCCGGCGCCCAGCCCGGCGGCGACCATGACCGCCTCGGCGATCTGGGCCTTCGACGCCCCGGCCTTCTTGGCCTGGGTCACGTGCACCTCGAGACAGTAGGGGCACTGGGAGCTGGTGGCCACGGCCACCGCGATGAGCTCGCGGTGGAGCTGGTCGATGGCCCCGCCCTCCCGCCCGATCGTGCCGTCGAAGGCGGCGAAGGCCTGGAACTCCTGCGGGGCGAGCTCCTTGAACTCGGGCAGGCGCTTGAGGTCGTCCGGAGAGTGGTAGTGGTCGGTCACGGTGACGTCCTTCCGGGTCGGGTGCCCCCGAGGCTACCGCGATCGGCTCCGGCGGCCCACCCCGGCGCCCGGCCCGGTCACTTCTCCCAGGGCGCCCGGATCGGGAAGTACCGCTCCAGGAACTCCGTCATCCGCTCGGCCCGCTCGGCCGCCGGCACCTCCGGGAAGCTGCCGTCGTTGAGGCAGAACATGTCCAGGCTCCGCCGCCTGAGCAGTCTGTCCATCTGCTGCAGCCCCGCCCGGGTGGTGGTGTCCACGTACTCGGTGCGGGCGGTGTCCTGGGTCACGGCCCGGCCGGTGAGCAGCGCGTAGTAGTGGTACAGCGAGTTGGTCACCGAGATGTTCTCCGCGGCGCGGAAGCGGCTGGAGGCGGTGCGGAGGAACTCCCGGGGGAACTCCCGCTCCATCTCGGCCACCACGCTGCGGCGCAGCGGGGCGGCGCAGTGCTCCAGGTGCCGGGTGGTGATCCGGCCGAAGCGCTCCCACAGCAGCCGCCGGTTCACCCGGGCCGCGTTCTCGAAGCCCGAGCGCTCGGGGTGCCCCTCGCCCAGGCCGATGCGGGTGCTGGCCTCCACGAACTTCGTCACCCCGCCGGGGGAGAAGAACAGGGCCGGCCCGAGCTGGCGGCCGAAGAACATGTCGTCGTTGGAGTAGAGGAAGTGCTCGGAGAGCCCCTCGATCCGGTGCAGCTGCGCCTCGACCGCCTGCGAGTTGTAGACGGGCAGCACCGAGGTGTCCGCGAAGAACTCCTCGCTGCGCACCAGGCGCACCCGGGGGTGCTCGGCCAGCCAGGCCGGGGGCCGGGAGTCGGTGGCGATGTAGATGGTGCGGACCCAGGGGGCGAACATGTGCACCGAGCGCAGGGCGTACTTGAGCTCGTCGACCTGCCGGAAGCGGGCCTCGTGGTCGTCGCCCTCCCCGACCACGGCGCCCTCCATGTAGGAGGCCCGGACCCGCCGGTACTCGGCGTCGGAGCCGTCCACCCACGAGAAGACCATGTCGATCTCGAAGTCGATGTCGCTGGCGTGGTCGGCGAACATGTTCTCGATGGTCGGCCACGGCAGGCCGAAGCGCTCCACGCTGCCGCGCACGGCCTCCGCGCGGGAGACGGTCCGGCGGGTCAGGGAGTTCTCCACCGGCAGGCGGATCTCCTGCTCGCCGAACTCCCACAGCTCGAGCTGCACGCCGGTCGCCGCGCCGTAGTACAGCTTCGAGCGCTTCGAGTAGTGCGGGCGGTAGAGCCGGAACACGCGGGCGTTGCGCCGGTGCGTGAGCTCCCCGTCCGCGAGCAGCTCGGAGGTCTGCTTCTTGGTGTCCATGGGCTTGACGTAGTACGGCTCGCCGACGGCCGCCTGCACCAGGGCCTCGCGCAGCCGCGCACGGTCGTGCAGGTCCACCGCGACCACGGGGCGCTCGTCGTTGCCCCGCACCAGGAGGTGGTCGATCCCGGCGTCCTCCAGGACGCGGCGCAGGAACAGCAGGTTCTGCACCATGACGTCGTGGGGCGTCTGGTCGGTGATGCGCAGGGCGAAGCGGCCCTTGTACCGGACCACGTCCGGGCGCTCGTCGAGCGCCGCGGCGGAGGCGCGGGACGCGCTGCGGAACTCCTCGCCGTCGGGCCCGTCCTCGGGCGCGGGGAAGTAGGCGGTGTCGAGCGTGGTGGCGTCGATGGTCGTCTCCTGGTCCTGGTCAGCGGCTGCGGCGCTCCCAGGATAAGACCCCGCGGGCGCCCGCCGTCACGGGGCCGGCTGGCAGCGCTCGCAGAACCACAGCGCCCGGTCCTGCAGGGGCCCGGGGTGGGCCTCGCCGGGGGCCAGCTCGGCGTCGTCGATCCGGGCCTCCCGGATCGGGGCCCCGCAGCGGCGGCAGGGCTGCCGGCCGCGGCCGTAGACCCAGAACTGCTCGCCGCGCCGGGCCGGCCCGCCCACGGTGGAGCGCTGGGAGCGGTCCCGGTTGGCGTGCAGCAGCCGGTGGGAGAGGTCCACCACGGCCCCGAGGTCCTCGACGGCGGCCACCGGGGTGAAGGGGTGCAGGCGCCGCAGGAACAGGATCTCGTTGCGGTAGACGTTGCCGATCCCGGCGAGGTTGCGCTGGTCCATCAGCGCGGCGGCCACGGGCCGGCGCGGGTGCCGGGCCAGCCGGGACAGGGCCTCCGCCCGGTCCCAGTCGGGACCGAGCAGGTCCGGGCCGAGATGGCCCACGAGCTCGTCCTCGTCCGCCGTGGCCACGAGGTCCAGCATCCCGAGGTCGAAGCCCACCGCCTGGGCCCCGGCGGTCTCCAGGACCGCGCGCGCCTGGTAGCCGGGGCGCCGCCATCGGGCCCCGCGCGGATAGACGTGCCACATCCCCTCCATGAGCAGGTGGGAGTGCAGGGTCAGCGGCACCAGGGCCTCGGGGCCGCCGTCCACGCGGATCAGGAGGTGCTTGCCGCGCGGGACCACCGCGGTCACGGTGCGCCCAGAGAGGTCCGCGGTGGCGATCGCGGGGAAGCGCAGGTCGCTGCGTGTGAGGACCTGACCGGCCAGGGCACGGCGCAGCAGCGCGGCCTGGCGGTAGACGGTGTCACCTTCGGGCACGGCGGCCTCCTCGCCCGGGCGCCGCGGTCACCGGCGCATCCTCAGCCCGCGCGGCGTCGAGTAGAAGCCGCCGGCCAGCAGGGACTCCCGGACGGCGGTCTCGAGGGGGCCGGAGCCGAGCACCGGGGCCCCGTTGACCTTCTCGACCGTGAGCTTGTCCACCGCGCCCCGCCGCACGGTGTCGGCCACGGCCGGGCCGGCGGCGGCCAGGGCGTCCGCGTCCTCGGTGAACGCGAGGACGGTCCGCCCGCCGCGCTCCACGTACAGGGCCAGGGCGCCGTCCACGAGCACGACGACGGCGCCCGCCTTGCGCCCGGGCCGGTGCCGTCCGGCCGGCGCGTCCGCACCGTCGGGGGCGTTCGCCGCGACCGGGTCCGGCCACTCGAGGGCGGCCCCGTAGGGGTTGGCGGGGTCGGTCGCCGCCAGGGCCAGCGCCACGGGCTCCTCGGCGCGCACCTGGTCGTCGGTGCTGAACGTGCGCAGGTGGTCCACGGTGGCCGGCTGGGCGAACTGGGCGGCGCCCAGGCCCTCGATGAAGTAGCCCCGGCGGGCGCGGCCCGTGTCCTCCAGGGTGGAGAGCACCTTGTAGACCGTGGCGAAGCCGCCGGGGATCTCCTCGACGGCCACGGGCCCCTTGGTGACCACCCCGTAGCGGTCCATGAGCAGCTCGGCGGTGGCCGAGGCCCGCAGCGTGGGCTCGAGCGGCTCCGGGCGCAGCATCGACCAGCGCCCGGCCACGAGCGGGGAGTCGTGGCGCTCCAGGGTGGCCGCACCGCTCGTGGCCCGCAGCGCCCCGCCGATCCCCGGCCGGGACGCGGCGCCGCCGGGGCGCAGCCGGGCGGCACCCCGGCGGACCGTGGAGCGGCCCCGCGGGGGCTTGGCCCGGTGCCGGTGGGCGGCCTGCCCGCCGGAGAGCAGCGAGCGCACCGGGAGGAAGGTGTCGTTGGTGATCAGGCCCGCCCAGACGAGGTTCCACAGCGCGGTGGTCAGCTCCCCGGCGGGCACCGGGTCCCCGCCGGCCTCGAGCAGCCCCAGCAGCTGCGGGAAGAACCAGGCGCCGCCGGGGGCGAGGACGTCGAGCACCCGGCGCTCGAGGGTGGAGTCCAGGGCGGCGGCCGCCACGGCGAGGGTCTCGGCGGGCGGCAGGGTCAGCTGGGCGGCCTCGCTCAGGTGCAGCGACACCCACCCGTCGTCGCCCGCCAGGGAACCGGCCCCGGACCACAGGACCTCCCCGGACGCGGTGAGCTCGTCCAGCAGCTCGGGCCGGTAGTCCGCCACCCGGGCCGCCAGCACGAGAGGCTCCCAGGCCGAGGCCGGGACGGCGACGCCGGCGAGCTGGTCCACCACCGTGAGCACGCCGTCCTCGCCGCGCAGCTGGTGGCCCCGGCCCACGTGCTGCCAGGCGGGCAGGAACCGGGCGTAGACCTGCCCCGGGACCGGCTCCACGTCGCGGCGCAGCGCGGCCAGCGAGCGGCGCCGGATCCGGCGCAGCACCTCCGCCTCGCACCACTCGGAGGCGGCCGGCCCGGGCGCGCCGGCGTCCGTGCGCGCCGGCCGGAACTCGCCCTCGACGACCCGCCGGTCCGCGGCGAGCCGCTCCAGCGTGGTCCGCACCACGGCGGTGCCCAGTCCGAGCCGGGCCGCGGCCTCGTCCACGGTGAAGGGCCCGTGCGTGCGGGCGTAGCGGGAGACGAGGTCGGCCAGCGGGTCCTCGACGGGCTCGACGAACGCGAGCGGCACCCCCATGGGCAGGGGCACGCCCAGGGCGTCGCGCAGCCGGGAGGCGTCCTCGATCGCCGCCCAGTGCTCCACGCCGCGCAGGTGCACCCGCAGGGCGCGGTTGGCGGCCACGAGCCGCTCCAGCCAGCCGGCGGCGGTGTCCTCGGGGCAGGCGGCCTCCGGATCGTCCGGGTCCTGGAGCCGGCGGGCGGCCTCCGCGGTGGTGAGCGGGCCGAGCAGGCGCAGCAGGTCCGCGGCGCCCTCGAGCCCGCGCAGCCGGCGGTCGGCGGCGAGACGCTGCAGCTCCGCCTCCGTGCGCTCGAGGACCTCCGGGTCCAACAGCTCCCGCAGCTCGGCGCGGCCCAGGAGCTCGTTGAGCAGGGCGGCGTCGAGGGACAGGACCGCCGCCTTGCGCTCGGCCAGCGGGGAGTCCCCCTCGTAGAGGAACTGGGCGACGTAGCCGAAGAGCAGGGTCCGGGCGAACGGGGAGGGCTGGTCGGTGGTGGTCTCCACCACCCGGATCGCCCGGCGCTCCACGGCCCGGTGCAGCTCCTTGAGGGCGGGCAGGTCGTAGACGTCCTGCAGGCACTCGCGCACCGTCTCCAGGATGATCGGGAACTGCGGGTACTTCCGGGCGACGTCCAGCAGCTGCGCGGAGCGCTGGCGCTGCTGCCACAGCGGCGTGCGCCGGCCGGGGTCCCGCCGGGGCAGCAGCAGGGCCCGGGCGGCGCACTCCCGGAAGCGGGAGGCGAACAGCGCCGAGCCGCCCACCTCTTCGGTCACGATCCGGTCCAGCTCGTCGGGGTCGAACAGGAACAGCTCCGCCCCCGGGGGCTCGTCCTCCATGGCCGGCACGCGCAGCACGATGCCGTCGTCGGCGGCCTGCGCGGAGCCGTCCAGGCCGTAGCGCTCGTGCAGCCGGGCCCCCACGGCCAGCGCCCAGGGGGCGTGCACGGGCATGCCGAACGGGGAGTGCAGCACCACCCGCCAGTCCCCGAGCTCGTCGTGGAAGCGCTCGACGACGAACAGCCGGTCCGAGGGCACCTGCCCCACGGCCTCCTTCTGCTCGCCCACGTAGGCCAGCAGGTTGTCGGCGGCCCACTCGTCGAGCCCGGCCGCGCGCAGCCGGGCGCGGGCCTCGTCCTCGGCGGCCCCGGCGATCTCCCGGTTGAACCGGCCCACCGCGCGGCCCAGCTCCACGGGCCGGCCGGGGCCGTCGCCGTGCCAGAACGGGAGCTTGCCGGGGACCCCCGGGGCGGGGGAGACGATCACCCGGTCGTGGGTGATCTCCTCCACCCGCCAGCTGGAGGCGCCCAGGGCGATGACGTCGCCCACGCGGGACTCGTAGACCATCTCCTCGTCGAGCTCGCCCACCCGCTTCGAGTTCTTCCCGTCCTGCTCGCCGACCAGGTACACGGCGAACAGGCCGCGGTCCGGGATGGTCCCGCCCGAGGTCACCGCCAGTCGCTGCGCCCCGGGCCGGCCCTCGATCGTGCCGGTCTCCCGGTCCCAGACGATGCGCGGGCGCAGCTCGGCGAACTCGTCGGAGGGGTAGCGGCCCGAGAGCAGGTCCAGGGTGGCGTCGAAGGCGGAGCGGGGCAGGGTCAGGAACGGGGAGGACCGGCGGACGGTGTCGAACCACTCCTCCACCTCGACCGCTCCCAGGGCGGTCGCGGCCACGGTCTGCTGGGCCAGCACGTCCAGCGGGTTCAGCGGGACCGCCAGCGGCTCGATCCGGCCCTGCAGCATCCGCTCGACCGTCACCGCGGCGTCGAGCAGGTCCCCGCGGTGCTTGGGGTAGAACCGGCCGCGGGAGACCTCTCCGACCTGGTGGCCGGCCCGGCCCACGCGCTGCAACCCCGAGGCGGCCGAGGGCGGGGCCTCGATCTGGACCACCAGGTCCACCGCGCCCATGTCGATGCCCAGCTCGAGGGAGGACGTGGCCACCACGCAGCGCAGCCGCCCGGTCTTGAGGTCGTCCTCGATGACCGCCCGCTGATCCTTGGAGACCGACCCGTGGTGGGCGCGGGCCAGCACCGGGGCCGCGCCCTCGTAGCGGCCGGTCTGCCGGCGCAGATCCGCGTGCTCGGCGGTCCGGCCGGGCTCGGCGGTCCCGCCGGGCGCGGCCGGGTCCTGCCCGGCCAGGGCGGAGCGCAGCACGTCCCCGAGCTGCTGCGGCGCGGAGCCCGCCGGGACCCCGGGGACGGCGGCGTCGTGCGGGTCCCCGCCGTGCCCGGGAGCGGCCTGCGGCGCGCCGCCGTCCGGGGCCGTGTGCTCGAGGCGGAAGGCGTAGATCTCGTTGAGCCGTGCCGTGAGCTTCTCGGCCAGGCCGCGGGAGTTGGCGAACACGATGGTCGAGCGGTTCTCCAGCACCAGGTCCACGACCCGCTCCTCGACGTGCGGCCAGATCGACGCGGTGGCCGTGGGGGCGAGGGCGTCCAGGTCGTCGTCGCCGAAGCCGGACCCGGCCAGGGACGGGGAGGCGGCGGGCCCGCCCAGCACGGTCATGTCCGGGATCGGCACCGAGACCGTCAGGTCCCACCGCTTCTCCGCCCGCGGCGCGACGACGGAGACCGGCTCCCGCCCGCCCAGGAACCGGGCGACCGTCTCGACCGGCTCGACCGTGGCCGACAGCCCGATGCGCTGCACCGGCTTCTCCAGCAGGGCGTCCAGCCGCTCCAGGGTGAGCGCCAGGTGCGCCCCGCGCTTGGTGCCGGCCACGGCGTGCACCTCGTCCACGATCACGGTGTGCACGTCCGTGAGGGTCTCCCGCGCCTTGGACGTGAGCATCAGGTAGAGCGACTCGGGCGTGGTGATGAGGATGTCCGGCGGGCTGGACAGCAGGGCCCGGCGCACGGCCTGCGGCGTGTCCCCGGAGCGGACCCCCACGCTGACCTCCGGCGGCTCGACGCCGGCGTGCCGGGCGGTCTGGGAGATCCCGATCAGCGGGGCCCGCAGATTGCGCTCCACGTCCACGCCCAGCGCCTTGAGCGGGGAGATGTAGAGCACCCGGGTGCCGCGCCGCGCACCGCGGGCGCTCGCGGAGCGGGCCTTGGTGCGCAGGCTCCCGGCGGACCCGGCCGCTGCCGCGGAGGCGGCGGCGCCGGGTCCGGGCGCGGACAGGGTGTCCCCGGTCCCCGGTTGCGCGGCCCCCGGCTGCCCGGCCCCCGGCTGCCCGGTCCCCGGCTGACCGGGCGCCGCGGCCCGTCCCGCCGCGGCCTCGGCCACGAACCGGTCCAGGGCCCACAGGAACGCGGCCAGGGTCTTGCCGGAGCCGGTGGGCGCCACGATCAGCGCGTGGCGTCCCGCGGCGATGGCCCGCCAGGCGCCCTCCTGGGCGGCCGTGGGCGCGGCGAACGCACCCGAGAACCAGACCCGGGTGTGCTCGGTGAACAGGCTCAGGGCCGGATCAGGTGCCAAAGCCCTGGATCTCGAGCTGCTGGATGCCGGGACCGGTGCAGGCCTCGGCGGGGAAGGGCACCACCACGGACCGGGTGTTCTCGGGCGGGTAGACGCGCAGCCCCGCGGCCTCCCGGGCCTCGCACCCGGGGTGGACGGCGGCCTGGCTGATGCGCAGCGCGGCGGTGGCGGACTCGCCCGGCGCCAGCTCCCTGCCGGTCCCGGGGACACCGGCGTCCCGCACCGCCGGGGCGCCGAGTGCCGTGCCGCCGGCGTCCACGAAGGACACCCCCGGGTAGCCCGCGAGCACGCAGGGCTCCGCGGCCGCGTTGGTCACGGTGACGTCCACCCAGACCGACCCCGCGGCGCCCCCGGCCGGTGCGGCGGAGACCTCCAGCGCGGAGGTCGCGCACCAGTCCGCGCGGGCACCGGCGGCGGCACCGCCCCGGGCGGGCTCGCCGGCGGCGCCGCCCGCGGTCCCGCCCGCGTCCCCGGCGGTCTCCTCGGCGGTCTCCTCAGGGATCTCCTCGGTGGGCTCCTCGGTGGTCTCGCCCGCGGGCTCCCCGGCGGGCCCCGCCGCGCCGGTGGGCTCGGTGGCGGGCTCCGCGGGGCCGCCCTCCGGGGCGGCGGGCGCCGCGGTGGTCCGCTCGCCGGTCGGCTCGTCGGCCGGGGCCGCGTCGGCGCCGTCCGCGGGTGCGCTGCCGGACGCGGCCGGGGCCGTGGAGGCGCTCCCGACCGTGCCCGGGACGGCGGCGGTGCCGGCCTGCTCCGGCTGCTCGCCGCCGCAGGCGGTCAGCGCCAGGACCGAGGCGAGGGCGAGAGCGCCCAGAACCGGACGGGCAACGGGGGAGAGCGAAGACATGGGGGGATATCCTCCTCGTGCGGACGTCGTGGCGGACCACGCCTTGAGGAGGGGGCCCTCCCAGGGCCTTCATTCTAGGCAGGGCCACCGACACCCCGGCCGGACGCGTCCGCCGCCGGGGCCGGGGCCGCGTCCGGGGCGGGCGCTACCGCTCGCCGGCCTCAGCCGGGGGCAGCGCGGCGCGCATCACCTCGGCCAGGTGGACGCCGTCGGCGCCGGTGCCCTGGGCGATCTGGGTGCGGCAGGAGAAGCCGTCGGCGAGCACGATCGTCCCGTCGGCCGCGGCACGGATCGCGGGGAACAGCTCCCGCTCGCCGAGGGTCTGCGAGACCTCGTAGTGGCCGGGCTCGAAGCCCCAGTTGCCCGCCAGCCCGCAGCAGCCGCCGCCGACCACGGCGGTGTCCACGCCCAGCTTCGCCAGCACCTCCAGCTCGGGGCCGTAGCCGAGCATGGACTTCTGGTGGCAGTGCACCTGGCACACGGCCTCGGCCGGACCCGCCTCGGTGGCCAGCTCCCGGAAGGGCCAGGGGCCGCCCTCGGCCAGGTGCAGGGCCGCGAACGCGCCGATCGTCGTCGTCAGCTCCGAGACGCGCCGGGCCCGGGGGTCGCCGGGGAGCAGCTCCGTGATCTCGTCCTGGAGCATGACCGTGCAGGAGGGCTCCAGGCCGATGATCGGGTACCCGGCCTCCAGCAGCGGCTCCATCACGTCGAGGGTCTGGCGCAGCACCTTCTGCGTCATGTCCAGCTGCCCGGTGGAGTGCCAGGTGAGCCCGCAGCAGACGTTGTCCATGGGCAGCAGCACCCGGTAGCCCATGGCCTCGAGCACCTCCACGGCGGCCTTGCCGGGGGCGTCGGCGGCGAAGTTCGTGAACGTGTCCGGCCACAGCACCACGGTGGGCCGGCCGTCGACGTCGTCGCCGGGGCGCCGGGCGGGGCGGCCGCGGAACCAGCGGGTGAGGGGCTGGTCGGCGAAGGAGATCATCCGCCGCTTCGGCTCGATCCCGCCCAGCCGCTTGGTCAGCTCCTCGACCGCCCGGTTGGACTCCAGCAGGTTGATCAGCCGGAAGGAGAAGGGCACCTTCTCCACGATCCGCATCAGCAGCGGCATCCAGCCCATCGTGAACTGGGCCATGGGCCGCCGGTTCCGGCCCAGGAAGGAGAGCAGGCCGTGCCGGTAGTGGTGGTGCAGGAACTCGGCCTTGTACGTGGCCATGTCCACGTTGACCGGGCACTCGGTGGCACACGCCTTGCAGGACAGGCACAGGTCCAGGGCCTCGAGGGTCTCCTTGGACTTCCAGCCGTCCGTGATGGACTCCCCGCGCAGCATCTCTGCCAGGGACCGGGCGCGGCCCCGGGTCGAGTGCACCTCGTCGTGGGTGGCCTGGAAGGACGGGCACATGGCGCCCACGTCGGAGCGGCAGGACCCCACGCCCACGCAGCGGTTCACGGCGCTGGAGAACGACCCGCCGTCCCGGGAGAACGCGTGCACGGGCGTGAGCGCGAACGTCCGGGCGCCGGGGCCGGGGCGGATGCCCTGGTCGATGGGCTCCGGGTCCACCAGCACGCCGGGGTTGAAGAACCCGTCCGGGTCGAAGACGCGCTTGAACTCCGCGAAGGCGGCCAGGGCCTCGGGGGAGTAGATGGTCGAGAGCAGCTCGGAGCGGGCGCGGCCGTCGCCGTGCTCCCCGGAGACCGAGCCGCCGTAGCGGTGGACCAGCGCCGCGGCGCGCTCGATGAACGTGCGGTAGGTCGCCATCCCGGCCTCGGTGCTGAAGTCGAAGGAGATGCGGATGTGCACGCAGCCCTCCCCGAAGTGCCCGAAGGGGATGCCGGTGAGGCCGAGCTCGTGCAGCAGGTCGTAGAGGTCCCGCAGGTACTCGCCCAGCCGCGCCGGGGGAACCGCGGAGTCCTCCCAGCCCGGCCAGGCCTCCCCGCCCTCGGGCAGACGGGTCACGATGCCCGCCCCGGCCTCGCGGATCCGCCACAGGGCCTTGGCCTGCGCCGCGCCGGGGACGATCACGGAGTCCACGACGTTCTCGGGCACCAGTCCCGGCAGCTCCCGCGCCCGGGCCTCGGCCTCCTCCAGGGTGTCGGCGCCCACCTCGCAGTAGAGCCAGCCGCCGCCGCGGGGCAGCTCCCCGCCGGCGTGCTCCTGCCCGGGGCGGGTGCGCAGGGCGTCGAGCAGGTCCGAGCCCATGCCCTCGATCGTGTACACCCCGGGCACCCGCAGCTTCGGGGCCGCCGTCGCCGCCTCGAAGGCGTCCTCGAAGCCGAGCACGGCCAGCGCGGTGTGGGCCGGCTTGGCCACCAGCCGGACGGTGAGCTCGGTGATGATCCCGCAGGTGCCCTCCGTCCCGGCGAAGGCCTTGGCGGTGTCGAAGCCCTTCTCCCCGAGCAGGTAGTGCAGCCCGTACCCGGAGACCTGGCGGGGGAACTGGCCCAGCTCGGTGCGCAGCATCGCCAGGTGCCGGTCCCGGATCGCGGTCAGCGCCCGGTCGATCCCCGGCTCGGAGGTCCCGCCCGCGCGCAGCCGGACCTCCCGGCCGTCGGCGAGCATGACCGTCAGGGACACCAGGTTGTCCGCGGACGTGCCCCAGGCCACGGAGTGGGAGCCGCAGGCGTTGTTGGCGACCATCCCGCCGACCGTGGCCCGCGAGTGCGTCGAGGGGTCCGGCCCGTAGGTGAGGCCGAACTCGGAGGCCGCCGCGCGCAGCTGGTCGCAGATCACCCCCGGCTGGATCGTGGCGGTCATCGCCTCGGAGTCGATCGACAGGATCCGGTTGAAGTGCCGGGAGGTGTCGATGACCAGGCCCTCGCCGATCGCGTTGCCCGCCACCGACGTCCCGCCCCCGCGGGAGACCACCGGCCAGCCGCGCTCGTGCGCGAGCGCCAGCAGCTCGCGGACCTCCTCGACGCTGCGCGGCTCGGCCACCGCCGCCGGCACCCGCCGGTAGATCGACGCGTCGGAGACGTAGGCGGCACGCGTCGTGAGGTCGTCACGGATCTCGGTCATGGGTCCACTTCCTGCGCGCCGGCGACGCCGGTCCGTCCGGGGGCTGGTCAGAGTCGGGGGTGCCGTCCCCGCGGGGACGAGCGGGTCACCACTCGGGGGCGATGGTGACCTCGGCGCCGTCGAGGTCCTCGGACCACTCGACCTGGCAGCTGAGCCGGGAGGTGTCGTGCCGGGTGTCGTCGAGCATGTCGAGGAGGTCCTCCTCCTCGTCGTTGATCTCGTTGGCCTTGGCGAAGGAGCCCTGGTCCAGGTAGGAGTGGCAGGTGGAGCAGGACGCGTTGCCGCCGCAGGTGGCGAGGATCGGGTACTTGTGGCGGGTGAGGGCCTCCATGAGGCTCTCGAAGTCCTTCCACTCGACGCCCTCGGTGCGGTTGCCCTCGCGGTCGATCACGGTGATGTTGATGCTGCTCACTTCGATGGCCTCCTCGGGGCGCGGTGGCCCCTGGTCTCGACGTCGGAAATCCCGCCGCCCATTGTACGGTCGCGCGGTGGGCGTCCCGGACGGGAGCGGGCCTCAGCCGGTGATCGGCAGCGGCCGCACGGTCAGGGACTGCGCCACCTGGCCGAGGTAGCCGGCCTCGTCGTGCAGCGCGGACTCGGTGAGGCCCACCCCGGTCGCACCGAAGGTGACGTGCGTGTCCAGCCCCACCCAGGCCGAGACGGGCTCCCGCACCAGGTGCACGCCGAGGTCCACGTTGGGGAAGGCCAGCTCGTCCGGGCCGACCCGCACGGCGATGCCGTTGGCGGCGTCCACCGCCGCGAGGAACTGCGCCGTGGCGGAGGCCTCCTCCCCGGCGACGACGGCGTGCGGCGCGCGCAGCCACATGGCGGCCCGGCCGGGCCGGTGCTCGCGCACGGTGCGGCCCTCCAGCGAGGCGATGTACCCGCCGGGCCACCGTCCCGTCATCGTCGTGGGCAGGGCGCCGGCCACGGGCGGCAGGGCCTCCCGGTGCGTCCCGGCGACCGCGGCGGTCCCGCCGCGGACCAGCCGCCACACGCTGAGCCGGATGCAGGAGCGACCCCCCTGGCTCATCGTCGCCTCGACCAGCTCGATCGTGCGGCCGGGGCGGACCACGCGCGTGGTCACCTCCACCTCGCCGCCGGGGATGAAGCCGAGGATGTCGTAGGAGAACCGCGAGGGCAGCAGGTCCGCCCGGGGGTGGTTGACCTCCACCGCGTGGGCGAGCAGCCCCGAGGCGGCGCCCATGTGCTGCTCCGCCGCGTTCCAGGCGCCCTGCGCGTGCAGGGTGGAGCGGAAGCGGGTGGCGTCCAGCCGCACGAAGTAGGCGTCCGGGTACTCCTCCCCGTCCGTTCCCAGGTGTCCGACTGCCTGTGCCGACGTCGTCATGCTGCGCCTCTCTGTTTCCCGCCCGCCGGGCGGCGGGCCGTGACCGGCACCACGGTAGCCGGTGCCGGCCGGCCGGTGGCGCGGGAGGCGGCCCGGCCGCGGCGGACGGCGGGCGAGCCGGAGGGGCCCGGCGGGAACCCTGCGCCGGCGCGGTCCGGCCGGGCACGGGAAAGGGCCCCGCTCCCGGAGGAGTGGGGCCCTTCTCGACTGGCGGTGACGGAGGGATTTGAACCCTCGTTGGCTTTTACACCAAACATCATTTCGAGTGATGCACCTTCGGCCGCTCGGACACGTCACCAGCTCGCAGTACTGTACCGGCTGGCGTGCTCAAGCGCCAAAACCCGCCGGCCCGGCGTCGTCGCGCCCGCCGCGCCGGTGCCCGGCGAAGAAGTCGAGGAGCAGGCGCGAGCACTCCTCCTGCAGGACGCCCCCGGTGACCTCCACCCAGTGGTTGAGCCGGCGCTCCCGCAGCACGTCGAGCACGGAGCCCGCGGCCCCGGCCTTGTCGTCCCACGCGCCCAGCACCACGCGGGGCACGCGGGCCAGGACGACCGCCCCGGCGCACATCGCGCACGGCTCGAGGGTCACCACGAGGGTGCAGTCGTCGAGGCGCCAGGTGCCCCGGGCGCGCGCCGCCTCCCGCAGGGCGAGGACCTCCGCGTGGGCGGTGGGGTCGCCGTCGGCCTCCCGGCGGTTGCGCCCGCGGCCGAGCACCGTCCCGTCCGGGGCGACGACGACGGCGCCGATCGGCACGTCCTGGGTCTCCAGGGCGGCGCGGGCCTCCGCGAGGGCCAGCCGCATCCACTCCTCGGCGCGGGCCTCGTCCCGGGTGCGCGGGGGCAGTGCCATCCTGGTCCTCTCCTGGTTCTCGCCCGGCCGTCCTCCGGGCGGGGCCGGCGGGCCGGGGTGGGGCCCGGCGGGGGCCGCAGAACCCCGATGGTAATTTTGGTCCATGCGAGTGACCGTTCTCGACCACCCTCTGGTGGCGCACAAACTGACCGTCCTCCGGGACAAGAACACGACCTCCCCGGTGTTCCGACTGCTCGTCGAGGAGCTCGTGACGCTGCTCGCGTACGAGGCCACCCGGGGCGTCCGCGTGGAACCGGTGGAGATCGACACGCCGGTCACCCGGACCACCGGCACCGGGCTGTCCAAGCCGCGCCCGCTCGTGGTGCCGATCCTGCGGGCCGGCCTGGGCATGCTCGAGGGCATGACCCGCCTGGTCCCCACGGCCGAGGTGGGCTTCCTCGGGATGGCCCGCAACGAGGACACCCTCGACATCATCACCTACGCCGAGCGCCTGCCCGACGACCTCACCGGGCGCCAGGTCTTCGTCCTGGACCCGATGCTGGCCACGGGCGGCACGCTGCGCGAGGCGATCAAGTTCCTCTACCGCCGCGGTGCCGAGCAGATCACGTGCGTCTGCCTGCTCGCGGCCCCCGAGGGCCTGGCCGCCCTGGAGGAGGAGCTGGGGGACTCGGAGGTGAGCATCGTCCTGGCAGCGAGGGACGAACGGCTCGACGAGAATGCGTACATCGTCCCGGGGCTCGGTGACGCCGGTGACCGCCTCTACGGCGTGGTGGACTGAGCCCTGCCCCTGACAGCCCGCGGATCCGCCGCCACGGAGGCCCGTCGACCCGGTCGACGGGCCTCTGCCGTCCCCGGACGCATCTGTCCGCATGCTGAGATGGGCTGGTGAGCGCATTCCGTATCTTGACAATCTCGGCACGTTGTGCCTGAGGCTCCCAAGGGGGGTCGCGCCCCCTGATGGACCCGACTTTTCGGGGTTTCGCCCCCGGCAGTGGGCGCGGGGGGAAGGTGAAGGGGGTTCATTTTGGTGCGCGGCCAGGAGTGCTGTCGTTCGTGTCTCACATCGTGAGAAAGTGTCACGATTATTACTTGCCAGTTCCCGAGGGCTGGTGGACCATGAGATCAACGCCACTGTCAGGGATCTGCCAGCTTCGCGGGGACGATCCCCGAGAAGTCCGAGGCCGGTGATCCGGGAGCTGGGAGTGGTGGGGTCGGTCCGAGGGGCGGGGCGGCCCAGGTGGGCGGGAGACGTCCATCGCACGACGCAGAGACAAGGGGCACCAGATGCCAGGTACACCGGGATACGTGCACATTTCTCAGCGCACCCGCACGAGCGAGGCCCGCGGTGCCCGCCGTCCGGCCACGGCTCCCGATCGGGTGCCGGGCGCTCCCGCCGACTACCGCAGCCTCCGCAGCACGCTGGGGGCCATGCCGGCCGCACCGGGAGAGCCGCCGCTGCCCACGCGCCTGGAGCGGGAGGCGGCGCCGCGGCCGCAGGTCCAGGAGAACGAGGCCCGCGGCTTCGTGATCTACGTGGGCCTCAACGAGGAGACCGCCGCGGCGAACGGCACCTCGCTGGTCAAGATGGTCCAGAGCATCCGGGCCTACGCCCAGCAGCTGGTCCCGGAGGCCGACTCCTACGCCGCCGTGGCCCTGGCCCCGGCGAACACCACCGGCAGCGACCTGGAGGTCGTCCGCAACGCCCTCGGCGACCCGACCTCGGGCGCGGTGCGCCCGACCGCTCCCGCGGCACCGGCGCCGGCGCCCGAGACCAAGACCAACCAGTCCACCGGGGTGCTCATCGACCTCTCCCGGCGCGAGGTCTTCCTCGACGGCGGACTGCTCAACCTCACCTTCAAGGAGTTCGAGCTGCTGAACTACCTCGTGGAGAACGGCAGCCGCACCGTGGGCCGCCACGAGCTGCTGCACAGCCTGTGGCGGGACTCGGAGGAGGTGCCCAACGAGCGCACCATCGACGTGCACATCCGGCGCCTGCGCTCCAAGCTCGGCCGGCTCGCCAACACCGTGCGCACCGTCCGCGGTCAGGGCTACCGCTTCTACGAGCACCCCGAGGTCGTCGTGTGGGCGGCCCCCGAGTACTCCATCTGATCCCTGTCCGGCCCGTGCAGGCCCCGGCTCCTTCCCGCGGTGCGGGAGTGCCGGGGCCGTCCCACGCCGGTCGGGCACGTGGCATCATGAACCGATGACCCGCCACGACCGCAAGAAGCTCGTCCTCATGCGCCACGCGGAGGCGGAGCACCCGTGGGGCGTGACCGACCACGACCGCCCGCTGCACCGGAGCGGGGCGCGGGACGCCGCCGCGGCGGGCCGCTGGCTGCTGGCGCAGGGCCACGTCCCGGACATGATCCTGTGCTCGAGCGCGCTGCGCGCCCGGCAGACCTGCACCTGGGTGTGCAGCGTCCTGGGCGACCTCGCCCCGACCGCCCGGCTGGACGAGTCGCTCTACGCGGCGCCGGACGCCCGGATCATCGCGGCCGTCAACCACGTGCCGGACACCGTGGAGTCCCTCCTGCTCATCGGCCACCTGCCCGGCCTGCGGGACGCCGCCCTGCGTCTGGCCACCCCGGACTCCGACTACGACGCCGTGATGGCCCTCGCCGACGGCTGCCCCACGTCCGGGCTCGCGGTCCTCGAGGTCCCCGGCTCCTGGGCGGAGCTGGACGGCGCCGACGCGCGTCTCGTGGACTTCACGGTGCCGCGACCGTCCGCCGGGCGGGCCTGAGGCGGGCCCACCGTGCGCGCCGTCGTCTGCGGAGCCGGCATCGCGGGTCTGGCCCTGGCCGGGTGCCTGGGCCGGCAGGGCTGGGACGTCGAGGTGCTCGAGCGGGCCCCGGGGCCCCGGGCGCAGGGCTACATGATGGACTTCTTCGGCCCCGGCTGGGACGCGGCCGAGGCCATGGGCGTCCTCGGGGCGATCCGGGAGGCCGGCTACGCCGTGTCCCGGCTCAGCTACGTCGACGGGCGCGGCCGTGAGCGGGCAGGACTGCCGTACGCCCGGTTCGCGCACGCCCTCGACGGGCGGCTCACCAGCGTCCTGCGCCCCGACCTCGAGCGCGTGCTCCGCGAGCACGCCGACCCGGTGGCGGCGCTGCGCTTCGGCCGTGCCGTCGTGGACGTCGTGGCCCGGCCCGGCGGGGCGGGCGTGGTGCTCGACGACGGGACGCTGCTCGACGCCGACCTCGTCGTCGGCGCGGACGGCGTCCACTCCGCCGTCCGCCGGGCCGCGCTCGGCCCCGAGGAGCGCTTCCGCCGGTTCCTGGGCTGCCACACGGCGGCGTTCCTCCTCGACGACCCCGAGGTGCGCCGGGACGTGGGCGGCCGGGTCTGCCTCACCGACGACACCGATCGCACGGTGGGCCTCTACGGGCTGCGGGACGGGCGCGTGGCGGCCTTCGCCGTGCACCGGGTGGACGACCCCGCGCTGCCGGCCGATCCGCGCACGGCCCTGTGGCGGGCGCACTCCTCGTTCGGCTGGCTCGTGCCGCGCGTGCTGCAGGCCTGCCCGGAGGACGTCTACTACGACGAGGTGCTCCAGGTGGAGGTCCCGCGCTGGAGCCGGGGGAGGGTGGTCCTGCTCGGGGACGCGGCGCAGGCCGTGTCGCTGCTCGGCGGGCAGGGCGCCTCGATCGGGGTCGCCGGGGCGTGGCTGCTCGCCGAGCGACTGGCGCGCGCGGCCTCCGTGGAGGAAGCGCTGGCCGGGTGGGAGCGGGTGTGGCGGCCGGTCGTGGCCGAGAAGCAGCGCGCGGCCCGGGACGGTGCCGCCTGGTTCCTCCCCGCCTCCCGGTCCCGGGTGCGTGCCCGGCGGCTGATGCTGCGGCTGGCGGGCCTGCCGGGTCTGGACCGGGCGGTGACGCGGGGGCTGGTGGGACGGGCCCGCGGGGACGTGCGCGCACTCGCCGCTGGGTGAGACCTGGCGGGAGCGCACGACGGAGGCCCCGGACCGTGCGGTCCGAGGCCTCCGTCAGTGGTGCGCCCGAAGGGATTCGAACCCCCAACCTTCTGTACTGGCGTCGAGGAATCCGACGGGTGTCGCCGGGTGCCATGTCCCGCGTGATGTCGCGGAAGTAGCACGGGCCGCCCGCTCTCGACGTTCCATCCGATTCCGCGGGGAGCCGTCGAAAACGTGAGGTAAGCGTGGGGGAGACGGGAGCCCCGATATGGGGTGTCGCCGCGCTCCTTACCTCTTATCGAGAGACGTGCGGTGGCACCGAGCGGGCAGATCGTTGCAGACTGCCGTCAACGCGACAGATCCGCAGGCAGTCTCACTGACCGCCCCTGAAGGAGCCCCCATGCCAATGCCGGCCTCAGCCAAGCTGTTCTTCACCCTGCAACAAGTGGCGGATCTCTTATCCCTCCACCCCAAGACGGTGGCCCGGTACTTCGCCATAGGGGAGATCCCTGCAATCAAAGTTGGAGGACCGGGGAACCACGAATGGCGGGTCCGCTCCGACTGGTTGGACAAGTGGGCCAGAGACAACCTCTACGACCCTCGAGGCGGCGCGGACAAGCGAAGTAACCGAAGGCGGCGCTGACCGTTGTCCACGTACTCGTCGTTGCGGTTCTTGAGAGGAAGCACCCGTGCCCGACCCCGTCCCACAGAGGCAGTACTACTCGTTGCAGCAGGTAGCCGAGATCCTGTCCCTACACCCGGAAACGGTCCGCCGGTATCTCGCCAGAGGCGACCTGCCGGCCATCAAGGTCGGCGAAGGACGTTCCCATCACTGGCGTGTCCGCTCCGACTGGTTGGACAAGTGGGCCGATCAGAACATCTACGACCCGCGGGGCGGCGCCGACAAGCGGGGTAAGCGGTGACGCAAAGTCCAGGCTCGCCACTCCCACAAATGGGGGCGGAGCGGATGCCCGGGGGTGGGGCGTGCAACCCTTACGATGAGGCTATGACGATCGACGCAGCGACGGGTCTCCAGTTCAAGCAACCTCCCATACGACAGGTGACCCTGACCTTGCACTTCTCGTCCGACGCGCCGGTGGGGCCTCATGCTGTCGCACCATTAAGCCAGCGATGGGGGCATGACTATCCCGTGGTGACGGAGCGGCCGCCGCTACCTGGTCGTGAGGATGCTGGCCCAGTGTCCTTCCTCAGTCACTCTGAGGCATGGCCGATGCCATACACCACTTATCAAGGGTCGGACCGAGCTCTGTCCTTTCAGGGCGATCGTTTTGAGGTCACGTGGAGCTTCCATGACGCGGGCAACCCTTCGTACCCCGGGTTTGAAGAGCTCCTTGCAGGAATGCGTACATCGTTCAGTGACTTCTCAGACACTCTGGCAAAGCACCAGATCGGGCTCCAGATCCAAGCCGTGGAGTGTTACTACGTCAATGAGATCGCGTCTGTAACTGCGGGAGAGCTAGCTGTCGGAATCCTCACCGGCTGGAATATGGCGCCACCTGAGGTGGAACGCGCTGAGCAGTACGTGGGAGTGCGGTTGCAACGAGAGGCAAGCGAGGAGAGCCCATACAGCTCACTGGTCATGGTCGATTCGAACCAGGATGGGGACCCGCTGCTAGCCCTACGTCTGAGTCGGGGCGTGGACTTGCAACACGGCAACGCGTTCGACGCTTTGCAGGAAGTTCACGAGGAACTAGTGGCACAATTCCTCATACACACAAGTGAAGAGATGCATCGACAGTGGGGGAAGACGTCATGAGCCTTACAGCTTCTGCCCCGTTCGCCGTGGCCGGCTGGCATAGCGCTGGTTCGCGACCAGTTGAACGACCCCACACGTTCATTGAACACGTGCAGCCGTGTGAGTTCACATGGAGGCCTGTCCAGCCTCCCCTTCCGGTTATTGACGATGTTCGCAACAAGATGTCAAAGCTTGGCCGTGACGTTCTGGGGCCGCTTGGCTTGAGCCGGAGGACTAAGTCGCAAGTTCTCGACTTCTTGCGTGACACGTGTGACGAGCGCACGACCTTCCCATCAATCGTCCCTGATGATGATGGAGTGGCTGTGCTCCACTGGGTGACGGGTGCCCTCGCGTTGCAAGTTGACGTCGACGAAACCGGTCCCATTTATCTGTGGGCCAAGCGTCAGGGGGGCACTGCCATAACCATCGATGAGCCATGCGCCGAACTCAACATTACGGCTGCGATGGTACTCGCGCAGATGGCTGAGGTCGCGAACCATGCGAATCCACACTGGCGTGTGGCGTACCTGCACGCATGACCGAGTGGGAATTTAACCACCACACGGTATCGGATGAAGATACGCTCTACCGGCGCATACCCAAGAAACCTGATTTTCGCACCTGGGATCCTTTGACCGGTAGGTATACGCCTAATCCGGCAGCGTTCCGCCGTGAGGCGCAGGAGGGTATGTCTACTCACCTTGACTCTGTGTTGCAAGGGCGAAGTCGTTTGCCTATCACGCTCTATGACCCCGACCGGTACGGCTCTGTCGGGTTCCATGTTGCTACTCCACGACAGGCAAACGCGGGGGTCTTGCTGGCGGATGACCCATATGAGAAGGACGAAGATTTGCGGTGCTCGCATGCTGAGGTACGTCCCCCTCAACCTGAAAAGAACCGCAAGCATTGGAAGACCGTAGCCAACGAAATCGCCATGGCATGCTGGTGGGTTCAGGATCCTGCCTGAGGCAGGGGTCAGTTTTGGGATAACACCTAGATCGACGAACGCAGATAGGTCTAGGCGCACGGAAAGCGCCTTGAACCGTCACGGGTTTGATGCCGCTTCCTTTCGATGAAGGATGAGGACATGCCCAAGAAGTACGACGCCGAGTTCAAGGCCCGAGCGGTGCGCATGGTGCGCGAGCACCAGCAGGACTATCCGTCGCTGACGGTGGCCTGTCAGCAGATCGGTCAGCAGCTGGATCTGGGGCGGGAGACGCTGCGCAACTGGGTCCGTCAGGCCGAGATCGACTCCGGGGACCGGGATGGAGTCACCACGGCCGAGGCCGAAGAGATCAAGCGGCTCAAGGCCGAGAACAAACGGTTGCGCGAGGCCAACGAGATCCTGCGCAAGGCCTCGATTTTCTTCGCGGGGGAGCTCGACCCCCGCAATCGTTGATCGCCGGGTTCATCGACCAGATGAGGTCCGAAGGCTACGCGGTCGAGTCGATCTGCGCGGCCCTGCGCGAGCAGGGCGTGCCGATCGCCGCGAGAACCTACCGCTCCTGGAAGCAACCCGGTCGGCAGCCTGCCGCGCGCACGGTCAGCGACGCGATCGTCATGGATGTGCTGCTGGCCACCGTGGGCACCCCGGAGGGCCTCTACGGCCGGCGGAAGATGACCGCCTACCTGCGCCGGTGTGGGCTGGCGGTGGCCCACTGCACGGTGGATCGACTGATGCGCTCCCTCGGGCTGGCCGGGGTGGTCCGAGGCCGGCGGGTGCGCACCACGATCCCGGCCAAGGATGGGACGCGGGCGTCGGATCTGCTCAACCGCAACTTCACCGCCGCGGCCCCGAACACCGTGTGGGTCGCCGACTTCACCTACGTGCGCACCTGGGCCGGATTCGTCTACGTCGCCTTCATCGTCGATGTCTTCGCCCAGCGCATCGTGTCCTGGAACGCCGCCACCACCCGCACGACGGATCTGGTGCTCACCTGCCTGCGAATGGGCCGGTGGGACCGCACCCGTCAGGGCCTGGTGCTGCCGGAGGGGCTGATCCATCACCACGACGCCGGGTCCCAGTACACGGCGCTGCGCTTCACCGAGCATCTGGCCCTGGAGGGGATGGCCCCGTCGATCGGTTCGGTCGGGGACGCCTACGACAACTGCCTCATGGAGTCGATCATCGGCCTCTACAAGACCGAGTGCATCCGCCCGGGCCCGTTCGTGAAGGCACCACTGAAAACTGTCAGCGACGTCGAGTACTCCACGCTGGCCTGGGTGGACTGGTACAACACCCGCAGGCTGCACTCCAGCCTCGGCAACGTCCCGCCTGCCGAGTTCGAGGCCGCCCACTACGATCAGATCACTGCGCCCCAGCCGGCGGCGCAGCCCGTATAAAGACGGCAGAGAAGCCGTGACGGTTCAATCGGAGTTTTTTCGATACTCGGCGCCGTTCACGTAAACCGCGTTCGAGTTCGTATCGGTGCGGTCCAGCGCCCGGTAGGTCGTACCAGAGACGAGGGTCCACCCGGTGACTGTGAACCACGGGGATCTGCGGATGCCACGGACATCGCAGTGCTCCACGGTGCACCGAGAGCAGTTGTAGAGCCCGATGCCGGTGCCGTATCCAGTGTTCCGGATGCGAGCCCGGGAGATGCGGATGTCGTAGTTGTGCGTCCCGCCGGAGCGGAGCTGGATGCCGTAGGCCTCGTTGGGGTCTGAGGTTGAGTAGCTGCCGCCTTCGACGACGGTGCCGTTGCAGGTGCCGTTCGCCAGGTGCAAGGCGTCCCCGACCGTAGTCGTGGCCACGACGGCCACCAGCTGTGCCTCTTCGGCGTTGACGGTGAAGGCGCTATCGAATGAGCCGGAACGCGCCGTGCCGGAGCGGGAGACTCGGACGTTTTCGAGGCGGATGCCGGCGGCATTCAGGAGAGCCACCCGTGCGTCGACTGCGGTGAGGCTACCGTTGCGGAGAGTGATTTTCTTCCCGATGGTGAGCCCGGATCCGACGTTGTAGGTGCGCCCACCGAGATCGATCACGGCCCCGGCCGCGGCGGCCGTGAGGGTCGCGGTCAGCGCCGCCTGGTCGCTGGTGACACCGTCCCCGACGGCCCCGTAGTTCAGCGGGGACAGGGCGAACTCGCCGCGTCGCGCCGGCACGTTGCCGTTCACCAGGGCGGGGGCGTACCCATCGGACAGGGCTTTGCCGACCACGGTGGCGGTGTTCGTGAGGTCCGACGCCAAGTCCGTCTTCGCTGCCGCGGGCAGTTTCTTACCCTCGGTCAGGCCCAGAATCTCGCCCGTGCCGTCCGCGATCCGGTACACGCCCTCCTGGGCTTCGGTGATGGTGAGGTCCTGGGCGATGCCCCCGCCTTCGACGACGAGGCGGCCGTCAGCGGCGGCACGGTCCACGGCGGAGTCGAATGCCGCGTCAGTGACCTGGCCGGCCTGGATCTGCACAGCGACGTCATCGACGTATGTGCGGGCCTCGGTGGACACCCCGACGATGCCATTCTCGATGTGGGCGAGGTGGTCCGGGGTAAGGATCGACTTGAGGGGCAGATCCGGGTAGAGGGGCGTGTACGCCATCAGAGGGCACCTTCCGACTTGGCAGCGTCCACCATCGCCTGAGCGTTGGCGACCTTATCGGCAAGGGCGGCGCAGGTGCGGATGGCCTGGACGAGGGCGTTGGTGGTCTCCTGGAGCATCGCCTGGGCGTCCTCGAGGCGGGGCGGGCTGTCGTCGCCTAGGCGCATGGTGCCGAGCACGGCGTACCCGAGGCGGGCGGTTGTGGAAGCAGACACGGGGTTCTCCTGGTTAGTGGGTGCCTCGGGCCTGTCCTCCGTCAGCGGTTTTGATGGGTGCCCCGCCCGCCGGTTTCCAGGCGACGGACGGGGCGGTGGCGCCCTCCGCTACCACCAAGCAGGAGGAAGGCGCAGTCTGTGGGGTCTAGCGGGTGCGGGCCTGCCGGACCAGTTCTTCTGCAAGGCGCTCAGCCTCACGGGTGAGGTCGGGGCGCTTGATGGGTTTGCCGTCGATCAGGACGTGCCCGAGGCGGCCTTCGATCTTCCACTGGCCCTGGTAGGAGGTGGCGTAGGCCGGCCATCCGGTCGCCTTCTCCTGGCCGGGCTTGCCGTGGGGGAAGTCCGGGAGACCCTTCGCCTCGGCGTAGAGCTCTCGCACGGCGTCGTCCTGGGCGCGGACAGCGGCAAGGTAGTCCTCGAACGCCTTGACGGCCTTCTGGCGGGGCTTGTCCAGTGACGGAAGAGTGGCGGCCATGTCGGTCAGGCGGGCGGCGTAGACGGCTTCCTGCGCCTGATCCACGGCCTCCTGAGCCTCGGCAATCTGAGCGGAAAGCGCCGCGGTACGCCGGGACTTGAGAGACAGGTCAGCCTTCGCCGTGGTGAAGGTAGCGGTGTCCACTTCCTCGCCACGGTCGGCGGCGGCCTCGAATGCGGCCAGGGTGGCGCGGGCTGCGTCGGACGCTTCCCGGGCGGCCTGGTGGGCAGCAGTGGCTTCGGTGAGGCGCTCGCGGGCCTCGGCCAGGGTGTCGTCGGGGGAGATGGTGGTCAGGTTCATCGGTGGGTCTCCTGGGGAGTGTTGGCGGGGTGGGCGTCGACGGCTCGGGCCACGGGGTCGATTCCGGCGGAGACGGACAGCAGTACGGCCCCGGAGCGGGTCAGTCCGGCGTGGGCTGCGAGCTCGTCCACCCGGGACAGCAGCGAGGCGGGAAACCGGACACCGACGGTGGTCGTTTCACGAGGGGCGGTCACGGTCGCAGCCCCATCCGGTCCAAGTACTCGTTCGCGGCGTCCTGCTCCCGGGCTTCCTCGAGGGTCGCGCCGACGCCGTACTTCGCTTCGAAGTCCCGGATCTTCTCGTGGGCGATGATCTCCGCGGCCCGGCGCTGCGCTACGGACGAGCCGTTGACGAGCTTCACCGTCTGCGGCTTCGCGGCCGGTTGGGAGGGCGCGGACAGTGCCACGACGGGGGCGGGCGTCTTGCACGCGGCGTCCCGGAGGTTGGCGAGCTGAGCCCAGGTCGGGGGCTTTGGAGCATCCTCGGACAGCGCGACGTCACCAACACCGTCGAGCGTCGCGGCCACGAGCTGACCTAGGGCCTGCGCCTGGTGGGCGGGGAGGGGCTTGAAGGTGCTCACGGGGTCACCGCCGGGATGTCAGCGGCCTTGTCCGCCACCCATGCCTGCACGGTGTCCAGGGGAGTCACGGAACGGATAGCGCGGTCAACAGCGTGGGTGATTTCCTCGGCGGTGGCCTCAGCAGCACCGGCCCCGGCGTGATTCTTGCCCAGCAGGGCGTAAATCTCGAAGAGCGTGCGCTGCCCGATTTCGGCCCATGATGCCGGGGTCGCGCTCCAATCGAAGGGCTTGGTTTTGGCTCCCATGGGGGGTTCTCCTGATAGTCGGTCGGGGCTTATATCAGATCAACCCCTCTAGTACCTAATTGTTTCACGACCTACAGCGAGGGGTGGGGATCAGGAGGGACCTTTATCTGTCGCGCAACGCTCAGCTTGAGAGACACCTGAAGAGACACCTTCGATTCGGAACAAAGCCGCAGGTGGAGGTGTATCGCAACTATGTATTTCCATCTCGGGGGCCTTGTGTTGTCTACATCGACTGTTGTGAGACACTGCGGGACACGCAAACGCCCCCGCCAGCAAGAGGGCGGGGGCGTTTATGGAAGTTGGAAGCAACGAGGTCCTATGGCTGGACAATCCCCAAGATTCCCTGCAGCAGACCAATGATGGTTCCACCAGCGGCGGTGCCTGCCGAGGCCGACAGTGCCTTCAACCCTTCATCTACACACCGCCGAATCATGCGCGGCTTCGGCTCGTCCTTCTCGACTTCCTCGAGCGCGTCCTCGATCGCCTCGGTGACGATCTGCTGATCGATCTCAGGCACGTCGCGGACTAGTTCCAAGGCCGTCTTAAGATCCGCTCGGACCCGCTCCACTTCATGGGGGCCGAGAGTCACGGTTCCTGTGATGGTGTTTCGATTTCCCATCCCTACTGCGCCTATGTTCCCGCCGTACTGAGTAAGGTTGTTCGACTGGTCCCGGTAGTCATTGAAAGTCGAAGAAGACTCGGGGGTGACGAGCCGGCGACGCTGGTCCAGAGCATCTTGACCCGCGGGCTCGATGCCGAAGCTGGAAAAGGCGCCTCCCCACACTCTGGTTGCCGTTATTAGGCGTGCGTCCAAGAGGAATCTAATCGCCTCAACGATCTCGTCGTGGTCCGGTGAGGGTTCGAGCGGCGGGCCGTTCCAATGATCAGCAAGATCGGTAGAAGCTACCTTCCGCTTGTTGCTCGCGGCTTCAAGCACGCCACGACGGATCACCTCCCTGCGACGCCCGCCAGCAGCGAAAGACTGTTCAATCTTCGCCACCACGGAGCGCCCGTAACCCGTCAGGCTCACCTCATCACCTGCCAAACTTTCATCTGGCTCCACCAAGCCGAGTTCGACGAGGTATCGCGTTATTTCGGCGATGTAGGCCGGGTGTTCCCCCATTTCGGAGGCGAGGTCCTTCGTCGTTGATCGTCCACCACATGAGTCCAGGATTCTCACTAGGCGCTCAGGGTCTTCGTGTCTAGCGAGTTCATTCATGACCTGCTGGGTGTTCATCGGTGCCCTCCTGGGGGTGAGTGGTCGATGGTGCGCTCAGCCTATGGGCCATCTCGGACGAACTATGGTCACAAAATGCGAAACGGCCCCCGATGACGGAAACTTCATCGGGGGCCGTTATGGGTACTCGTAGGGCTACGGGGCGACAATCGAATCAGTGTCCGCACAGGGCAGCCCTCGTGCCGCACGTGCCTGTGCGTGCCGCTCGTCCCTTTGCATCCGGCGCCACTCGAGGAACGGGTCTAGCTCTTCGGGTTCGCAGCGGAGCAAGGTGTTGCCCCGCTTCAGCTTCCCACCCCGGCTGAACACCCCGATGCCTGCCGGATGGAGCTGCCAGTCTGGGTCCACGAGGATGAGCACGGTGTCCGGCGGGATCACGCCCACGGCTTCGAACTCGCGGGGGAGCACCTCGGTGGGGGCGCCGTCTAGCGACACGACGTTGAGGAACCCTGGGCCAGCATCGGGCATCTCTGAGATCTCGGCCTCAGCAGCTGCGTGGGCACGTTCCAGGGCTTTCCCGTAGCCGATGAGCTCCCCGCGGTCGGTTAGTACCCGCCGACGGAGGTCCAGTGCTCTGAGCCTGTCTCCATCAGAGGCGGTGGGGGATTCGAGGATTGCGACGGTCTGCCGGTTGATCTCGTCCAGCTCCTGCCACGCGTAACTGCGATAGGCGCCTACGGCCACTGATCGGTCCTTCTCCAGTGCCCGCCGTAGGGCTTTGGAGACGCCGGACGACGTAGTGATGCTGACGGACGGGTCTGCTGCGATCTCTTCCACCGTTTTGCCCTGGGCGCGGAGTTCTAGGACCCGGGCTTCGGTGGCGAGGATGTCCTCGCGTCGGCTCACCGGTCTCGTCCTCTCCTGGTGTCCCGCTTGGTGTCCTGGCAGGGCTTGTGCGCCCGTTTCCGGGCCTTGCGGCGGCGCGTGGGCCAGTCGTCGGCTCGTCGGGGGTCAAGGGTCTTGTGGCTCATCGGCGGGGGCCTTTCGTGTCGGCGCGAGTGGGGAGTGCCGCTTGTCGGCGGAGCAGTTCGGTGGGGTCAAGTCCGTCGAAGACATCACTGGTGGCTGCGTCGATCCGAGGGATGATGCGGGCGTTGACCAGCCGGCGGTGCTCCAGGTAGCCGCGGTAGGCCACCGCGACGTTGCCTTGGGTGAGGGCAAGGCGGCTTCCCCACAACGGGTACCCGGTGGATCGCCCGAGTGCGTCGATCGCTTCGGCCAGTTCCACGGGATCGGGGAGTCCGGTGCGCTTCATCGGTTCCCCTGGTGTCCGCAGCAGGGGTGGATGGGCTCCGCCAATGCGGGGTGTAGGGGGTAACGGCAGGCGGGGCACCACCGGCCGGTGATCGGGATGAGGTGCCCGTCGTTGTCGGGCACCCGCTTGTAAGCCTTCAGCGGGTTCATGCGGCGTCACCCGCCTGTCGAAGCAGATCCTCGGACATGCACTGGAAGCAGTCGCCGTCGGCGAGGCCGTGTACGCAGGCTGAGTGAGGCTCGGAGCCCCAAATATCTGTTGTTACATCTGCTACATCTGTCACATTGGTGGATGGATCCCCGGGGATCGTGACACTTGTAACGGTTGTGACAGGGGCGTAGATGCCCCTTCTCGGGTTGGTGATTCGCCCGGCCTCTGTAGCCCGGCGTAGGTAGACACCAAGGCTCCCGGGCTCCATGTGCACCAGGGCCTCCAGGTCCTTCCGCCTAATGCCGTCGGGATGACGGTTGACGACCCTGACGAGTTCAGCCATCTCATCCCCGACGCCTTCGGTGGATCGGCGTTCCTCCACCCGCTGTGCGGCGTCAACCAGAGTCGTCCCATCGAGCGCCCATGTCCCGGTGGTCGAGTCGAACCGGACTGCGTACTCGCCCTCCGCGGCGTCACGGCTGGTGACGTTCAGCGTGGCGTCCTGTTCGTGGCGGGACCGGCGGAGAACGAGGATCGAATCAGCGGCGCCGGCGAGGCCCTGAGTGCCCGAGACGCTGTCAAGGAAGTCCGTGGTCTCTGCCTTCTTGGTGTGATGGACGATGATGAGGGAAGACCCTGGTTTGGCGTCCACGAGTTCCTTGAGCACGGACATCTGCTGGTAGTCGCGCTGATACTGGTCGTTGCCGCCGTTGACGGGCCGCACCTTCCCCAGGGTGTCAAGGACGATCAAGGGGTTCCGCTCACCGTGGCGCTCCAGGAACGCCTCGATAGTGGCGATGGGCCCAGCGGGAACGGTCGTCATGAAGGTCAGGTCGGGCGGCCCGTCATCCACACCGATCGTGCGCAGGCGGGACTGAAGGCGCCGCTGGCCATCCTCGAGGGCGAGGTAAAGCACCGGGCGTCGACCCACTGGAATGCTGCCGAATGCGTATCCCCCGGTAGCGGCTGCCACTCCAAGCCCTAGGACCAGCCACGACTTACCAATCTTCGGCGCGGCCGTGAGCAAGGTCAGCCCCTCGGGGATGATTCCCGGGACAACGTACTCAACAGCAGGGAAGTCCTGGGCCGTGAGCCACCTGGCGGAGAACGCCAGGTCAAGCGGGTCGGGGATCGTGGCCTCGTTGAAATCGCTCATGCCGCTGCACCCCGCGTGGTCTCGATCTCGTTCAGCTCCTGTGCCGTGTGGGTCGGGTACGGGTCGTTGGTGCGGTCGGTATTGGCGCGGTCGCCGAGGGCAGTCCCGGTGTAACGGCCGGCGCCTTTCTGGGCAGCCCGAGCAGTTTGAACGGACTCCTGTCCCAGGGACAGCAGCACCACGACCTGTTGGGCTATGAGGTCCACGTCTTCGGGGTGAAGGCGCATGGGCTGTGGCTGGGCCCGGGATTCGAGGCCGAGACGGTGGCAGGCAAGCGCCAACGGATCACCGTCGAAGATCCGCCGGATAGCAATGTCCTCGACGGCCTCCGGGGTCATCTCATGACCGGGTGCACGCCCCATGGGGGTGTATTCGGCGGTAGAATGGGTCGTAGAGTTCACGTGTCCCTGTTCGTTGGTAGCGGCTGGGGCTGCGGCTCCGGTGTTCTGTTTGGCGACGTGCACCGGGGCCGTTTTCATGTCCTGGGGGGATCTACTCATTAGGGATCTCCTCGTGACCGTCGATGGCGGTAAGGAGGATGCCGCGTTCGTCGGCGTTGAACCCGTTGATCTCGTCCCGTACGGCGCCGATCTGTATGGCGAGGCGGATGGTGCGGTAGGCGCGGCGGGCGGCGAACGCTTCGGGGGAATGCGCCCCATGAAGGCGGGTAGCAACCCCGAGCGCGGAGTGGGCCTGTCTGGCGGTGGCGTCTTGTACCACTTTGGTCTCCCAGTTTCAAAGGCATTGAGGGCTTTCCTCGTGCACATCTCCAGTATCCCGGACCCATCCCACTTGTTGGGTGATCAGCCGCCAGATAGGCCAGTGAGCGCGGAATTCCGCGGTTCCTGCGATCGCCTGCATTAGGAACAATTGACCCTCTTTTGGATGCATATGCCTGCTTATGGAAGCTAGTTCGAGGTAGCGGCGTGCCGAAAAAACTTTCAGTGTTACGTGTTATGAAGCGATGCAAGGGTCATTCGGCGTACTGCTGGAGAGCGGCCCCCACCACCACGCAGGTAGCAGGGGCCACAATCGGGAGGGTTCCAGTCACTCCTTCGCAGCCTGCATGCGCTTCACATGTCCACTCCCAATTCAGCCCAACCGCCCGACCGGGGTGTCAGATCGAGGGTGCCCACGCCCTGCTCGGTGAGGACCCCGTCACCGACCACCAGGCCGACGACTGGGCTCACTTCGCGGGCGACAATGTTCTCCCGCCTGGTGATCGCACCCTTGGATACCGGCCACTGGTCAAGGCGACTGATGCCTTGGAACCTCCATGCCTGCCACCCCTCGTCCCTTCCACATTGAGAACAGACGGGGATGCATCGACACCGGGTGATCCGGGAGCCTGCTCCGGGGTGCTCGGTCGGCAGCGGGTCCAGGCAACGCGGGCAGTTGCCGCGCTCGAGGGCGGCCGTGGTGGTGCCGGCGACCTGTGCCGCTAGGCGCTCAACGAAGGCGTCAGCACCGAGGTGCTCGAACCACGCGTCGAAGACCGAGTTCCGAACGCAGTTGTCCTGGTAAGCGTGGGTTCCGGAGAACGACCTGATGTTCACTTCGACCACCCGAGCTTCTGGTGGGCCATGTCGCGGACCTCATCATCAGTCATGTTGCGGACGCCGCCCAGCGTGATGGGGTCCTCATCCCACGGGAGGTACAGGTACCACCACGGGCCGACCCACTTGGCGATGGGCTGGTCGTGCGTGTCGTCGAACGTGAGGCCCTCACCATCGGTGGTGCGGTCAACGTGGATCTGGTCGCCGTCGTGCAGGGCCGTTTCCACGTCCTCCAGGGACAGACCAAAGCCGGTGTTGGGGTTCCCGGCAACCAGATAGTTCAGGTGCCCGTCGTAGAGCCCGTAGGTGCCCCACGCGGGGTGCTCGGGGGTGCGGGTGCGTGCCTTATGGAGGGTGAGTCCCTGTCGTTTGGCGGCCCGTCGGAGGCGAGCTTCCCGGGTCAGGTCGTCGGTGGCGATGTTCATGGTTCCTCCTGTGGGTGCGCGGCCCCGGCGGGTGTCACCAGTTGGTGGAGTCGCGCTGATGTTGATGGGTTCTTTTGTGGGTAGTGGGAGGCAGGGTCAGGCTGCGTCGTTCAGCGCCTCGCGGGCCAGGTCCTGAACTTCCTGATCGGTCATGTCGGAGTGCCCGCCCAGCATGATCGGAAGGTCCTCCCCGAAGACGAAAAGGTCCCAGCTGTCGCGGTTCCACTCCGCGATGGGCTCGCAGTTGGTGTCGGCCCACTGGAGCCCGTCGAAGTCAAAAGGGCCGCTGCGGTCAACGTGGACATTGGTGGGGGCGGTGGTGGTGGGGGTGTGCTGGGTGGTGGACATGGGGGGTCCTGTCTCTTTTTTTGGGGGTGGGGGGAGGGGTGAGTCAGTCAGGCTGCGTTGACCTGAGAGTCAAGCCATTTCTCAACGTCGGCCGGGCGGTACTTCACGTGCCGGCCGACGGTGAATCCCGTAGGTCCGTATCCGGTGACTCGCCAGCGTCGGACGGTTTGCAGGGGAACTCCGAGGTAGTCGGCGAGATCAGCCATGCCGAGTAGCCGGTTCGGGTTGGGGGTCAGGTGATGGTCAGGCATTTGTTGCTCCTGATGCGACGTAGTGACTTGCTCTTGTCGGATTTAGCTTGCACTGTCTCGCCTATGTTGTCAACAGTGTGCGTTCATGTCATTCTGAGACGACACAACAGGAAGGGATACGATGCCGGAAAAGCTCCGTCCAAACCGCGCCACGTTGGAGCAGATCGTGGGTTGGAACCTCACCAAGTACCGCGAACAGGAGAACATCAGCCAAGCTGAGCTGGGCCGCCGGATTGGGAGCGCTGGGCGAGCGTGGTCCCGTCAAGCTGTGCACCAAGCCGAGGCCGGCAAAAGGGCTTTTGGGATCAGCGACCTTGTCGCGATAGCCATAGGGACCGGCATGACGATTGCGGATCTCCTGGACCCCGGGTATGACGTGCAGGAAGTGGACCTTGGTGGAGACCAGCCTGTGCGCGTAGCCCTTCTAGAGCGATTGCAGATACCCGGGCTCACTCGGGAGCAGCTGACAGACCTCAAGATGGAGGGGTACGGCTTGGCGCTTGCAGACGTCTCCAGTGACTTAAACCGTAGGATCCAGTTCGTCGCCGACTGGGAAGCAGGGGACATCGATCAGGGGGATGTGGCGGACCTGCCCTGGCGCTATGAGGTAGGGAACGGCGATGGCGCGTCCTAGATTAGGGATCGGTGAGCTCGGGGAAGTCGCCTACACACAGCTCGGCCACCGGAAGGTGAGGGCCCGTGCCCGCTACCGGGACGCCACGGGCACTACCCGTCAGATAGAGGCCACTGGCACCTCACAGTCCGCCGCGAAACGGGCCCTGGAGCAGCGGTTGAAGGAACGCGGGGCCGGGGCGGGAAACACGATCACGTCCACCACCCTTGTCCGGGACCTCCTCGCCGTATGGCTGGTCGACGTGGAGCAGTCCGGGAGGCGACGCCCTCAGACCCTCGCCCGGTATAAGGCGGTCGCTGAGAACATCGTGGTGCCCGGGCTCGGCGGTGTGGAGTTGTGGGAGGCCACCACGGATCGCCTGCACACCTTCCTGGGGAAGGAGGCGGCCACCAGGCCAGGGCAGGCTAAGCACGCCCGTGTGGTGCTCCTGGGGGCTTTCTCGCTCGCCGTTCAACGCGGTGCGGTGGCCGTGAACCCGGTGACCGGGGCCAGGCTCCCCGCGGGGGAGAAGGCCGAACCTAGGGCTTTGACGATCGAGGAAGTCCACCGACTGCGTGCCGGGGTGCGGGCCTACGTGAGCGACCCCGACCAGGTAGGCCACCCCCGCCCAAAGGACCTCCCAGCGATCATCGACGTGATGCTGGGGACCGGCGCCCGTATCGGGGAAGTGCTGGCGTTGCGGTGGTCCGACATTGACCTGGGGGCCACCCCGGTCAGGATCACGATCAACGGAACCGTGGTGCAACTCGCCGGCGGGGTGATGCGGCAGGGGGTGCCGAAGACGTCGAGCAGCTTCCGCGTGGTGACCGTGCCGGGCTTTGTGGCAGATGCGTTGCTGGCCCGATCGGTTGAGGAATGGCCCAACGACGGCGACCTCGTCTTCCCCAGCAGTACAGGCACGCTGCGGTGGACGAACAACGTCCAGCGGCAGTGGCGGGCGGCGCGGGCATCGAAGCACCTGGACGGCCTGGACTGGGTGAACCTGCACGCGTTGCGGAAGACGGTGGCGACCCTGGTGGAACGGTCATCCACGGTCCACGACGCGGCGGCTCTACTGGGGCACTCGTCCCCGGCAATCACAGGGCGTGTTTATGTGGAGAGGGCCAGTGTGGCGCCGGACGTTTCGGCTGCACTGGAAGCTCTCGGGGGATAGGTTCCAGACGAAAACGTGGGGTAAACGTGGGCGTATCTTGTTCCGGTTAACATGAAACAGGCCCCTCACTCGTATTTCTACTAGTGAGGGGCCTGTCCTCTGTGCGCCCGAAGGGATTCGAACCCCCAACCTTCTGATCCGTAGTCAGATGCTCTATCCGTTGAGCTACAGGCGCATCGGCTTCCCGGCGTCACCGCCGTCCAAGCCGGGTACAACTCTACATGCGGGCCGCAGGAGCGCCAAATCGCCGGCCGCCCCGGTCCCCGGACCGCCGCGCACGTAACCCTGCTGGGGCGGCCCCCGCCCGGGCGATAGGATGAGCCCACATCACAGTAGAGACCGGCCGCCCATCTCCCTGCCGCTCACTGTGGGCCCGGTGCGACCGGGTCGTGTGTTCGACGGCGAGCACCACCACGAGAGCCCCGGGCGGTCGGCTGACGGCCTCAATGAGGAGACATGTCAATGGCTGACAACCCCACTGCAACGACGGAGACCACCGGGCTGAACGAGGCTGTGACGAGCGCGCTGGACAACGCGCCCACCACCCACGCGCACCTTCTCGACTGGGTGCGCGAGACGGCGGAGCTGACCCAGCCGGACAGCATCCACTGGGTCGACGGCTCGGAGGAGGAGTGGAAGCGGCTCACCGACGAGCTCGTGGACGCCGGCACCTTCGTGCGCCTGGACGAGCAGAAGTTCCCCAACTCCTTCGCCGCCTTCTCCGACCCGGACGACGTCGCCCGCGTCGAGGAGCGCACCTTCATCTGCACCAAGACCGAGAAGGGCGCGGGTCCCACCAACAACTGGGAGGACCCGGAGGTGATGAAGGCGGCGCTGCGCAAGCGCTTCCGCGGTGCCATGCGCGGGCGGACCATGTACGTCATCCCCTTCGTCATGGGCCACCTCGACGCCGCCCGGCCCAGCTACGGCGTGGAGATCACCGACTCCGCCTACGTGGTGTGCTCGATGCGCATCATGGCGACCATCGGCACCCCCGTGCTCGAGAAGATGACCGCGCAGAACGGCTTCTTCGTCGAGTGCCTGCACTCCCTGGGCGCCCCGCTGGCCCCGGGCGAGGAGGACGTGCCGTGGCCCTGCAACCCGGCCAAGTACATCGTGCACTTCCCCGAGGACCGCTCCATCTGGTCCTTCGGCTCCGGCTACGGGGGCAACGCCCTGCTGGGCAAGAAGTGCTACGCCCTGCGGATCGCCTCGGCCATCGCCCACGACGAGGGCTGGCTGGCCGAGCACATGCTCATCCTCAAGGTCACGAACCCGCAGGGGGAGAGCCGGTTCATCTCCGCGGCCTTCCCCTCCGCGTGCGGCAAGACCAACTTCGCGATGCTCGAGCCCACGATCGAGGGCTGGAAGGCGGAGATGGTCGGCGACGACATCGCCTGGATCCGCTTCGGCAAGGACGGCCAGGCCCGCGTGACCAACCCGGAGGCCGGCCTCTTCGGCGTGGCCCCGGGCACCGGGTGGCCCACGAACCCCAACGCCATGCGCGCCATCGCCCGGGGCAACACGATCTTCACGAACGTGGCGCTCACCGACGACGGCGGCGTCTGGTGGGAGGGCATGACCGAGGAGGTCCCCGAGCACCTGACCGACTGGAAGGGCCGCGAGTGGACCCCGGAGTCCGGGCGTCCGGCTGCGCACCCGAACTCCCGGTTCTGCACCCCGATCAAGCAGGTCGACATCCTGGCCCCCGAGTACGACGACCCCGAGGGCGTGCCGCTGTCCGCGATCGTCTTCGGCGGGCGCCGCAAGACCACCGTGCCGCTGGTCTCGCAGTCCTTCGGCTGGGAGCACGGCGTCTTCCAGGGCGCCACGCTGTCCTCGGAGACCACGGCCGCCGCCAAGGGCGCCGTCGGCGTGGTGCGCCGCGATCCGATGGCCATGCTTCCCTTCATCGGCTACAACGCCAACGACTACCTCGCCCACTGGGTCGAGATCGGCGAGCGCGTGGGCGAGGAGAACATGCCGAAGGTCTTCTACGTCAACTGGTTCCGCCGCACCTCGACCGGCGGGTTCGCCTGGCCGGGCTTCGGCGAGAACTCCCGGGTGGTCAAGTGGATCGCGGAGCGCCTCGACGGCACCGCCGGCGGGCAGGACACCCCGATCGGGACCGTGCCCACCCCGGAGGACCTGGACCTGACCGGCCTGGAGCTGGCCCCCGAGGACCTCGAGGCCGCCCTGAAGGTCGACGTCGAGGAGTGGAAGGCGGAGCTGCCCAGCATCGACGAGTGGTTCCACCGGCTGGGCCACGTGCCCGAGTCGATCCTCGAGCAGCGCGCCGGCCTGGAGGACCGTCTGCACCAGGCCTGAGCCGGACGGCCCGGGCGGCGCTGCCCGGGCTCTCGCACGACGGAGGGGTCCCCGCACCGGGGGCCCCTCCGTCGTGCGTGGGAGAATGGGGGAGCTCCCGCGGACGGCCGGGAGCGCCGGGATCCGGGAAGGAGCCGCCATGAGGAACGGGAGGGTCCGGCCGTGCGGCTGACAGCATTCTCCGACATCGCCCTGCGGGTCCTGCTGCTGACCGGCGGCGCCCCCGAGGACGAGAGGCTCACCACCCGTGCCATCGCCGAGGGGGTCGGCGCGCCCTACCACCACGTGACCAAGACGGTGGGCCGGCTGAGCGGGCTCGGTCTGCTCGCCTCGAGCCGCGGGCGCACCGGCGGGGTGTCCATCACCGCCGCCGGGCTGGACGCCGGCGTGGGCACGCTGCTGCGCGAGCTCGAGGCCGGTTCCGCGATGGTCGCGTGCGAGGCCCCGGACGGGCACTGCCCCCTGGACCACGAGTGCCGGCTGCGCCGGGCCCTCGCGGACGCCCGGGAGGCCTTCTACCGGGCGCTCGACGACGTGCGGGTGCGCGACCTCGTGAGCGAGCGGCAGGTGGGCCCGGTGCTGCTGTCCATCGGGATGCGGCCCCCGGGGGAGCCGGACAGCCGGCTCACGGCCCCGGCGGCACCGATTCCTTAATAAAGCAACTCAAATGCTAGTTTCGGGGTGTCAGATACCGGCACCCAGGAGGCAACGATGCTGTCCGAGAAGTCCCGCCCCGTCATCGAGCAGACCATCGGCGTGATCGCCGAGCGCATCCCGTTCATCACCCCCGAGTTCTACCGCTCCATGTTCGCGGCGCGCCCCGAGCTGCTGGACGGCATGTTCAGCCGGGCGAACCAGAGGAACGGGAGCCAGCCGCAGGCGCTCGCGGGCTCCATCGCGATGTTCGCGTCCTGGCTGCTGTCCCACCCGGAGGGCTACCCGGACGAGCTGCTCTCCCGCGTGGCGCACAAGCACGCCTCCCTGGGCGTGCAGCCGGAGCACTACCCGATCGTGCACGAGCACCTGTTCGGCGCGATCGCCCGGGACCTCGGTGACGCCGCGACCCCCGAGGTCGTGGCCGCCTGGGACGAGGTGTACTGGCTGATGGCCGACGCCATGATCAGGATCGAGGCGGGGCTCTACGGATCCCAGGCCAACGACGCGGTCCTCGCCCCGTTCCGGGTCGCCGCGAAGGAGCAGGCCGGGGTCGGCACGGTCGCCCTCACCCTGGAGCCCGCCGACGGCACTCCCATGACTCCCGCCGTGGCCGGACAGTACGTGACCGTCCAGGTCCGGATGCCCGACGGGGTGCACCAGCCCCGTCAGTTCACCCTGGTGCCCGGGCCCGAGGGGACCCGGCGCATCGCCGTACGCCTCGACGAGCGCGGCGAGGTCACCCCGGTGCTGCACCACGACGTCCGGGTGGGCGACGTCCTGCAGGTCTCCAACCCCTACGGCGACGTGGTGCTCCCGGAGGGGGACGGGCCCCTGGTGCTGGCCTCCGCCGGCATCGGCGTCACGCCCATGCTGGCGTTCCTGGACCGGCTCGCCCGCCAGGAGTCGCCGCGGGAGGTCCTCGTGCTGCACGCGGACCGCTCGGCCGCGACCTGGCCGCTGCGGGAGCTGCACGAGCTGCTCGTGGCCGAGCTGCCCGGTGCGCGCCTGGAGACGTGGATGGAGACCCCCGGGCAGGGCGACCACGACGGGTTCATGGACCTGGGCGAGGTGCGGATCCCCGCCGGCGCCCAGGTGGTGCTGTGCGGTCCGCTGCCGTTCATGCGGGCCGCCCGCTCCGCCGCGGTCGCCCAGGGCGTGCCCGGGCGCAGCATCGCCTACGAGATCCTCGGCCCGGACCAGTGGATGCTGCACGACGACGCCCGCGAGGCCGCCGTGGCCTGAGCCCGCCCCGGCAGCACGGAGCCCCGCGGGACGGTGCGTCCCACGGGGCTCCGTGCTGCCGGTCCCGGACGTGCTGCCGGTCCCGAGCGGCCGGCCGGGTGGAGGTCGGCCGCCGATCCCTGGCGGGCCTGCCGGGCCCGGACGGCTGACGGGGACCGGGCGACCGCCGGGCTCAGGAGCGCACGAGCTCCAGCACCCGGTCCCGGACCCGCTCCATGGTCTCGGCGTCCTTCGCCTCGACGTTGAGGCGCAGGAACGGTTCCGTGTTGGAGGGGCGCAGGTTGAACCACCAGCCCTCGTCCGGGCAGCTGAGCGTCGTCCCGTCCAGGGTCTCCACCACCACGTCCCGGCCGGCGAGGGCGTCCACGACGCGGCGCACGGCGCCCTCCTTGTCCTCGACCGTGGAGTTGACCTCGCCCGAGGCCGCGTACGGGTCGTACTGGTGCATCAGCTCGCTCAGCGGGCGCTCCTGCTCGCCCAGCGCCGCCAGCAGGTGCATCGCGGCGAGCATCCCGGTGTCCGCGTTGAAGAAGTCGCGGAAGTAGTAGTGGGCGGAGTGCTCCCCGCCGAACACCGCGGACTCCTGCGCCATCACGGCCTTGATGAACGAATGGCCCACCCGGGTGCGCACCGGCCGGCCGCCGCGGGCGGTGACCAGCTCGGGAACGGCCCGGGAGGTGATGAGGTTGTGGATGATCACCGGCGTCTCGACGCCCTCCGCCCGGGCCCGCTCGATCTCCCGCTCGGCCACGAGCGCGGTGACGGCGGACGGGGAGACCGTCCCGCCCCGCTCGTCGACCACGAAGCAGCGGTCGGCGTCGCCGTCGAAGGCGATGCCCAGGTCCGCCCCGTGCTCCTGCACGGCGCGCTGGAGGTCCACGAGGTTCTCCGGCTCCAGCGGGTTGGCGGGGTGGTTGGGGAACGTGCCGTCCAGCTCGAAGTACAGGGGCACGATCTCCAGGGGCAGGGCCGGCAGGACCGCGTCGCCCAGCACGGCGGGGGTGGTCAGTCCGGCCATGCCGTTGCCGGCGTCGACCACCACCTTGAGCGGGCGTGCCCCGGAGAGGTCCACCAGGGAGCGCAGGTACTCCGCGTAGCCGGCCAGGACGTCCCGCTCGGTCACGGTGCCGGGAGCCGGGGCGGCCGGGATCCGGCCCTCGTCGAGGTAGCGCTGCGCCAGGTCGCGGATGTCGTAGAGCCCGGTCTCGGAGGAGACCGGCACGGCCCCGGCCTTCGACATCTTCATGCCGTTGTACTCGGCGGGGTTGTGACTCGCCGTGAAGGTGACCCCGGCGGCGTCGAGGGTGCCGGAGGCGTAGTACAGCTCGTCGGTGGAGATCAGCCCGATCTTCAGCACGTCCGCGCCGCGGCGGAGCGCGCCCTCGGCGAAGGCGTCCATGAACTCGGGGGAGGAGGGGCGCATGTCCCCTCCGACCAGGACCGTCCGGCCGGCGAGGTCCAGGACGTCCACGAACGCGGCGCCGGTGGCCCGGACGGTCTCCGCGGTGATGGACTCGCCCACGATGCCGCGGACGTCGTAGGCCTTGAACGAAGCTGAGAGATCGATAGTCACAAGCGCCGATCTTAGGCCACGACCGCCCCGGGTCGCCGCCGGACCGGCGGGTGGTCTGTGATTGGATGACGGGCATGGGTGAGATCCTCCGCATGCGCAATCCGGTCCAGCACTATGCCTGGGGCTCGCGCGAGGTGCTGGCCCGGCTGCGGGGCGAGCCCGTGCCGAGCCCCGAGCCCGAGGCCGAGCTGTGGGTGGGGGCGCACCCCTCCGCGCCGTCGACGGTCCTGCTCGACGGCGGCGAGCGGCCGCTGGACCGGCTCGTGCGGGAGGACCCCGAGGGCTTCCTGCCCGCGTCGGCGCGCGGCGGCGAGCTGCCCTATCTGCTGAAGATCCTGGCCATCGACGCCCCCCTGTCCATCCAGGTCCATCCCTCCCCGGAGCAGGCGGAGGAGGGCTACGAGCGCGAGCAGCGGGCGGGGATCCCCCGGGACGACCCGCGGCGCAACTACAAGGACCGCTCGGCCAAGCCCGAGACCGTGGTGGCGCTCACGGACGTGGAGCTGCTCACCGGCGTGCAGCCGGCGGAGCGGCTGCGGGCCACGGCCGACCGGCTCGGCCTGGACTGGCTGCGCGCGGCCGCCGACGGCCGGCGCCCCGTGCTGCCCCGGGTGCTCACCCTCGACGACGCCGCCGCCGCGGACGCCGTGGCGGCGACCGTCGCCGCGGCCCGCGCCGCCGGCCCGCAGGACCCGGTGGCCGCGCTGGTCCGCTACGTGCACGACCGGCACCCGGACGACCGCGGCCTGCTGGTGGCCGTGTGCATGCAGCACGTGCACTTGGCCCCCGGCCAGGCGCTGCACACCCCGGCGGGACAGGTCCACGCGTACCTCTGCGGAACGGCCGTCGAGGTGATGAGCTCCTCGGACAACGTCCTGCGGGCCGGGCTGACCGGCAAGCACGTGGACGTGCCCGAGCTGCTCGCGGTGCTGGCCGAGGTGCAGTCCGACCCCGAGGTGGTCGAACCCGCGGCCGACGAGCACGGCGCGCGCGTCTACCCCCTGTGGGACGAGCGGCTGGCCCTGGTCGCCCACGAGCTCGTGCCGGGCCGCAGCGTGCCGTTCGATCTGCGCGGGACCGCCGTGCTCCTCGCCGTCGGGGACCGCGCGGTCGTGCGCGCCCCGGAGGCCGAGTGGACGCTGGGCGGCGGGGAGTCGCTGCTCCACCGGGGCGCCCCCACCGCCGTGGAGCTGTCCGGGGACGCCCGGGTCTTCACCGTCTCCTGCGGCTGAGGCCGCCCCGGCCGGGGCCTCTAGACTGGGCCCACCGGCCCCGGAGCGCCCGGTGCCTGTTCTCCCCGGGAGACCCGCCATGAGCACCACCCCGTCCGACGGCCTGCGCGGCACCACCGCGCCGTGCCCCCGCTGCGGCGCCACGGGCTTCGAGCTCGTCTATGTCCAGATCATGCCCGACGACTGGGACACCGCGCGCGACGTCGAACTGGCGTCGCCGTCGATGATGCTGCCCGACGGGCGCGCCCCCGGGTTCTCCTGCCAGAACGGGGCCTGCCGCCACCTCTGGTGAACCGGCGGGTTCAGCCGACCGGGGCCTGCGGGCCCTCGGTCATCCCCGGCGCGGCCGGACCCTCGACGCGGGACATCTCCGGTCGCGGCCCGTAGTAGCGCCGCAGCCACCGGGAGAGCCCGTCGAGGCCGGGGAAGAGCACCCGTTCCGTCACGTTGGCCTGGTCCAGGTGGTCGCGGATCCGCCACTTGAGCCCCGCCGGGATGATCACCTTGCGGTAGAGCTCCGGGTGCTCGCCCAGCCAGTCGTGCAGGGAGGCGGTCGCCCCGGGCATCGCCGAGAAGACGGCCGACTGGTTGACGATCCGCTCGTCCAGGGAGGGCGGCTCGAAGAACAGGGGAGCGGCCTGCGCGCCGCCGCTGACGCACCGGTCGAAGTCCTCGAGGGTGTAGGCGATCCGGCCGAGCATGCCGGTGGTGAACAGGCCCGCCTCGTGCGCGTGGATCTCGCGGCGCAGCTCGGCGGGGAGGAGCTCGTGGGCCGCGGCGTAGTCGACGCACCACACGGCGCCCGGGGCGTCGTAGCAGCGGGGGTCCGCGGTGGCGAAGTGCAGCGCCACGTAGGGGGAGTTCGTCCAGTCCAGCAGGCGGGTGGGCAGCCCGTGGTGCTGGGCCACGGACAGCCAGTTCCAGTCGGAGTCCCCCGGCGAGGTGTCCCGGGCGGCGTACTTGCGGAAGTTGCGCAGGATGTGGGACTCGATCCGGTCGCTGGACCCGCCCCGGAGCCGGTACAGGCTGGTGTGCAGGTCGTGGTCGGCCAGCGCGTGCCCGCGGTAGACCACGTTGATCCGGAACTGCCCGCGGGAGGGCTGCCAGTCGCTGTGCGTGAGGGCGTCGATCAGCCCGTAGAGGTCGTCGTCGGCGATCTCGATGACCGGGTCCATGAACGGCGTCCCTGCCTTTCCGCGGGTCCTCCTCGACAGCGTGCGCTCCACCGTAGTGCGCGCCCGCCGTCCGGGGAAGACCCGCGGTCAGGAACGGTCCCGGGCCGGGGACGGCTCAGTTCGCGAAGACGTCCTGCAGCCGGTCCTCGTCGGTCCACAGGGCCACGGAGTCGCCGCCGTTGTTGAGCACGGAGGAGGATCCGCCGTTGTAGGAGGCCTCGTCGGTGTCGGTGCCCGGGCCGGTGTACACCCGCAGCTGCTCGCCCGGGGCCAGCTCGTAGCCGGCGCCCACGGTCAGGACGTTGTTCGCCGCGTCGCGCAGGATCCAGCCGCTCACGTCGACGGTGCGGGGGCCCGTGTTGGCGAGCAGCACGTGCTCGCCGGTCCCGTACTGGACGTCGTCGCCGGGCACGTCGTTGACGGCGCCGGAGATCTCCACGCCGTGGTCGCCCGGGTACGGGTCCAGGCCGTCGAGGAGGCGGTCGGTCTGGATCGGGAAGTCGCCGGTGACCATGTCCACCCCGAGGTCGAGCACGTGCCGGACGGCCTCCGGGGAGTTGACGGTGTACACGCCCAGGTCCAGGCCGGCGGCGTCGACGCGCGCGACGTCCTCCGCGTCAAGTGCGCGGTAGTTGGTGCCGACCGAGTCCACGAAACCCGCCCAGCGCTCGATCGTGGCCGCGTCGGGCACGGACCCGGTCAGCTGCTGGAGGGGGACCTCGGGGGCGAGGCCGGCGAAGGTGCGGTTGGAGGCCTCGTCGAAGCCGATCACGGTGACCTTGCCGGCCTCCAGCAGCTTCGACCAGTCCTTGTCCTGCGCCAGGGCGTCGGCGACGACCTGTTCGATGCCCGGGGAGTTCCGCGGCGACTTGATCTCGATGTAGACCCCGGTGTTGACCGTGGCGACCTTCGCGGCGTCGTCGAGGTGGGGGATCCGCTCGCCGGCGAACCGCGGGCCGAAGTACGACCCGGCGTCGAGCTGCTGCAGCTCCGCCCAGGTGAAGGAGGTGACGGGGTCGTTCTCCCGGCCCGGGAAGACCTCCGCCACGTTCGTGGTGCGCGCCGGGGTGTCGTCGTGGAAGAGGAACGGCACGCCGTCGGCGCTGAGCTGCACGTCGATCTCGAGGTAGTCCACGCCGGCGGCGCGGGCGTCCTTGAACGCGGAGACCGTGTTCTCGGGGGCGGTGCCGGCCGCGCCGCGGTGGCCGATCACGAGGGGGCGCTCGGCGTCGGCGGGGGCCGCGACGGCCGGTGCCGCGACGGTCAGCACGGTCGCCGCGCTGAGGGCTCCGGCGGTCACGGCGCGCAGGACGGGAACGAGGGGAACGGACACGGGGGTGCTCCTTCGAGTTCGGGGGACGGTGCCCCTCCAGTCCAGCCGGGCCGGGTGACGGCGCGGCCGACGCGGAGTGAAGCGCCGGTGATCTCCTGGCGTCCCGCGGCCGGCCGGTACCGTGGGCGGCATGGACTCCGACACCCTGGTCAACCTGCTGCTGGTCCTGCTGTTCGTGGTGATCGGGGGTGTCTTCGCCGGCACCGAGATGGCGATCGTGAGCCTGCGCGAGAGCCAGATCCGCCGGATCGAGCGGTCCGGGCGCAAGGGCGCCCGGACCGCGGCGCTCGTGCGCGACCCCAACCTGTTCCTCTCGGCGGTGCAGATCGGCGTGACGGTGGCCGGGTTCTTCTCCTCGGCCTACGGCGCCTCCACCATCGCCCCGGACCTCGCCCCGCTGATCGAGCGGGCCGGGCTCTCGCAGTCCGCCGCGCGGACGGCGGCGCTGATCGGGATGACCCTGGTGATCGCCTACCTGTCCCTGGTCTTCGGGGAGCTCGTGCCCAAGCGCCTGGCCATGCAGCGCTCGGTGGGCTTCACCCAGCTGCTGGCCCCGCCGCTGAACCTGTTCGCCAAGCTCATGCGCCCGGTCATCTGGCTGCTCTCGGCCTCCACCAACCTCGTGGTGCGGCTGGTCGGCGGGGACCCGCACGCCGTCACGGAGGAGGTCTCGGCGGAGGAGATCCGTGAGCTGGTGGTGGACACCCGCGGCATCGGGCCCGTCTCCCGGTCGATCCTCACGGACGTCTTCGAGGCCGGGGAGCGGCGCCTGGCCGAGGTGATGCGGCCCCGCCCCGACGTGCAGTTCCTCGACGGCACCCTGTCCATCACCGAGGCGTACCGCACGGCGCTGGCCCTGCCGCACTCCCGCTACCCGGTCACGGGCGCCACCGTGGACGACGTGCTCGGCTTCGTGCACATCCGCGACCTCGTGCAGGCCGACGCCGACGGCGACGGCGTGATCGAGGCCCCGCCCCGCACCCTGCGGGACGTGGTGCGGCCCATCCCCTTCCTGCCTGAGACCAACCACGTGCTGCGCACCCTCCAGGCCATGCGCAAGAACGGGCAGCACATCGGTCTCGTGGTCGACGAGTACGGCGGCACCGCGGGCATCGTGACCCTGGAGGACCTCGTCGAGGAGCTCGTGGGCGAGATCTACGACGAGTTCGACGCCGGGCTGCGGGAGCACGAGGACACGGTGCTGCGCTCGGGCGAGGCCGTGCTGGTCGACGGCGGGCTCATCATCCAGGAGGTGCCGGAGGAGACGGGCCTCACCATCCCGGAGGGGCACTACGAGACCGTGGGCGGGTTCGTCATGGACCGCCTGGGCCGGGTGGCGCGCCCGGGCGACGCCGTGCAGGTGGACGGGTACCGCCTCGAGGTCCTGGCCGTGGACCGCAGCCGGGTGGAGCGGGTCCGGATCACCCGGCTGCCGGGCGGCGCGCCGGCCGGCGGGCCGTCCTGACCGGGGGCCGCGCCCGGCGCGGCCCCCGGTGGGCTCAGTGGCCCCGGAAGGCCTCGGCCAGCCACCACGCCCCGCCGTCGGAGGCGATCTTCGCGTCGACCACCAGCGGGCGGTCCCGGGGCCCGTCCGCCCAGGCGCGCACGGCGGCGAGGTCCTCGACCGTGCGCACCACCACGCCCTCGGCGCCGAAGCCGCGGCCGACCGCGGCGATGTCCACGTCGGGGAACACGACGGTGTCCAGGGGGACGGCGTCGGCGCCCGGACCGGCGAAGTGGTGCACCTCGGCGCCGTAGGCGGCGTCGTCGTAGACCACGCAGACCAGCGGCAGGCCCAGCCGCACCGCCGTCTCGAGCTCCGCGACGCCCATGAGGAAGCCGCCGTCCCCGGTGCCCAGCACGGGCAGCCGGTGGGGCTGCGCCAGGGCCGCGCCGATCGCGGTGGCCAGGCCCAGGCCCACCGACTGGAAGGCCTGGGTGAAGCAGAACCCGCGCTCGTCCGGCACGGAGAGGTACTGGCTGGGGTAGCCCATGAAGTTGCCGCTGTCGACCGCCACGACCCGCTCGGCGGGCAGCAGCGCGTCCAGCTCGCGGGAGAGCACCCGCGGGTCGATCCGCTCGCCCGTGGAGAGGTCCTCGAACGGCACGTCCTGCCAGCGCCCCTCCCGGGCGATCCGCGCCGCCAGCTCCGGGGTGCGCCAGGACGACGCCGTGGGCGCGCCCTCCAGCGCGGCCAGGACGTCGCGGGCGGTCTGCGCGCAGTCGCCCACGACCCCGAGCGCCAGCGGGCGGTCCACGGGCCGGTGCGCGCCCAGCGCGGCCTCCTCGAGGTCGACCTGCACCACGGCGGCCTCCGGGCCGATGAGCCGCCCGTGCCGGGTGGTCCACATGTTCAGGGCGCAGCCCCAGCCCACCACGAGGTCGGCCGCGCCGATCAGCTCCGCGGCCAGCGGCGTGGAGAAGCCGCCGGAGATGCCGAGGTCGAACTCCTCGCCGGCGAACAGGCCCTTGGCGACCGCGGAGGTCGCCAGCAGCGCGCCCCTGCGCTCGGCCAGGGCGGCCAGCTCGGCCCGCGCCCCGCGCGCCCCGCGGCCGGCCACGAACACCGGCCGCCGGGCGGCGGCCAGCAGCGCGGCGAGCCGGCCGGCGTCGTCGCCGTGCGGGCGCACCCGCGGCGCGGGCGGGACCCCGGGCGCCCCGGAGGTCTCCGTGGCGGCGGCGGCCTGGACGTCGAGGGGCACGCTGAGCACCACGGTGCGGCGGTCGTTGCGGGCGCGGCGGAAGGCCCGGACGACGTCGGCCACGGCGCTCGCGGGGGAGTGCACCCGTTCGGCCACCGCACCCACGGACCGGGCCAGGCCGTCCTGGTCGACCCGGAAGTTCGAGTGCACGGCCGCGGCCTGGGCGTCGGCGGTGAGCACGATCAGCGGCGTGCGGGACTTCGCGGCCTCCCCGATCCCGGTCACGGCGTTGGTCAGCCCGCAGCCCTGGTGGGTGGTCAGCACCGCGACGCGCCCGCTGGTGCGGGCCCAGGCGTCGGCCATGGTCGCGGCCCCGCCCTCGTGCCGGGCCGCGGTGTAGGGCACGCCCGCCGCGATCAGCGCGTTGGTCAGGTGGAAGTTGCCGCTGCCGACCACACCGAACACGTGGCCGGCCCCCAGCTGCGCGAGCGTGCGGCCCACGAGCTCGGCGACGGTGCCGGTCACGCCCCGGCCCGCTCGACGAGGGCGAGCACGCGGGCCGGGCTGCCGGTGCCGCCCACCACCGGCAGCGGGGCCACGACCAGCTGGGCGCCGAGGACCGGCAGCCGGTCGAGGCCGCGCAGCGACGTCAGCCCGTACTTGTCGGCGCCGAGCAGGTGGTGGTGGGCGGGGAAGGGCGGGTCGAAGCCGCCCGCGACGCCGGCGTCGATGCCGACGGTCTCCACCCCGAACCCGCTCACGTGCGGGTGCGCGGCCAGCCACTGCGCGGCCGCCACGGAGGGCCCCGGCGCGTGCAGGCCGTGCTCGTCGGCGTTGAGGAACCGCGCGGGATCCTCCCCGCGCGCGGACCAGCCGGTGCGCAGCAGCACCCAGCAGTTCTGCGGGAACCGTCCGTGCTCGGCCTCCCACCGCTCCAGGTGCTCGAGCTCGAGCAGGGCGTCGGCGTCCGCCGCGGCCTCGGCGGTGAAGTCCACCACCGCGGCGGGCCCGACGAGCCGGGCCGGCTCGATCCGGTCCACCGACCTCCCGTGCCGGCCCGTGATCCAGTGGGAGGGGGCGTCCAGGTGCGTGCCGGCGTGCTCGCCCAGCCGCAGGTCGTTCCACGCCCAGCCCGGCCCGGCGTCGTCGAAGGCGCTCACGGGGGTCATGGACAGGCCCACGGTGTTGGCGAAGGGCGCGGGCAGCTGCAGGATCGGGGTCTCCGGCGTCAGCGGGGTGGTGAGGTCGACGACCTCCACCGACCCGGCGGCCAGCGCCGCGCCCAGTTCGGTCAGGACGTGCATGGGACGGTCCTCCTCCGCCCCCTGCGGGGGCCTTCTGCGCCCGTGGCCTCCGTCGCGGGCCCGGTGCCCTCGCCATGGTGCGGTCCCCGCCATTGTGCCCCGGGCGTCCCGGCGCGGGCACCTGGCCCGGGCCGCCGGGAATCGGGCACGAAAAGATGTGCTATCCAGGGCCGCCGATGCGGCGCATCCTGGGAGGACGAAGAGGCCGCCGCCACCGGCCCGGTCTCGTGGACATCCCCAGGAGGATCAGCCATGGCCACCACCGAGTTCGTTCCCGTCTCCGACTGCAGCGTGGGGCAGTGCTCGTACAACCACGACCACGAGTGCACGGCCCACGCCATCACCGTGACCGGGTCCTCCGGCCACGCCCACTGCGGCACCTTCATCCCGCTGGGCAAGGAGGGCGGTCTGCCCACGATCCACGCCGAGGTCGGGGCCTGCCAGCGGGCCGAGTGCGTGCACAACTCCCACCTGATGTGCACCGCCCACGACGTGAAGATCGGAGCCGGCGCGGACGAGGCCGACTGCCTCACCTACCAGGCGGCCTGAGCCCGTCCGCCCCGACGCCACCCCCTGGTCCCGGCAGCCTGCCGGGACCAGGGGGTGGCGTCGTCGCCGGGGCCGTGGCGTTGCGCGCCCGGGGTGACCCCGCGTCGGTGCCCGGGGTCGTGCCGGGCCGGACTCCGGGCGGTGCCGGGGCGGGCCCCGGAGTCCCCGGCGCGGGACAATGGAGGCGTCCGAACCGAGACCACCGACGACGAGAGGACGGTACGGCCATGGACGAGGAGATCCGGCTCAGCGGAGCCGACCACCCGCACGTGCAGATCCCGCGGCTCGGGGAGCTCGATGCGATCTGGGCGCGGCGGATCGTCCTGGCCGCGGTGCTCAGCCTGGTCGTCGGCCTGCTGGGCGGCATCGCCGCGGCGCTGCTGCTCGGTGCGGACGGCCCGCTCGGCCCGGCGCAGTGGGGGCTCATGGCCGGTGGCGCGGCCCTGCTGCTCAGCGGCATCGTCCTGTCCCTGACCCGCGCCGACGACGCCCCCCGCAACGACCTGATGGACGCCCGCGCCCGGGCGAGCAAGGGACTGCGGATGTCGGTGCGCCGGGGCGCGATCCCGCAGGACCCGGTGCTGCGGGAGATGCAGGACTACATGGCGGTGGAGATGGTGCAGTACGCCTGGCCGATCGCGCTCGCCGTGCCCGGCATGGCGCTGGTGGTCTGGGCGATCTTCGTGCCGGCGCCCGTCGTGGTCGTGGCGCTGCTCCTGGTGCTGGTGTGGGCCGTGATCCGGGTCAACGGGACCGTGGTGGGCCGGCGCTACTACGGGCTGCGGGCGCTCAGCGCCGGGGGAGACGGAGGAGCTCCACGTCGGTGAGCCGGCCGCCGGCGGCGACGGCCGTGACGTAGGTGCAGTACGGCTGCCGCCGCCGGTCGGTGGGGGAGCCGGGGTTGAGCAGCCGCAGCCCCTGGGGGGTCGTGCTGTCCCACGGGATGTGGCTGTGGCCGAAGACCAGGACGTCGAGGCCGGGATGGGTCCGGTCCATGCGGGCCTCCCGCCCGGCCGCGGCCCCGGTCTCGTGGACCATGCCGAGGCGCACGCCCCCGATCGTCTCGCGGGCCACCTCCGGCATCCGCTCGCGCAGCTCGGGGCCGTCGTTGTTGCCCCACACCCCCACCAGCCGCGCGGCCCGCTCCTGGAGCCGCTCGAACGTGGCGAGGTCGACCCAGTCGCCCGCGTGCAGGACCACGTCGGCCTGGTCGACCGCCCGCCACACCGGTTCCGGCAGGTCGCGGGCCCGCTTGGGGACGTGCGTGTCGGCGAGCAGCAGGAGTTTCACCATGCGCTCAGCCTCGCACGGGCAGCGGGTCGCCGTCGCGCCGCACCCGCTCCACCAGGCGGGCCGCGAGCCAGGAGAGGACGAAGAAGGCGAGCACGCTGACGCCGAGGAAGTTCAGGTCCACGGCGGTGACCGCGGCCAGCGGTCCGCCGGCCGGCTGCAGGAGCTCCGCGAGCACGGACAGCAGGCTGGTGCCGCCGATGACGAAGGCGATGGCGACCGAGACGGTGGTGACCGTGAGGTTGTAGTCCAGCTTGCGGTGGGGGTCCACGCCGGCCCACCCGTAGACCCGGTGCATGAGGATGCCGTCGGCGCTGTCGAACAGGGTCATGCCCGCGGTGAAGAGCACCGGCAGGACCAGCACGGCGTACCACGGCAGGTCCGGGGCGAGCCCGCCCGCCATGACGAACAGGCCGATCGAGGCGGCGGTGTCGAGGCCGAGCCCGAAGAGGAAGCCGACCGGGTACATCCGCGCCGGCCGGTCGACCACGCGGGTCACGGGGTGCAGCAGGCGGTGCAGCACGCCGCGCCCGTCGAGGTGGGCGTCCAGCTCCGCGGGGTCCAGGGCGCCGGCCCGGGCCCAGCCGCGGGCGCGGCGCAGGCGCAGCAGCACGGCCAGGTTGAGGAACCCCGCGGTGAGCAGGAACAGCCCGGAGACGGTGCCGCCCCAGAGGCCCGCGGCCCGGCGCAGCGCGGAGCCCTCGTCCGCGAGCCCGCCGGCGAACATATCGAGGCCCAGCGCCAGCAGCAGCACGGACAGCAGGACCACCGACGAGTGGCCCAGCGCGAACCAGAAGCCGGTGGCCGTGGACTCCCGGCCACGGGCCATGAGGACCCGGGTGGCGTTGTCGATCGCGGCGATGTGGTCGGCGTCGAACGCGTGCCGGACCCCGAGGGCGTAGGCGCTCAGAGCGAGCCCCACGAACAGCCCGTCCCCGCCGGGCTCGGAGCCCGCCGTCAGGCCCAGCAGGGCGCCCCCGCCGACGAGGTGCAGGAGGACGACGGCGGCGCCGATCGCCGGCACGGCCCGCCGCCCGGCGCGGGACGGGCGGGCGGCGCGGAACGGGTGCGAGGTGCGGGTGGAGCTCACGGGAGGCCTTTCACGGGGCGGTGGGGCGTCGGGGTGCTCGACCCGGTGGCGGAGGGGCGCTGCTGGAAGGCAGGCTGCGGAGATCCGGCGGCCGAGTACAGGCGTCCGGATTCAGACAGCCGAGTTCAGACAGCGGAGTGCAGGCGGCGGATGACCGGCGACGGTGGGCCGGGCCGGGGACCGGGCGCGCACCCCCGGTCCCCGGCCCGGTCAGCGCTCGAGCGGGACGCCGGACTCCTCGGCCTCGGCGAACATCGCGTCGATGTGCACGGCGTCCCTGCCGGCGCGCTCCAGCAGGGAGGCGGCCACCCCGGAGCGGTAGCCGGAGCCGCAGTGCACCCACAGCCTCCCCGCGGGCAGCTCGTCCATGCGTGTCAGCAGCTCGTGCAGCGGGATGTTGACCGCGCCCGGGATGTGCGAGTCCTCGTACTCGTCCGCGCGGCGCACGTCCAGGATCGGCTCGTCGGCCGGGCGGTCGGCGAGCACGTCCTTCCAGCCCACCCGCGGGTAGGAGGACACGGTCGCCCCGGGGGCGAGCTGCCGCGGGTCCTCGCCCAGCGCCGCGTCGGGGGAGTCGATGCCGATCCGGGACAGGTCGCGGATCGCGTCCTCGACGTCCTCGCGGGAGCCCACCAGGGTCAGCTGCCGGTCGTAGGGGAACACCCAGCCCAGGAAGGTGGTGAAGCTGGAGCCGTCGCCGTACTCGAAGCTGATCGTGCCTTTGAGGTGGCCGGCGGAGTACGCCACGCGGTGGCGCAGGTCCACGACCCACTCGCCGGCCTCCAGGCGCGCCCGGAGCTCCTCCGGCGCCAGGGACTCCGGCACGGACAGGTCGGGGGCGGACGGTCCGGCGGCGTTGGCGGGGCCCATGTGCACGTAGTAGTTCGGGTACGCGGTGAGGTTGGCGATCAGCTCCGTGACGAAGTGCTCCTCGTCGGGATCGGTGTACACGTGGTTCGTCTCGAGCTGCTCGCCCATCGTGGACCCGGAGGCCCCGGTGGCCGGCCCGGAGGAGCAGAAGGAGCCGAAACCGTGGGTCGGGTACAGGGCGGCCTTGGCCTCGGCCTCCTGCGCCAGGCGCCGGGCCGAGGCGTACTGGTCGTGGGTGAGGCCCACCATGTGCTCCCGGCCGAGCAGGTCCGTGCGGCCCACGGAGCCGTAGAGGACGCTGCCGCCGGAGAACACGGCCTGCTCGTCCCCGTGCTCCACCACGAAGGAGAGGTGGTGGTGGGTGTGCCCGGGGGTGGCCACGGCCTTGACAGTCATCTCCCCGACCCGGACGGTCTCGCCGTCGGTGATCGGGGTGCGCTCGAAGGAGACGTCGTCGGCGGCGTTCACGAGGTAGGCGGCTCCGTGCTTCCGGGCGTAGACGTAGCCGCCGGTGATGTAGTCGTTGTGGATGTGCGTCTCGGCCACGTGGGTGACCCGCACCCCGGCCTTCTCGGCCTCGGCCTCGACGCGGTCGATGTCGCGCTGGGCGTCGACCACGAGAGCGACCGTGCCGTCGTGCACGAGGTAGCTGCGGTCGCCGAGCTGGGGGGTGTCGATGACGGTGATGTCCATGGTGGTTCCTCCTGGTGTCGTGCGGCGCGGGCCCCGACACCTCCACGGTATCGGCGCGGGCCGCGGCCTCGGTATGGGTGCCGGCCCGGATGACGGCCCCGATGACGGCCTGGACGGCGGTCGGGGTCGGCCCGGATGACGGCCCGGATGACGGCCCGGATGGCGGTCCGGGTCGGTCCGGTCGCGGTGCGGTCCGGCTCAGGCCTGCGCGGACTGCCGGCCGGTGGTCCCGGCGGCGGACCGCTGGGCGGCGAGCTGGGCGCGGACCTGGGTCATGTCCAGGTCCCGCACCGCGGTGATGACCTGCTCGAGTCCGGCGGCCGGCAGCGCGCCGGACTGGGAGAAGACGAGCACGCCCTCGCGGAAGGCCATCAGGGTCGGGATGGAGCTGATGCCGGCGGCGGCGGACAGCCGCTGCTCGGCCTCGGTGTCCACCTTGGCGAACACCACGTCCGGGTGCTTGGCCGAGGCGGCCTCGTAGGTGGGGGCGAACATGCGGCAGGGGCCGCACCAGGACGCCCAGAAGTCCACGAGGACGATGTCGTGGTGCTCGACGGTGGGGGCGAAGTCGGCTTCGGTGAGGTCGATGGTGGCCATGGGGTTCTCCTCGTCGGTGCTCGGGGTTGTGAGTGGTTGTCGGTGCTCGGGGATGTCGATGTGATGCGGGGGCGCGGGGATGCCGGAGGGCATCGAGGCGGCAGGGCCGGCCGGGCGCCGCGGCCCGGTGCGGTGCGGGTCAGGCGGTGAGGGGGGTGCGCAGCGGGCACCGGGGCACGGCGAACCAGCACACTGCGGCGGCCAGACCGGCCGCTGCGGCGGTGATCCCGACGACGGCCCCGGCGGTGCCGGGCAGTTCCTGGACCAGGACGAAGACGCCCATGACCAGGACGAAGACGCCGAAGCCCTTGCGCAGGGCGGCCTCCGGGATCCGGCCGGCGAGCCGGGCGCCGGCGAACGAGCCCAGGACCGCGGCGACGGTCACGGCCCCGACCAGGACCCAGTCCAGGGAGACCGTGGTGAGGTAGCCGCCGAGGCCGGCGAAGGACTTCATGGCGATGACCACCAGGGAGGTGCCGACGGCCACGGGCATGGACAGCCCGCCGAGCAGGGCCAGGGCCGGGACGACGAGGAAGCCGCCGCCGGCCCCCACCAGTCCGGTGACCAGGCCCACGACCAGGCCCTCGGCGACGACCTTCAGGACGGGCAGTTCGCCGTCGTGGGCCCTGGCGGGCCCGTTCCTGCGGCCGCGGATCATGGCCAGGGAGGTGGCGACCATCATCAGGGCGAAGGCGATCATCAGCACGGTGCCGGGGATGCGGCCGCCGAGGAGGCCGCCGGCGAAGGCCCCGGCCATGCCGGCGGCGCCGAAGACCAGGCCGGTGCGCCACTTCACGCGGCCGTTGCGGGCGTGGTTGACGGCGCTGACGGCCGAGGTCACCCCGACCACGAAGAGCGAGGCCGCGATGGCCTCCTTGGGGTCCAGGCCGGTGACGTAGGTGAGGATCGGCACGGTGAGGATGGACCCGCCGCCGCCGAGCAGTCCGAGCGAGAGCCCGATCAGCACCGCCAGCAGCAGGGTCAGCACGAGGGTGAGAGTCATGGGTCGAAGTCCTTTGCCTCCGCGTCCGGCGCGGGTCGTGCGGCGCACCCGGGGGCCCGGGTGCCGTGCAGTGGGTCGACGCCAGTCTGGCAGATACCCCCCGGGGTATGCAAGTACCCCGGGGGGTATCAACTGTGCCCGGCTGATCGCCGTGCGAGAACGGACCGCCTGCAGGCTTCCCGAACCGGGCCGTTGCGGCCAGAGTGGACGGGTACGACCCGGCGAGACGCAGCACCCGCGACGCACCGGCGAGAAGCAGTCCTGCGACAGGCCACGGCGGGACCGGCACGGCAGCCGCTGCCGCACCGGGGGCGGACGTCCCGGTCCCGCGGCTCCCTGTGACCGCCCGCCCGCGTCCACCCGTCCGCGTCCGCCCGTCCATGTCCGTCCACCCAGCAGGAGGTATGCGCATGACCACCGACATCACCGGCAAGAAGATCGCGTTCATCGCCACGAACGGCGTCGAGGAGCCCGAGCTCACCGAGCCCTGGAAGGCCGTGCAGGAGGCCGGCGGCACTCCCGTGCTGCTGTCCCCGGAGCAGGGCAGCATCACCGCCATGCAGGGCGACTGGGACCGCGCCGGCAGCTACGACGTCGACGCCACGCTGGCCGACGCCACGGCCGATGACTTCGACGCCCTGGTCCTGCCCGGCGGCACCCTCAACGCCGACAACGTGCGCGTCGACCAGGACGCCCTGCGCCTGGTCAAGGAGTTCGACGCCGCGGGCAAGCCGATCGCGGCCATCTGCCACGCCCCCTGGATCCTCATCGAGGCGGGGCTCGCCCAGGGCCGGCGGCTCACGTCCTACAACTCCCTGGCCACGGACCTCAAGAACGCCGGCGCGGACTGGGTCGACGAGGAGGTCGTCGTCGACGGCCGGCTCGTGACCTCCCGCAACCCCGGTGACCTCGAGGCGTTCAACCGGGAGGCCCTGAAGCTGTTCGCGGGCTGACGGCACCGCACACGCGACAGACCCCCGTCCGGCATCCCGGGCGGGGGTCTGCGCGTGCGGAGGCCGGGCGCGGCGGCCCGGCGGCTCAGCGGCGGCCGTCCGGCCGGACCTCGTCCTCCCGCACCTCGTCCTCCTCGTAGACGTCGGGGATGCCGTCGTGGTCGGCGTCGACCGACTCCAGCCGCTCGATCTCGCGGTAGCGCCTGTTGCGCGCCCGCAGCAGCACCGAGGCCAGCGTGGCCGCCAGCACGGACGCGGTGAGGATCGCCACCTTGGCCTGGTCGCCGGGCAGGCTGCCCGGGACGAAGCTCAGCTCCGCGATCAGCAGGGAGACGGTGAAGCCGATGCCGGCCAGGAGGGCGACGCCCACGAGGTCGATCCACTGGAAGGCGGGGTCGAGCCGGGCGCGCGTGAGCTTGGTGACCAGCCACGTGGCGCCCACGATGCCGATCGGCTTGCCCAGCACCAGGCCGCCCACGATGCCCAGCGTCACCGGCGCGGAGAGCGCGGAGGTCAGGCCCTCCCAGCCGCCCACGGCCACGCCGGCGGAGAAGAAGGCGAACACCGGCACGGCGAACCCGGCGGAGAGCGGGCGGAAGCGGTGCTCGAAGACCTCGGCCAGGCCAGGCCCGGCCGAGGGACCGCCGCTGGCCCGGCTGCGGATCACCGGCACGGCGAAGCCCAGCAGGACGCCGGCCACGGTGGCGTGGATGCCTGCCTCGTGCACGAGCGCCCAGACGACGACGCCGAGGGGCAGCAGGATCAGCCAGGCGGCCGGGGCCTTGAGACCGAAGAACCGCCGGTACTTCTGCGCCAGGAACAGGTACAGCGCGAACGGGATCAGGGCCAGCAGCAGCGGCTGGACCGAGACGCCCTCCGAGTAGAAGACGGCGATGATGGTGATGGCCAGCAGATCGTCGACCACCGCGAGCGTCAGCAGGAACAGCCGCAGCGCGGTGGGCAGGTGCGAGCCGATGATGGCCAGCACCGCCACGGCGAAGGCGATGTCGGTGGCGGTGGGAATGGCCCAGCCGCCGGAGGTCTCGGGGTCGGAGAGGTTGATCGCGGCGTAGATCGCGGCCGGCACCACGACACCGCCGATCGCCGCCGTGATCGGCACGACGGACTTGCGGAACTCGCGCAGGTCACCGGCCACGAACTCGCGCTTGAGCTCCAGGCCCACCAGGAAGAAGAAGATCGCCAGCAGGCCGTCGGCCGCCCACGTGCCGAGGCTGAGCTTCAGGTGCCAGGGCTCGTAGCCGACCTCGAGGTCGCGCAGGGCGAAGTAGCTGTCCGCGAACGGGGAGTTCGCCCAGACGATCGCGACGAGGGCGGCCGCCACGAGGAGCAGACCGCCGACGGTCTCCTTGCGCAGGATCTCCCCGACGCGCAGTGCCTCCCGGTAGCTGCCCCGGCGCAGCGTGTCGTTGCCGTGGTTCTGCGCGCGGTGCTCGGGGTGGTCCTCGGGGCGGACCGTGGGATCGTGACTGGACATGGTGGCTCCTTCGTCTGGGCTCGCTGAATGTGCTCATGCCGACCAGACTTCCCGGCTCACCAGGTGCTCAGTCTACGGAACTCGGTGGCGTGCGCCACCCGGGGCCGGCGGCCGGCCCCTCGGACCCGGCCGCGGAGGCGTCCGCGCGACCGGGCGGGGGCCACGTTCCCGACCGTCTCCCCGCGCCCGGCACCGGCGGGCCGCGGGCGAGCGCGCCCGAGTCAGCCGATCAGGTCCCGGCGCCGGAAGCCCGCGGCGGCGGCCGCCACGAGTGCGAGCCCGGCCGTGGTCAGCCCCAGCAGGGGAGCGGCCGCCCAGTCCTCGGAGGGCAGCAGCGGCGTCAGCTGCACCGGGGAGAGGTTCATCGCCCACTCGGGCAGGTCCAGGAGCATGCCGAACCAGGCCACGAACACCACGTACGCGACCACGGCCCAGCTCAGCCCGGCGACCCGGGGCGCGACCCCCACCAGGGCGGCCGTGAGCCCGCCCACGGCCAGGACCGCCGGGGCGTAGGCGAGCGCACCGAGGGCCAGGTCGCCGGTCCAGGAGGTCTCGCCGGTGGTCGCGGTGACCCCCGCACCCAGTGCGACCCCCGAGAGCAGCAGCGCCAGGAGCGCCTGCACCCCGACGACGGCCAGCCAGCCCAGCCACCAGCGCAGCCGCGGCACCCCGGCGGCGAGGACCAGCCCGGTGCGCCCGGCCTCCTCCTCGCCGCGCAGCCGGAGCACGGCCGAGACGACGAACGCGACCACGCCCAGTGCCAGGTAGGACAGCATCGCCGCGGCGAAGGACTCGGTGAGGGCGTCGAGGTCCACCACGAGCATGTCGGTGATCGCCGGGATGTCCGCGATGCTGTCCTCCAGGGAGTCGGCCAGGGTGCCGAAGGCCAGGCCGAACAGCACCAGCCCGGCCGCCCAGCCGAGGAACGCGCCGCGGAGCAGGCGGTGGGCCAGCCCCGTCACCGAGAGCAGGGAGCCGCGGGCCGCCGCGGGACCGGGCCGGGCCGCCCGCAGGCCGGCACCCAGGTCCCGGTGCTGGGCGAGCACGACGGCCGCCGCGAGCAGGACCAGGGTCAGCGCCGCGGACAGCGCCAGCGGCCACCAGCGCAGGTCCACGTACATCCGGGTCTGCTGCGCCCAGGCGAGCGGGGAGAACCAGGACAGCCAGGAGCCGGTCGGCTCGATCACGTCCCCGGTCCCGCGCACCAGGAAGGCGGCCCCGAGCACGGCCAGGGCCGTGCCGGACGCCGCCCGGGCGTGCTCCGTCAGCTGGGCGGTCACGGCGGCCACCGCGCCGAAGACCAGGCCGGTCAGCGCCGTCGCCAGCCCCCAGGCCACGGCGTCGGGGCCGCCGAGCCCCGCGGCGGTCAGCGCCAGCACGACCGCGGCGCCGACCGCCGCGTCCGCCACGGCGACCGCCCCGAGGGCGGCCGCGGGCGGGGCGAACCGGCCCACGGGCAGGGCGCGGACGGTCTCCAGGCGCCCGGACTCCTCCTCCGCGCGCACGTGCCGGCTCGCGAGCAGGATGCTCATCACGGCGGTCGCCACGAGCACCGACAGGCTCAGCTCGTTGACCGTCATGGCGCCCAGCGTGTAGTCGTCGGCGCCGAAGGCCGGGCCGGTCATCATGATCGCCGCGGGGCTCTCCAGCAGCGCCGCTCTGGCCTGACGGGCCTGGTCGTCCGGGAAGGTCGTCTCCAGCGTGAGCACGGTCCCCCAGACGGTCCCGGCCAGAGCCAGCACCCACACGAGGGTCCGCACCCGGTCCAGCCGCAGGTTCAGTCGGAGCAGCCGGCCGGTGGCCGCCCACGGCTCGGCGGTCCTCATCGCGGCGCCCCCGCCCCGTGCTCGTCGAGCCGGTCCCCGTAGTGCCGCAGGAACAGCTCCTCCAGAGAGGGCGGGGCCACGGTGAGGTTCTGCACGCCCAGGTCGGCCAGTGCCCGGAGGGCCTCGCCGACCCGCGCGTCGTCGACGTCGAAGGACAGCCGGCCGTCCTCGTGCACGAGGTGGTGCACCCCGGCCACCGCCGCCAGCCCGGCGGGGTCCGCGGCCGTGGTCGCGGTGACGGAGGAGCGGGTCAGATGGCGCAGCCGGGCCAGCGTCCCGCTCTGCACGTCCCGGCCCGCCCGGATGATCGTCACGGTGTCGCAGAGCTTCTCCACCTCGGCCAGGATGTGGCTGGAGAGCAGCACCGTGCTGCCCTGCTCGCTGAGCCGGCGGACCTCGTCCGTGAACACGGCCTCCATCAGCGGGTCCAGCCCGGAGGTCGGCTCGTCCAGGACGTAGAGCTCCGCCTCGGCGCTCAGGGCCGCCACGAGCGCCACCTTCTGCCGGTTGCCCTTGGAGTAGCTGCGGGCCCTCTTCGTGGGGTCGAGCTCGAAGCGCTCGATCAGCTCGTCGCGGCGGCGCCGGCGTCGACGGCCGCCGCGGATGCCGGTGAGCAGGTCGATGATCTCGCCGCCGGTGAGGCTCGGCCACAGGCTCGTGTCCCCGGGGACGTAGGCGGTGCGGCGGTGGATCTGCACGGCGTCGGCCCAGGCGTCCTGGCCCAGCACCCGCGCCGTCCCGGCGTCCGCCCGGAGCAGCCCCAGCAGCACCCGGATCGCGGTGGACTTGCCGGAGCCGTTGGGTCCCAGGAAGCCGGCGACCTGCCCCGCGTCCACGGTCAGGTCGAAGCCGTCCAGGGCCGTGGTGCTGCCGAAGGTCTTGACGAGCCCGCGGGCCTCGATGACCGGGGTGTCCATGGGGTCTCCTGACGGATTCGGTGCCGGCGACGGGCTCGCTCCCACGCTAGGCACGGGCCGGGCGGCGGACAAGGGGCGTGCCGCCCGGGCCGCCGGCTGTCACAAACGTCCCGGGAGGCGGTGAGGCTAACGCGCTGGTCAGGACGCGTGCGAACCTGTCAGCAGATCCGCTCGAGGAAGGGGAACCCCGTGCTGGAGATCCGAGGCGCCGCCCAGAACCGGGCCACGGCCGAGCCCCGTCGATCCACCGAGCCGGTGGCCCGGGAACGGTCCGCCGTCGCGGTGCCGGTGGCGCTGGTCGTGCTCGGCGCGGCGCTCGTCCTGGCCGCCTCGCTCGGCGGGCCGACGTGGTCCGGGGTCCTGCGGGACGCCGGCGTCGTGCTGCTCACCGTGGGCGGGGTGGGTCTGCTGCTCGTCGCCGCGCCGGCGCGCCGGTCCACCGCCGTGCCCGCCGAGGCACCGGCCCGTCCGGCTGCCGAGCCGGCCGTGCCCCGCGGCGACCAGCTGGGCCTCGTGGGGGTCCGCGAGGAGCTCGACGTCGTCGACGTGCTCCGGAGCGTGCGCCCCGGCCAGGAGCTGTGGTGGATGGACACCTTCCCGCTGACCCTGGCCGGTGATCTCGACGCCATCCACCGTGCGCTCCGCGCCGGGGTCCGGGTGCGGCTGCTGGTCCTGGACCCCCGGTCGCCGGCGCTCGCGGCCCGGCTGCGGGAGATCCGCCACCACTACGGGCTCTCGCCGATGGACCTGCGCCGCAGCTTCGACACCCTGGTCCACCAGCTCCGGGCGCTGGGGGAGACCGACCCCGTGGTCGCCGAGCGACTGGCGGTGCGGGTCCACGACGGCCTGCCGGGGGCGCCGCTGTTCCTGGTCCTCGGGGAGTCCGCCCCGGCGGAGGGCCCCGCGGCGGAGGCCGGCGCGGCCCCGGAGCAGGTCCCGGCCAGGCCGGAGGTCGTGCGGGCCTTCACCAGCTACTACCTCCTCGACGCGAGCCAGGACATGCCCTACCTGGAGTGGCGGGAGGGGCCCTTCGCGGAGCGGCTGCACGACTACGCCCGGCACCACTGGACCGAGGGGCACATGGTCTTCCCGCTCGAGCCCGGCGACCGCTCGGCCTCGGCGTTCAACGTCCGGACCGAGCACGTGCCGCGCAACGGCCGCAGCGCCGACGGCTCCTGACGCCTCCCGCGCACGCCCGACGGGACCGTCCCCGGAACGCCGCGGCCTGTGGCGACAGGACCGTAAGTCTGCTGAGATGGCGGCATGGACGTTTCGGACTTCAAGACCCTCTTCGGGGACAGCATCCGCACCTGGCTCGACTGGGACGCGCTCGACGACGACAACGCGCGGGTCGAGGACCTGGTGCTCTCGTCCCGGGAGGACATCGGCACGCTCTACACGGTGTGGCACGTGGACCCCGAGGGCAACCCCGGCGAGTGGTCGCACCCCCAGCACCGGCCGCTGACCATCGCGCAGGCGGCCGGGACCAGCTGGCCGGAGGACCGGCAGGCGAAGCTCGACGGGATCCGCGAGGAGCTCGCGGACAACGACGAGCCCGTGGTGCTGACCCTGCCCGTCTACCGGGCGGACGACAACCTCGTGGTCCTGGACTCGAACCACCGCATCGTGGGGGCCTACCGCGCCGAGGCGGAGCTGCGGGTGCTGCTGGTGGTGCTCGCCGGACCGGCCTCCTCCCTGATCCTGCCGGGTCTGGCCCAGGTGGAGAACGACCGGGCCGACCGGATCTGAGGCGGTGTCCGCGGCGGGAAGCGTCTATCCCGCCGCGGACACGGCGAGCACCTCGTCCTGCCGCACGAGCCTGCCGTCCCGTTCCAGCAGGTCGAGCACCTGCTGGTAGCGCTCGCGGATCTCGCGGCCGGTCCGGTTGAAGCCGAAGACGTCGTTGAGGAACTGCATCACGTCGGGCGCCGGGGACGGGCCTTCGGAGCCCAGCACGTCGAGCACCGCGTTGCCGATCTCCTGCGGGGCGATCTCGGTGACGCGCCGCTTCTCCCCATCGGCCGGGGTGCGGCGGTAGCCCGTGTACTCCTCCGGGGCCGTGTCCTCGGGCCAGTAGAAGGTGCCGAGGACGCTCCTGCTCCGCCGCGCCGTCGGCAGGCAGCCCAGGATGGCCTCCTGCCGCTGGGCCTGGACCCGCTGCAGGCCGAACCGGTTGGCGAGCAGGCGCGCCAGGCGCTGGGCCTCGACCGGTCCCTCGGCCGCGACGATCTCCTCGAGGTGGCCTCGGACCAGTCGCTTGTTGCCCGGAGCGGTGAGGGCGTCGAGCACGGCCCGTTCGCCGGCGACGCGGTGCGGAGCAGGCTGGTAGAGGTCGTCCGTCGGTCCTGTGCCCGTGGACGGGCCCGGGTTGACGGGGTCGAGGTCGTCACCCCGGTCGTCACCTCGGTCGTCGATGACAGCGGCGGCGTCGGCCGGGCCGACAGGTGCCTGCGGACGTACCGTGGTCGTTCCCCCGTGGCCGGCGACGAGGACGTGCTCCTCGTCGGGTCCCGGCGCGGTGGGCGGTGCGCCGACGGGAACGAGCTCCTGGTCGCGCTCGAGCTCGGGGTCGGCGGAGGAGCCCGACCCGGTCGACGGAGCCGCGGTGTCCAGCCCGTCGACGACGCCGTCCTCCACGGGGGGCTCTTCCGACGCCTTGGTCGCTCGTTGCGCGGTGTCCGAGATCTCCTGCACCACGGTGCCCCGGGAGCGGATCCAGGCGGGCAGCCACACCCGTTCGAGATATCGCCATCCCATGGCGCCGGTCAGCACCTGGGTCGGGAGGGCGTCCCGGTCGGAGACGATCGACCGCCGGGCCCAGGCGGGCCCGTCGAGCAGGATGCCGACCCACGCGTGCTCCGGGGACGTCCGGGCGGCCAGGTCGACGCGGAAGTTCGACATGCCGATGTCCTCCGCCACCTCCAGCCCGGCGGAGCGCAGCGCGGCGGCGACGTCCTGCCGGTGCAGGTCCCAGGACTCGCCCGTGGGCACGTGGGCGTCGTCGTGCCCCTGTTCGCGCGCGAACACCAGGTACTCCCGCAGGTGCCGCAGGCCCTCGGACGAGGTGCGGGCCAGGTCGATGTCCTCGGGGCCGAAGGAACTGAAGATCGTGATGGCCCGGCGGGCGCGAGTGATCGCCACGTTGAGCCGCCGTTGTCCGCCGGCGGTGGTGAGCGGACCGAAGTTCAGGCGGAGCGTCCCGCTCTCCCGGTTCCGCGAGAAGGCCAGGGAGAAGAGGATGACGTCGCGCTCGTCGCCCTGCACGTTCTCGAGGTTCTTCACGAAGAGCGGGTCCTCGGCACGCACCAGCGCGGCCTGCACGGCGCGCACCGTGGACTGCTCGAGCTTGTCGAGGACGAGGTCCCGCTGCTGGGTGTTGAAGGTGACCACGCCGATCGACGCCTCCGGGTCCTCGCGCAGCAGCCCGATGACCTCGTCCACGATCCGTTGCGCCTCGACCTCGTTGGTGCGGGTCCCGCCGGCGCCGCCGTCGAACTCGCCGTCCACGCGCTCCCAGCGGACGCCGAGACCCGGGCGGGGCTCGGGCGGGGCGGGGAAGCTGGAGAGCTCTCCGCGGTAGTACCGGCGGTTGGAGAAGGCGATGAGGGACTCGTCCTGGCTGCGGTAGTGCCAGGTGAGGCCGAGGCTCTGCACGTTGGAGTCGACGGCCTCGGTGAGGATGGAGTCCTGGTCCGCGACGGTCAGCCCGTCCTCCTCGGCGCCGTCCAGCTCGTCCTCGCCGGCGGCGGCGGCGAACATCGAGCTGGGCGGCATCTGCTGGGAGTCACCCACCACGACGACCGCCTTCGACCGGCCCATGGCCCCGATGGCGTCGGCCACCCGGATCTGGGAGGCCTCGTCGAAGACCACGACGTCGAAGTCCACCGATCCGACGGGCAGGTACTTGGAGACCGAGTGCGGGCTCATGAGCAGGCACGGGGTCAGGTCCAGGAGGACGGAGCCGGTCTTCTCCATGATCTCCCGGATGGATCCGCCGCGCTTCTGGTGGATGAGCCGGTTGAACTCCACCTGCTGCTTCGTCAGCTTCTCCCGGTTGATGCCGGTCGCGGCGAGCACCTGGGCCGGCAGGTCCGCCCGCATCCTCCGGCGCACCTGCGCGGAGAGCTCGAGGTAGCTCTCCACCTGGCGGTCGCGCACCGCGGCGTCGAAGGAGGTCAGGTTCGCCTCCTCGAGCGTGTCCGCCCGCACCTCGTACGCCACCGCGCGCTGGAGCCGCTCGGCCAGGCCGCTGACCGGGACCGTGCCGGCCCGCAGATCCCCGGCGAGCCGACCGAAGCCCGCATCCTCGATCTCCCGGAGCTGGGCGTCCACCGCGCGGTAGCTGCGCAGTCGTCGGTCGCGCTGCCGGTCCACCTGGTCCTGCCAGACGGCCGCCGTCTCGGCGAGCCGGTCGGGGACGGGGCTGTCCTCCTGCCACCGTCGCACGGAGGCGTCCGTGGCGCCCAGGAAGTCGAGCGCCGCCGTCCAGGCCTCGACGAAGGAGGCAGTGCCCGGCGCCAGCTCGGTCCGGGAGGAGCCTCGTCCCGCGGTGGGTCCGGCCGCCCCGGTGAACAGGGCGCCCAGGGCCCCGTCCTGGCCCGGGAACGCGGCGAGGACCGGTTCCAGGGCCTCGGCGAAGGCCAGGACCGAGCCGGGGACCGTGAGCGGGTCCGGGTCGGTCAGGGACCAGCGGAGCCCGGAGGGCAGCAGCGCCCGCACGCGTGCGCCCAGGTCCTGCTCGGCCCACTGGACGGCGTGGAGGGCGTCGAGGAATCCCGAAGGATCGTGGAGGGCGCTCGTGTCGGCCGACACCACGAGGGGCCGCAGGCCGTCGACCACGGACTGCACGGCCTTCTTCTTCCCGAAGAGCTTGCCCTGGGCCTCGGCCAGGGCCTGGCGGTGGGGGGTGAGGTCAGCGGCGAAGGCGGCCGGGTGCAGTGACTGCAGGAGCGGTCCGTGCTGGTCGAGCACCTGCCGGATGTCGTCGAGGGCCTGTCGCATCTCCTGGTGCCACGTCACGGTGATGATCTCGCGGTAGTGCGCGGGCGGCATGGCGCGGCCCTGGTCGAGGAACGGCAGCCAGGCGGCCAGCGTCCGCCAGCGCGCGACGTCGTCGGTCGTGCGCAGCAGCGCGGTCACGCGCTCGTCGAGGCCGTCGAGTGCGGCGAGGAGCGTCCGGACCGGCTGCAGGACCGGGCCACCGGGCTCTTCGGCCGAGGGTGCCTCCGGGCCCGCCAGCGACCACTCGTCGTCGTCGGGGGCGTGGCCGAGGTCCGGCAGCAGCTGTTCCAGGGCGCTCGCGGTGCGGAACACCGTCTCGGCGCGCTCCGGCTCGGCCACGAGCGTGCCGGGGACGACGATGCCGTCCTCCGCGGCGGGTTCCGCCGACGAGCCGGTGAGGGCCAGGACGTTCTGGTGGGCCTCCCAGACGCTGCGACCGCGCGTCGGGCGGTGGAGGGCGTGCGGGTAGCGGGCGAGGTCCGCGACAGCGGCGGCGTGCTGGTCCCGGAGGACGCCGAACGCCGACGCAGGACGGCGGACCCGGGCGTCCCACGAGTCCACGAGCTGACTCCGGACGCTCTTGATGCTCTGCTGCCTCCCGTGCAGCTCGAGGGTCAGGGGACCGAGGCCGACCTTCTCGAGCCGCTCCCGCACGACCTGCAGCGCGGCCTGCTTCTCCGCGACGAACAGCACCTTGCGCCCGGCGGCGAGGCTGTCCGCGATCATGTTGGTGATCGTCTGGGACTTGCCGGTGCCGGGAGGGCCCTCGAGCACGAAGGTTCGTCCGGCCGTGGCCCAGGTGACCGCTCTCAGCTGTGAGCCGTCGGTGGGGACGGGCAGATACCGGCGCGACTCGTCCAGCTCGTCGGTCTCCGGGGCCTCGACCGGGTCGTCGAACGGTGCCGTGGGGGTCCGCACCAGGTGCCCGACCAGGGGGTTCTCCAGGAAGGACTCCCAGTTCTCCGACAGATCCCGCCACATCTCGAGCGTCGAGAACTGCAGCATCGCCAGCCGGACGTCCGGCTCCACGGTGAACGGCAGACCGCTCAGGGCCAGGGACCGCCGGAGCTCCTCGAAGACCTGGGCGACATCCATGCCGTTCTCGTCGGCCGGAGGTTCGGACAGCACGGGGATCTCCAGCCCGTAGTCCTGCTTGAGCTTCTCGACGAGGCAGTAGTTGGGCCGGGCCTCGGCGCCGTCCTCGACCTGAACGTGGAACGTCTGGTTCTTCCGGCCGGTGAGCGTGACGGGCAGCAGGAACAGCGGGGCGAGGCCCTCCTTGCCCGCCCGGTCCTTCCAGGACAGGGCGCCGATGGTCACGAAGAGGTTGTTCGCACCGGTCTCCTCGATCACGACCTTGGCCTTGCGCCGCAGACCGTCCAGGGTCCGCTCGTGCCGGGCGACCGTGTGGTCGGTGTGCACCGCCCGTTCGGTGCGCAGCACCTCCTGGAGGACCTCCTCCGGCAACTGGGCGGCGGAGTGCCGGCCCTGGGCGACGTGGATCTCGGACAGGTCGTCCGCGGGACGAAGCCGCAGTCTCTCGCCGCTGGCGAGCTGGTCCTCGAAGTCGGGGAGCGCCCGTTCGGGGACGCTGAGGGACACGGAGCCGGTCCTCTTCAGCTTCAGCAGCGGGTTGCGCAGGCTCAGGTCCAGCAGCGCGGAGCGCCACCGGGCCACCCTGGCCGGGTGGGCGGTGCGATCCACGGCCGCGCCGGTCGCGCCGGCCGCCCGGCGCCCGGAGCCGTGCCCCGGCAGGGGAGCCTCGGGCGTCTTCTCGACCTCGACGACGACGGTGCCGCCCTCGACCCGCACCCGCGGCAGCGGCCGGATGCGGCGGTGGGCCGCCGCGACGTCGAGCACGTGCAGCACCTCCCCGTCGGGACCCCAGTGCCGGGCGGTCGCCTGGCGGGCGTCGTCGAAACCGATGTCCTGGCCGGCCACCAGCGCCGTGGTCTCCACGGGCAGCAGCAGGCCGCCGCGGACGAAGTTCTGGAGGACACCGCGGTCGGCGAGCGCGAGCTCCGGCAGCTGCGCCTCGGCCGTGAGGAACCCGGCGAAAGCATGTCCGGGAACGCGCACGACGACCGGGTGCAGACCCGCCTGCTCCAGCGCAGCGGCGTAGGCGACCGTGAGGTCCAGGCACGTGCCCCACCGCTCGGAGAGCACCTGCTCCACGGGCCGGACCTTCTGCCCGGTGGCCTCGAAGGAGGCCGGGGGCTCGATGTAGCGGATCTCGAAGGCGGCCAGGGCGTCGTAGAGGGCCCGGCCGATCTCCACCGCACGTTCGGGGCCGCTCTGGTACCCGTCCAGGGACGGGCTGCCGGTGCGCTCTGCGAGCAGGTCGGAGGCCCCGTCGAGGATCTGCCGGACCGCCGGCGCGTTGGGTGTGATGAACGCCGCGAGCAGCTCCGGGATCGAGCGGGCGTACCACTCGTCCCGCGCCAGCAGCCGCACGCTCGTGGTCCCGGTGGCCACCTCGCCGTCCACGGTCGCGTTGATGCGCAGCGAGACCGTGCGGGCTTCGTCGAGAGCCGCGAAGGCCGTGTGGCTCAGGGGCCAGGCGAGGTCCGCGCCGTCGAGCAGGACCTCGTCGGCCGGAGCGACCAGCAGACGGTCGAAGCGGCGCGGAGTGCCCATCGACGCCTCGGCGTCGGCGTCGTCGAGCACGAGGACCAGCTGCTCGAGCGCGTGCGGCACCGCCGGGTCGCTGTTGCGGACGCGGATCTCCAGCAGCGGGCTGACCCCGTTGTTGACCAGCGCGTAGTTCACCGCCTCCCGGAACAGGACCGTGACGGTGAGCGGGCCGGCGGCCACGGTCGCCGCGCGGGTGCCCGGCGGCAGGTCGTCCCGGTCCGCGGGGACCCCCTCGTGCGCGGCCCCCGACTCGTCCACGGGCTCCGGGACGTTCACGGCAGGAGGCCACGGTGCCCGGGGGCCCGGGGCTTCGGCCGCCTCCTCGGGCTCGTCGGCGGCCTCGACGGCTGCCGGCCGTGCCGGTGCCCCCGACTCGGCCAGGCCGAGGCTCTCCAGCAGCAGGCGCATGGTGTCGACGGCCCGCTCGGCGTCCGCCGCCGTGAGAGTCAGCGGCTCGTGGGCGCACACGTTCAGGCAGTGCGTCAGCTCCCGGGCGTAGCTGCTGTGCAGCGGGGTGACCTGGTGGTCGAACTGCCGCCACTCCTGGATCAGCAGGCGAAGCAGGAAGCGCGGGTCGTGCAGGCTGTACCTGCGAGCCGGCCGGCCGTTGAGCCTGTCCTCCCGCTGTGCCTGCGCCACCCATGACTGGGGGTCGCCCGGCTCGGGGGCGTGGCTCCCGACCCAGGGGCCGAGGGTGCGGGCCATGGCCAGAGCGGCGCGCTGGATCGCTTCGGACGGAAGGGTTTCGGGCACGGTCCGGCTCCTCGGGGGCGTGTGCAAAAGCAGATCGTTGCAAGTGTATGAGGGGCGGTCGATGCCGTCCCGGCCTCTGCCGTTGGGCCTGTGGGCGAGTCGGCCCACAGCCGCCGGTGAAGCCGTCGGCGGAGCGTAATCAAAACCGTGCCGGGGAACGCGCCCATGTCGGCCCCGGGGCCCGCGATGCAGGCGCTGGCGCACTCGCCCTCGGCATGTCGTTGCCAAGGGGCTGTCAGGCGTCGCCACGGGACGAGCTGCCGAAATGTTCCGTACGTCGTTGACGGGGTGTGACGCGCACCATACCGTTGGAGGCGGAAGGATTCTTCCGTGATACGAAAGTTATGCCGAATCCCGGTGTGGGGAAGTGACGCAGCCATGACTGTCCGGAACAACGACCTCTCGGATGCCGCTCTCGCCGTCCACACGGCCGACCCGTCCCTGTACAACGAGGACCTGGCACCGTTGCCGGCCTCTCGCCGCACGTGGGGCTGGTTCGCCATCTTCAACGTCTGGTCCAACGACATCCAGAGCCTTGCCGGCTACACCTTGGCCGCGAGCTTGTTCATCACGGCCGGCATCAACGGATGGTTCGTGTTCGCCGCGATCCTCCTGGCTGGCTTCATCGTGAAGACCCTCGTGGATCTCAGCGGCCGGCCCAGCGTGAAGTACGGCTTCCCCTATCCCGTGCTCGCCCGCGCCTCGATGGGAGTGCGTGGGGCCCAGTTCCCGGCCATCGTCCGCGCGGTCGTCGCCATCTTCTGGTACGGGGCGCAGACGTACTTCGCCTCGACGGCGATCGCGCTCGCCCTGAACGCTGTTCTCGGCAATCCCGGCGGCCCGCAGTTCCTGGGCATGGACGCGATCTCGTGGATCTCCTACGTCGTCGCCTCGGGCCTGCAGATCGCGCTGTTCCTGGGCGGCATCGAGCGGATCGCCAATTTCCTCAACATCGCAGGCCCGGCGGTCTACCTGGTGATGATCGCCCTGCTCGTGGCGATCTGGGCGCAGCTGGGCTCGGAGCTGCCGGGCGCCGTCGCCACGGTCTTCTCCCGCTCGGAGGTCACCGGGTGGGCCGCCGTGTCCGCCTTCGCGGGCGTGACGGGCACGATGATCGCCTACTTCGCGGCCGTGGTGATCAATTTCGGCGACTTCGCCCGCAACGTCCGCACCGAGCGCGCCATGCGCTTCGGGAACTTCACCGGCCTGCCGCTGAGCCTCGCGCTGTTCACGTTCCTGTCCGTCTTCATCACGGCCGGTGCGTACCTGCTCTACCAGGACGGCCGGGGGGAGCCGTTGACCAACCCCACCGACATCGTCGCCGCGGTCGACAACGTGCCGCTGACGGTTCTGGCCGCGGTCACCTTCCTCGTGGCCACCCTCGGCATCAACGTCGTCGCGAACTTCATCCCGCCGTCCTACTCCCTGTCGAACATCGATCCGGCCAGAATCTCCTTCCGCCGCGCCGGGGTGATCACCGCGATCACGGGGTTCGTCATCGGCGCCCTGTGGGTGGCCGTGATCTCCACCATCGGTCTGCCCAAGTTCGTCGACACTCTCGGCGCCGTCCTCGCCCCGCTCTACGGCATCATCATCGCCGACTACTACCTGGTCCGTAAGCAGCGCTTGAATCTGCAGGACCTGTACTCGGCCGATCCCGGCGGCTGCTACTGGTTCACCCGTGGCTGGAACCGTCGCGCCGTGGTGGCCTTCGCCGTCGCCGCCGTGTTCTCGGTCCTCACCGTGTGGCTGCCGCAGTTGGCCCAGTACAGCGGCTTCGCCTGGCTCTCCGGCGCCGCCCTCGGCGGACTGCTCCACTGGCTGGCCATGCACAAAGTCGTCGTCCGCGCCTCTCACGACGACATCTGAGGCGCCCTCCCGGGCGGGTGGCTCCGCGTGAAGCCGCCCGCCGCGTCCCGGTGCTCAGGTGATCCGCGCGACGGGGGCTCCCTGCCGGACGGCCTCGTCCTCGGCGACCAGCAGCTCGATCGTGCCGGCGGCCGGGGCGGTGACCTCTGCGTCGACCTGTCCACCTGCACCTCGCCGAGCAGCTGCCCCGCCGCGACGGTGTCGCCGTCGGCGACGAACCAGGTGGCGAGCACGCCCTCGGTCTCCGGGTCGCTCTCGTGCAGCGACGGGAAGAGCACGTCGGTCATCCCAGCACCGTCCGCACCGCGGCCTCGATCCGGTCCTCCTCGGCGCAGACGTGCTGCAGCACATCGGCGGTATCGGGGGTCGGGCTCTCCTTGGCGAACGCGACGGCCGCCTCCACCGTCCCGGTAGCCTCCGCGGCGATCCGGGCCACGGGGATGCCCCACTCGTTGTCCTCGACCACGAAGACCACCGGCAGCCTTCACGGCGCGGCGAGGTTGAGGGACTCGTGGAACGCGCCCTGGTTGGCGGCCCCTTCGCCGGTGACCGCGCCGGTGACCGCGACGGCGACCGCGACGGCGACCGCGTCGGTCCCGCGGTGCCGGAACGCGAACGCGGCACCGAGCGCCGGGGGAGTAGCCCTCGGCGATGACGCCGGAGCAGGAGAAGTGGACGGCGGGGTCGAACAGGTGCCTGTGCCCGCCGCGTCCCCGGCCGAGGCCCGTGGCGCGGTCCGCGAGGACCCGGTGAGGGCGTGCTGCGCGGCCCCGGCCCGCTAGACCCGGTCGGAGAGACCCGTGACGCCGGAGTGCTCCGCACAGTGCGCGCAGCAGTACACCGTGCCGCCGGCCTCGACCCCGTGGCCCAGGATGCGGCAGCCGCAGTGGGCGCAGGCCGGGGCCATCGCGTGGACGGCGCACTCGAAGCTGTCGAACGTGCCGGTGCGCTCGCCCTGGGTGACGGTGAAGGCCTTGTCGTAGTCGTTGCCGCAGGTGTCACAGGTCGCCATGGTCGTCTCCTGGGCCGGTCCGGGCGGTTGGGCGCGGCGCGTCCGGAGCGCGTGGGCCGTGCTCTCCTCGACGGCACGTCGCGTGTGGGACAGGTCACTCCAGTCTAGGGAGGGCGTCCCGGACCGGCTCTTCGGTCGCAGGATGTGACGGGCCGCTGTTTCCGTGTGCGGCGTCACACCCGCCGGTAGCATGGCTCCATGAGCGACCACGACGCCCGCTGCCCCGTCCCGCACGGAGATCCGCACGGCGATCCGCACGGTGACCGGCGCCGGACCGCACCGCCCGGGGAGCGGACCACGCCCCGGGTGGAGGTGCGCGACGGCGTCTGGCACGTCCGTGCCCTGCCGCTGGTGCGCCAGGTGCTGCGGGAGGCCGACGCCACGGTGCAGGCCGGGTTCAGCGCCGAGACCGCCCGGCAGGGCCTGACCGGCGACCACCCGCCCGTGCTCTACGCGGACGGCCCGGAGCACCGGCGCCAGCGCAGCGCCACCGCCAGGTTCTTCACCCCGGCCACCGTGCGCCGCCGCTACCGGGACCTGATGGAGGAGCGGGCCGACGAGCTCGTCGAACGGATCCGGCAGGACGGCGGGGCGGAGCTCTCCGCCGTCACGCTGCGCTACTCGGTGGAGGTCGCCGCCCAGGTGGTGGGGCTGACGAACTCGGACGTCGACGGGATGTCCCGGCGCCTGGAGCGCTTCTTCAGCGGCCCCGTCACCGGCTCCTCCGGTGCCCCGCAGCGCCGGCTCCCGGGGCGGCTGGGCGCCGTCGTCGGCTCCGTGCGGCCGCTGTGGGCGATGAGCGCCTTCCGGTTCCGGGACGTGCGCCCGGCCGTCCGGGCGCGGCGGAGGCAGCCGCGGGAGGACGTGATCTCGCACCTGCTCCAGCAGGGGTACACGGACCGGGAGATCCTCGTGGAGTGCCTCACCTACGCCGCCGCGGGCATGGCCACCACCCGGGAGTTCATCGCGGTGGCGGCCTGGCACCTGCTGGAGGACGACGCGCTCCGCGCGGAGTACCTCGCCGCCGAGGAACCGGCCCGGCACGGGATCCTGCACGAGATCCTGCGCCTGGAGCCGGTGGTGGGCCACCTCTACCGCCGTACCACCCAGGACCTGGTCCTGGAGGACGGCGAGGAGCGCCACGAGGTGCCGGCGGGGGCGCTGCTGGACCTCTACGTCCGGCAGGCCAACGCGGACCCGCAGGAGCTGGGGGAGGACGCCCGGCGGCTGTGCCCGGAGCGACCCCGGCCGAAGGGCGTGCGCCCCGAGGTGATGTCCTTCGGCGACGGCGCCCACCGCTGCCCGGGCGGGTTCATCGCGATCCAGGAGACCGACATCTTCCTGCAGCGGCTGCTGCGGCTGCCGCTGGAGTTCGCGCACCCGCCCCGGGTCTCCTGGGTGGAGCTCATCGCCGCCTACGAGGTGCGGGACGTGGTGCTGCGGGTGGGCGCCGGTCAGGGATGGCGCGAACCCTCCCCGGCGAGCACCGCCCGGTAGCCCTCCCGGTAGGTGGGGTAGCGCAGCTGCACCCCGGACGCCCGCAGCCGGGCGTTGGACAGCCGCTTCGAGCCCCGCCGCGGCGCGTCGGCCTCCGGCACGTCCTCGGGCAGCGGGGCACCGAGCTCCTGGGCCAGGAACTCCAGGACCTCCCGCTCGGGCACGGGCTCGTCGTCCGTGCCCAGGTACAGCGTCAGCGGCTGGGCCTCCATGGTCAGCAGGTGCACGGCGGCCGCGGCGGCGTCGTCGCGGTGGATCCGGTTGGTCCACGCGGCCCCGGCCGCCGTGTCCCCGGAGCGCACCTTGTCGATCAGCCGGGTCCGGCCCGGCCCGTAGATCCCCGACAGCCGCAGGACCGTGCCGTGCGGGAACTGCTCGTGGAACAGCTCCTCGGCCTCCAGCAGGATCTGCGCGGTGGGGGTCGCGGGCGCCGGGGGATCGTCCTCGGTCACCTCGGCGCCGTCGGCGTCCCCGCACACGGCGGTCGAGGAGACCAGCAGCGCGCGGCGGGGCAGCGCCCCCGCGGCGCGCAGCCCGTCGAACAGGTGGCGCAGCCCGTCGAGGTAGGCGGCCCGGTAGGCCTCCGGGGTGCGCCCGTCCGCGGCCGTGGCCACGACCAGCAGCTCCACGTCGCCCGGCAGCTCGGGCACCTCCGCGCTCAGGTCCACGGGCACCCCCACCAGGGGCGGGGGCACCAGCTCCGCCCGGCGGCGCAGGCCCAGCACCTCGTGCCCCTGCTCGGCCAGCCGCAGCCCGATCTCCGTGCCCAGGTCTCCGCATCCCGCGATCACCACGCTCATGCCGGCCATTCTCGCACTCCCCGCCCGTTCCGCCTGCCCGTTCCGCCCCGCCGGTGCGCCACGCCGTTCCCTCCGCGCCCGCCCGGGCATAGGTTGGGGACAGGCACGCACCGCGGGGCAGGGCCGCGGGCAGGCGCCGCTGAACGGGCGCCGTGCAGGGACGCGAGAGTCAGGAGCCGGCGATGGAGTGGTACCGCAAGGACGTGGAGGAGCTGCCGGCCGAGACCTGCTGGCAGCTGCTCAGCACGGCCGGGATCGGCCGGCTGGCCGCGGTGGTGGACGGGGCGCCCGAGATCTTCCCCGTCAACTACGCCGTGGACGGGGAGTCGGTGGTCCTGCGCTCCGCGGCGGGCACGAAGACGGCCGCCGCGATGGCCGCCGCCCCGGTGGCCTTCGAGGTCGACGGGCACGACCCGGCGACCTCCACGGCGTGGAGCGTGGTCCTCAAGGGCCCCGCCGAGGAGGTGGAGCGGGGCCACGCGCTCATGGCCGCGCTGGAGCTGCCGCTGTTCCCGTGGCAGGCCGGGGTCAAGGACCGGTTCGTGCGGATCGTCCCGGCCGCCGTGACGGGGCGCCGCTTCCCGGTGGTGGACCCGGCCGCGTGGAACTCCCCGGCGGCCGTGGGCCGGCGGACCCCGGGCGGCTCGGCCCGCTGGACCGAGGCCGGGCCCGGCGAGCCGTGAGACCCCGCGGCGGCCGGAGCCGCACGCCCCACCGGCGGCGTGAGCCGCACGGCCCACCGGCCGCGGAACCGGCCGTGTCGGCCTCGGAGGGCTCCCGGGGCGCGGTCAGTAGGGTGGGGACATGGCAGCGCACACCGTCCACACCGTGGGGCACTCGACCCGCTCCGCCGAGGAGTTCGTGGAGCTGCTGCAGGAGTTCGGCGTGCAGCACGTCGTCGACATCCGCACGGTGCCGCGCTCGCGGACCAATCCGCAGTTCGACCTCGACCGGCTGCCTGCCACACTGGCGCACGCCGGGATCGGCCACACCCACTGCCGGGGGCTGGGCGGGCTGCGCCGCCCGTCGAAGGACTCGGTCAACACCGCCTGGCGCAACGCCTCGTTCCGCGGCTACGCCGACCACATGCAGACCGAGGAGTTCCGGGCGGCGCTGGCGGAGCTGGAGCGGCTGGCCGAGGACCGTGTCGTCGCGATCATGTGCGCGGAGGCCGTGTGGTGGCGCTGCCACCGCTCGCTCGTGGCCGAGGCCCTGCTGGTGCGCGGGCACGACGTGCAGCACATCATGGGCCCCGGCGCGCTGACCCCCGCGACGCTGCGGGACTTCGCCGTGGTCGACGGCGACCGGATCACCTACCCAGGAGGAGAACCATGCGGCACCTGAACGAGATCGCCCTGCAGCACCTCAACGAGGCCCGCCACAACGGCCACGGCCGCAGCTCGGAGCGCCTGCTGCACCAGAGGGTGCTCCGCCAGACGCTGGTGGCCCTGAAGGAGGGCACGGTGCTGGCCGAGCACAACGCGCCGTACGCCGGCAGCCTCCAGATCCTGCACGGACGGATCCGCGTCACCTCCGGCGAGGACCTGGTGCTCGAGGCCGGGCAGCTGCACGTGCTGCCCGTGGAGCGGCACTCGGTCGAGGCCCTGGAGGACGCGGTGCTCCTGCTCACCGCGGTGACGGGCATCGAGGACGCCGCCGAGTAGCCGCGGCCGGCCCGCCGGCACGGCCCGGCGTCCGGGGCGCGCCCGGGCCGGCTCAGCGGCGGCCCAGGTGCTTCTCCCGGCGGTAGGCGATGAACACGCCGGACAGCGCGATCATCAGCATCATCGCCGCGATGAGCGCGAGGGTCGCCGCGCCGTCGAGCAGCGCGGCGACCAGCAGGACCAGGGCGATCGTGGACAGCAGGACCTGGAAGATCAGCACGGGGAGCCTTCGGTCGGGAACGGGGGCCGCACCGAGGCTACCCGAGCCGGGAACCCCGCGGCGGCGGGGCCTGCGCGCATTCCCGGTTTCGCCCTGCGCGTGAGCCGTGTCCCTGCGGCCCGGACGCGGCTAGCGTCGGGGAGGACGACGCACTCCCTCCCCACCGTAAGGAGCACCCCCATGTCCCACGTAGCCATCATCGGCGGCCACGGCAAGGTCGCACTCATCCTCTCCCAGCTGCTCAAGACCGGCGGCAACGACGTCACGAGCATCTTCCGCAACCCGGACCACACGGACGACGTCGAGAACACCGGGGCGACCCCCGTGGTCGCCGACGTGGAGCAGCTGTCGGTCGCGCAGATCGCCGACCTGCTCGAGGGCCACGACGCCGTGGTGTGGACCGCCGGCGCCGGCGGCGGCAGCCCCGAGCGCACCTACGCGGTGGACCGCGACGCGGCGATCCGCGCGATGGACGCCGCCGAGGTGGCGGGCGCCAAGCGCTTCGTGATGGTCTCCTACTTCGGGGCCGGCCAGGACCACGGCATCCCCGAGGACGACCCCTTCCACGCCTACGCCCAGGCCAAGGCCGACGCCGACGACCACCTGCGCGCCTCCGCGCTGGACTGGACCATCGTGGGCCCCGGCGCCCTCACCGAGGACGAGGCCAGCGGCAAGATCGACGTCTCCACGGGCGAGCGCGACGGCGAGCGCAAGACCTCCCGCGCCAACGTGGCCCTGGTGGTCGGAGCCGTGCTGGACGACCCCTCCACCGTGGGCAAGAAGATCGACTTCTCCGACGGGGACACGCTGATCTCCGACGCCCTCGAGGTGGTGGCCTGAGCGGCTGAGCCCGTCCGGACGAGGGGCGGCGCCGGGACCCGTGCGGGTCCCGGCGCCGCCCCTCGTCGCGCGGGCACCCCGGGACGGCACCCCGGGGCGCGCACCGGGCCGTCGGCACCGTGCGCCGGCCGCCCGGGCCGTCCGGCGGCCGACACACGGTTCCGCCCACGAAGAACTCCCGCGCCCGGCCGTGCCCCGGAGCGCGGTCGTTCCCTACGCTGAGCTCATGAGCACGCACCAGGATGACATCCAGCACATCGTCGAGTTCGTGAACCGCACCCGCGTGGGCATGCTCGGCACCCGGGAGCCCACCGGCAAGCTCGTCAGCCGGCCCATGACCGTGGTCGACGTCGCCCCCGGGGAGGACCTGGACTTCTTCACGAGCCGGGACACCTCCGCCGTCCGGGACGTGCGGGCCAACGACGCCGTCAACGTCGCCTTCGTGGGCGACCACGAGTGGGTGTCGATCTCCGGCGCCGCCGAGGTGGTCGAGGACCCGGCGGTGATCGAGGGGCTGTGGTCGGACGCGCTGAGGGCCTACTACCCGGACGGGCCCTCGACCCCCGGTCTGGTCGTGCTGCGCGTGCGCACCGAGACCGCCGAGCACTGGCGCGGTCCGGGAACGGTGGCCACCGCCCTGCGCTGGGCGAAGGCCCGGGCCACCGGCGAGCAGATCGACCCCGGCGAGTCCACGGTGGTGGACCTGTGAGCCTGCCGCCGATCCACCAGGGCGCCTCCGCGGACCGGGACCCGGACGAGCTGGACCTCGACGAGCCGCTGCGGCTCACCGCGGTGGTGCACGGCGCCGTGCAGGGCGTCGGCTTCCGCTGGTGGACCGCGCAGCGGGCCGAGGAGCTGGATCTGGTCGGCTCGGCCGTCAACAACACCGACGGCACCGTGGGCATCATCGCCGAGGGCCCCCGGCGGGCGGTGCGGGACCTGCTGCAGGCCCTGCACGGCCGCGAGGCGCCCGGCGCGGTCATGAAGGTGGACTCGCACTACGGCCCGGCCACCGGCGAGTTCAGCGCCTTCGTCACGGGCTGAGCCCGCCCGTCCGCCGGCCCCGCCGCGGCGCGGCGAAGGCACGTCCCCGCCGTTCTACGATGGAGGCATGGCGCACGAACACACCGGAGTCCGCGGGCGCGCGGCGGACGGGCACGACCACGGGCCCGGGCACTCGCACGCCGGGCCCGGCACCGACCGGTGGCGGATCGCCACCGCGTTCGGCATCACGGCCGCCCTGTTCGTCGTGCAGCTCGCCGGTGCGCTGTGGACCGGGTCCCTGGCCCTGCTCCTCGACACCGCGCACGTGCTCACCGACGCCGGGGGGCTGCTGCTGGCGCTGGTCGCCGCGCAGCTGAGCCTGCGCCCGCCGACCGCCCGGCGCACGTGGGGCTGGCGGCGCGCGGAGATCGTGGCCGCGGCCCTGCAGGCGGGGGTGCTGCTGGCCGTGGGGCTGTTCGTGCTGGTGGAGGGGGTGCGCCGCTTCGTCGAGCCGCAGCCGGTGGCCTCCGCCGAGCTGGTCGTCTTCGGCGTGCTGGGGCTGCTGGGCAACCTCGTGGCGATGGTCGTGCTCTTCGGGGGCCGCCGCTCCAACCTCAACCTGCGGGCGGCGATGCTCGAGGTGCTCAACGACGCGCTGGGATCCGTGGCGGTGATCGTGTCGGCCGTGGTCATCACGCTCACCGGCTGGGTGCAGGCGGACGCCGTCGTGGCCCTGCTCATCGGGCTGCTCATCGTGCCCCGCACCATCCGGCTGCTCACGGAGTCCCTGTCCGTGCTGCTGGAGAGCGCGCCCCCCGGCCTCGACCTCGCCGACGTCCGCGGGCACATCCTCGGCCTGCCCCACGTGGTGGAGGTCCACGACCTGCACGCCTCCCGGATCTCCTCGGACCTGCCCGTGCTCACCGCCCACGTGGTGCTCGAGGAGGAGTACTTCTACGCGGGCGGATCGGCCGAGGCCCTGGGCCGGATCCAGCGCTGCGTGGCCGAGCACTTCCCCGTCTCCGTCCAGCACTCCACCATCCAGCTGGAGCCCGCCGACCACGTCGAGCCGGAGGTGTGCGCGCCCCATGACTCCTGAGCCCCCGAGCGCCGAGCAGCACTGCCTGGTCGTCTACGTCCCCGCCACGCACGCGGAGCAGGTCCTGCAGGCCCTCGGCGACGCCGGGGCCGGCCGCGCCGGTCACTACTCCCACGTGGCCTTCGTCAGCCCCGGGACCGGCCGCTTCACGCCGCTGCCCGGGGCCGAGCCCGCGATCGGGGAGGTCGGGAGGCCGGAGCAGGTCGACGAGGTCCGGATCGAGACCCTCTACCCGGCGGCCGAGCGCGAGCGCGTGCTGCGGGCGATGGCCGGGGCCCACCCCTACGAGGTCCCGGCCTTCGCCACCTTCCCGGTCCACGACCGGGGCCCGTCCTTCGACGAGCAGGGCCGGCTCAGGGGGCGACCGGGTCCGGCATGAGCGCGGAGCGGATGAGGAACCGCTTGCCCTCCGGGGCCTCCACCGAGAAGCCCGAGCCCCGGCCCACCACCACGTCCACCGTGAGCAGGGTGTGCTTCCAGTACTCGAACTGCTCCTGGGACATCCAGAACTCCAGCTCGGCCGTGGCCGGGTCGCCGGGCAGCCGGAACACGCCCAGGAGCACGTCCGCCGGACCGGTGAGGAAGTCCCCGGCCGGATAGCACATGGGCGCCGACCCGTCGCAGCACCCGCCGGACTGGTGGAACATCAGCCGCCCGTGCCGCTCCCGCAGCGTCCCGAGCAGCTCCACGGCGGCCGGGGTCAGGGCCACACGGGAGAAGGTCTCGCCCTCGACGGCGGGGGAGGACTCCAGGACGGCGCTGTCCGCGGCGCTGCCCGCGGTGCCGCCCCCGGCGGGGCCCTGCACGGTGTGGTCGGTGCTGCTCACGGCGCGCTCCTCGGCTCGGCGGTGTGAGCCAGGCTACAGGCGGGCGAGCAGTTCCTCCAGGCCCAGCCCGTCCAGCACCCCCGCCGGGTGCGGCCCGGCCGCCGCGAAGGCGTCCGCCCACTCCCGGGGCAGCGGGCGGCGGCCGGCCACGAGGACCAGGTTGCCCGGGTAGCGGCCGGTGAGCAGCCGCTCCTCGGCCAGGCACCACACGTCCGCGAACGCCGAGCGCACGGCCCGGGCCTGGCCGGCGAAGAAGCCCAGCCCGGGGTCGTCGCCCACGTTCACGACGAGCACGCCGCCCGGCGCCAGCAGCCCGGCGGCCTCGGCGTAGAAGGACGGCTGCGTGAGGTGCCCGGGGGCGTCCCGGCCCGAGAAGACGTCGAGGACCACCAGGTCGGCGGTCCCGGGGGCCACGACCTGCGGCAGCGCGGCCCGGGCGTCGTCGACGACCACGCGCACCTCCGCCCCCGCGGGCAGGGGCAGCGCCTCGAGCACGAACGCGGGCAGCTCCCGCTCCAGCTCCACGGCCGCCTGCGGCGATCCGGGCCGGGTCGCCGCCACGTACCGGGCCAGGGTCAGCGCCCCGGCGCCCAGGTGCACCGCGGTGACCGGCGCGCCCGGCGCCGCCACGACGTCGACGACGTTGGCGATCCGCCGCAGGTACTCGTAGAAGATCTCCTCCGGGTGGGCGAGGTTCACGTGGGACTGCTCGGCCCCGCCGATGGACAGGACGAACCCGCCCTCGGTGAAGCCGTCCGGGATGATCTCGGCGTGCACGCCGGCGTCCTTGAGATATCTGCGCATGAGCCCATTGTCACGTCCCCGGCGGGAATGAACCGGGGCGTGGGGCGGCTGCACCGGTGTACCCCTGCTGCGTCCCGAAGGATCCCCCGCCCATGAGCCCCGACGTCCCCGTGTCCGAGACCACGCCGGCCCCCGCCCCCGCCCCCACCGCCGGCGTCCCGGACACCGGTGCCGCCGCCGCGGGCACCGACCACTCCGCCCGCAACCGCCTGGTCATCGGGCTGCTGCTCGTCTCCACGTTCGTGGTGATCCTCAACGAGACGATCATGGGCGTGGCCCTGCCCCGCCTCATGGCCGACCTCTCCGTCACGGCGGTCGCCGGCCAGTGGCTGACCACCGCCTTCATGCTCACCATGGCCGTGGTCATCCCGGTGACGGGGTTCCTGCTCCAGCGCCTGCACACCCGCCCCGTGTTCCTGACCGCCATGACCCTGTTCAGCCTCGGCACGCTCGTCTGCGCGGCCGCGCCCGGGTTCGGGACCCTGCTCGCCGGTCGGGTGGTGCAGGCCTGCGGCACCGCCATCATGATGCCGCTGCTGATGACCACGGTCCTGACCCTGGTGCCGCCGGCCGGTCGCGGGCGGGTCATGGGCAACATCTCCATCGTCATCTCGGTGGCCCCCGCCGTGGGACCGACCATCTCGGGCGTCATCCTCAGCGTGCTCGAGTGGCGGTGGATGTTCATCCTGGTGCTGCCCATCGCGGTGGGCTCCCTGCTGCTGGGCGCGTGGCGGATGCAGAACGTCACCGAGCCCCGCCCGGCGCCGCTGGACGTGGTCTCCGTGGCGCTCTCGGCGCTGGGCTTCGGCGGGCTGGTCTACGGCCTGAGCACGCTCGGCGAGGGCGGGGAGGCCGCCGTCCCGGCGTGGGCCCCCCTGGCCGCGGGGCTGGCGGCACTGGCCGTGTTCGTGCGGCGCCAGACCCGGCTGCAGCGCGCGGACCGGGCCCTGCTGGACCTGCGGACGTTCCGGTCCCGGGTGTTCACCGCGTCCACGGCGGTGCTCTCCGTCAGCATGATGGCCCTCTTCGGCACGCTGATCGTGCTGCCCATCTACCTGCAGACCGTGCACGGCCTCGACCCCCTGGGCACGGGCCTGCTGCTGCTGCCCGGCGGGCTCGTCATGGGCCTGCTCGCGCCCGTCGTCGGGCGGGTCTACGACCGCTCGGGCCCCACCGTGCTGCTGGTGCCGGGCTCGGTCCTGCTGAGCGGGTCCCTGTGGTACCTGGCGTCCACCTCGGCGGCCACGCCGGTGCCGATGGTGCTGCTCGCCCACGTGGTGCTCAGCACGGGCCTGGCCCTGATGTTCACCCCGCTGTTCACCGCGGGCCTGGGCTCCCTGCCGGAGCGGCTGTACTCGCACGGCTCCGCCATGGTGGGCACCCTGCAGCAGGTGGCGGGGGCCGCGGGCACGGCCCTGTTCGTCACCGTCCTGACCCTGGGAGCCGCCGGCGCCGCGGCCGCCGGGGCCTCGGGGCCCGAGGCCACCGAGGCCGGCGTGCGCAGCGCCTTCCTGTGCGGCGGGATCATCTCGCTGCTGGCGGTGGCCGGGTCCTTCGGGGTGCGCCGGCCCGCGCTCAGTCCTGAACCCGCTCCCGGATCCGCCGGCTGAGCTCCGCGGCGTCCTCGACGGCCCGCTCGCCGCGGGCCACCTCCGCCCGCAGCTGCTCCACCACGGCCTCGTCCTTCAGCGACCGGACGTTGATCTCCAGGGTGACCAGCGCGGTCGCGACGGCGGCGCGGGCGGCCTCCACGGCCGCCGCGACGTCGCTGAGCACGTTGGGGTTGCACCAGCCGTTCAGCTCCCGGGCCAGGCCCAGGACGTCCGCGCCCACGCCGATCAGCTCCTGCGGCGGCCGGGCCGCACCCGCGGTGGCCTCCTGCACCGCCCGCGACCGGGCGGCCCGCTGCTCGTCGGTGTCCCGGGGCAGCCCGAACGCCGCGGAGAGCTCCCCGAAGGCCTCCGCGTCCGCGTCGGCGAGCCGCAGCGCGGCCGGGATCAGCTCCTCGGCGCGGGCGGCCGCGTCCGCCGCGTGCTCCGAGCCGGTGGAGTACCGCGCGGACATCGCGAGCAGGGCCGCGCCCAGCGCCGCCTGCAGCGCCCCGGCGGCGCCGCCGCCGGGGGCGGGCGCGTCCGAGGCCATGCGCTCCACGTAGGTCCTGATGTTCTCCGAGTTGATCCTCTGCGGGTCGGTCCTCTCCGAGCTGGTCCTCTCCGAGCTGGTCCTCTCGGGACCGGTGTTCTGCGAGCTGCTCACGGTGGGTCCTTCCGGTGGCGGGCCGGCGCCGGGGACGGGCGCGGTGTCCGCACGAGCCTAACGGCCCGTGGCCGATCTCACAGGCCTCCCGGCGTGGCGGCACGGCCCGTCAACCGGACCGAAACGTCCCGGCCACATCGGCGGACGATCCTGGGGACGTCCGACGAAACCGCAGTCGACGGCCCCGGCTCCCACAGGGCCGGGCCCCGAGAGGACGTGCCCCATGACCGCTCTTCCCGCCCCCGCCGGCCACACCATCCCCGCCGGCTCCACCCTCGACACCGCCCCCGCCGGCACCGTCCCCGTCGGCGCCGTCCCCGTCGCGTCTCCGGCCGACGCCAACCCGGCCGACGCCAACCCGGCCGAGGCGAACCCGGTCGGCGCGAACCCGGTCGGCGCGAACCCGGTCGGCGCGAACCCGGTCGGCGCGAACCCGGCCGACGAGACCTGGGTCCGGGACCCGGCCCTGATCCGGCCCGGTGACCGGATCGAGGTGTGGGAGCAGGGCACCCGCTGCCACGTGGGCACCGTGGGCCAGTCCGCCCCGCACCTGGGCCTGCTCTGGATCCTGGAGGCGGGGACCGGCGCCCGCCGGCTCGTCCCGGTCCACGGCTACCGCCTGCGCCGGTCACCCGTCGCCCGCGCCGCCTGAGCCGACCTCCGTTCAACCGCTGTTCGCCCGGACCCGCTACGGTCGTCGCTGACAGCCGGGCGGACGAGGAGGATCATTGGGACCGAGCAGATCGACGGCGGCGGTGGGGCTCGCGGCGCTCCTGATGGGCGCCGGCCTCCCGGCCGCCGCCGGAGAGGGCCCGGCCCGGGCGCAGGGCCACGACCGGGCCCCCGGGCACGGGAGGGAGCAGGCCGTGGCGGCACAGGACCCGGTGCGCTTCATGACGTACAACGCGTCCCTCAACCGCGCGTCCCCGGGGCAGCTGCAGCAGGACCTCGCCACCCCGGGCGACGCCCAGGCGCGGGCGGTGGCCGAGGTGGTCCAGCGGACCGCCCCGGACGTGCTGCTCCTCAACGAGTTCGACCACGACGCGGCGGGCCGCTCGGCGGAGCTGTTCCGCACGAACTACCTGGAGGTCCCGCAGCGCGGCCAGGACCCCGTGCACTACCCGTACGTCTACACCGCCCCGGTGAACACGGGGGAGCCCTCGGGGCTGGACCTGAACCGGGACGGGGTCGTGGGCGGGCCCGACGACGCGTGGGGCTTCGGGCTCTTCCCCGGCCAGTACGGCATGGTCCTCTACTCGAAGCACCCGCTCGACACCGACGGGATCCGCACCTTCCGGGACTTCCGGTGGGCGGACATGCCCGGCAGCCGCCTGCCCGCGGAGCACTACGCCCCCGGGCACGCGGAGCAGCTGCGGCTGTCCAGCAAGTCCCACTGGGACGTTCCGGTGCGCATCGGGAGCACGACGGTGCACGTGCTGGCGTCCCACCCGACCCCGCCGACCTTCGACGGGCCCGAGGACCGCAACGGCCGGCGCAACGCCGACGAGATCCGGTTCTGGGCCGACTACGTGCGCGGCCCCGCCGCGTCGTCGTACGTCTACGACGACGAGGGGGTGCGCGGCGGGCTGCGGCCGGGGGAGCGCTTCGTGGTGATGGGCGACCAGAACGCGGACCCCCTCGACGGCGACTCGTGGCCCGGGGCGATCCAGCAGCTCCTGGAGCACCCGCGCGTGCAGGACCCCCTGCCCGCCTCCGCCGGCGGCCCCGAGGCCGCCGCCCGGCAGGGCGGGGCGAACCTCGCCCACCGCTCCGACCCCGCCCACGACACCGCGGACTTCGCCGACGACCCCGCCCCCGGCAACCTGCGCGCCGACTACGTGCTGCCCTCGCGGAACCTGCGGGTCACCGGCGCCGGGGTGTTCTGGCCCGTCCCCGGCGAGCCCGGCGCCGAGCTGACCGGCGAGCACCCGTTCCCGACCTCCGACCACCGCCCCGTGTGGGTCGACGTGGTCCCCGGGGGCCGGCGATGACCGCCCGGCAGGAGCGCGCCGCGGAGCTGCTCGACCGCCTCCTCGCCCTCGTCGAGGTGGTCGCCGCGGCCCGCCGCGCCGCGGTGCCGGAGCTGGAGCGGGTGACCCCCCGCCACCGCCGCTCCGCCCTGAACCTCGTGGACTACGTGGCCGTGCGCAGCCAGGACGTCCGGGACCTGCAGCGGGACCTCAGCCGTCTGGGCGTGTCCTCGCTCGGGCGGATGGAGGCGGGCGTCATGACGCACCTGACCGCCGTGGTGGAGACCCTGCAGGTGCTCGCGGCCCGCACCGACGAGGCCTTCGCCGCCCCCGACCCCGGGGTCCCCCTCGAGGAGCCCGAGCTGCCCGGGACCGAGGTCCTGCGCCGCAACACCGCCGCCCTGCTGGGACCGGGCCGCGAGGACCGGCGCACCCGCATCATGGTGACCCTGCCCTCGGAGGCGGCCGGGGACCGTCGTCTCGTCGAGTCCATGGTCCGCGCCGGGATGGACGTGGCCCGGATCAACTGCGCGCACGACGGCCCCGAGCAGTGGGAGGCCATGATCGGGCACGTGCGGGCGGCCGAGCGCGCGACCGGGCACGAGGTGCGCGTGGCGATGGACCTCGCCGGGCCCAAGCTGCGCACCGGGCCGGTCGAGCCGGGCCCGCAGGTCGAGAAGATCAAGCCGGTCCGGGACAGCCGCGGCCGGGTCACCGCACCGGCCCGCCTCTGGCTGGGGGACCCGGACCCGGGGGTGGACGACGACGCCCCGGCCGTTCCCGTGGCCGACCCCGCCTGGACCGCGGCGCGCGTGCCGGGGGAGAGGCTGCGGCTGAAGGACGCGCGCGGCTCCGGGCGGACGCTGCGGGTGCTGGAGGCGACCGGTCCGGGCGTGCTGGTGGAGTGCTCCAAGACCGTGTACTTCGCCACGGGCCTGGCCGTCGAGGCGGAGGACGGCACCGAGGGCGTGCTCGGCGAGCTGCCCGCGGTCGAGCAGTTCCTGCGCGTGCGCACCGGTGACGTGCTCGTGCTGACCCGTGACATGGCCCCCGCCCCGGTCCGGGCGCAGGGGCCGCACCGGATCGGCTGCTCGCTGCCCGAGGCCTTCACCGACGCCCGGGAGGGGCAGCCCGTGTGGCTCGACGACGGGAAGATCCGGTGCCGGATCACCGCCGTGTCCCCCGAGGAGATCGAGCTCGCGGTGCTGCAGGCCGCTCCCGGCGGCGCGAAGCTGCGGGCGCGGAAGGGCATCAACCTGCCCGAGACCGACCTGCGGATCTCGGCGCTCACCGACGAGGACCGCGCGCACCTGCCCTTCGTGGCCGAGCACGCCGACGCCGTCAACATGTCCTTCGTGCGCTCGCGCCAGGACGTGACCAACCTGCTGGAGGAGCTGGAGGCCGTCGGCCGCCGCGAGCTGGACATCACCCTCAAGATCGAGACGGTGGGCGGCTTCCAGGCGCTGCCGCTGATGCTCCTGGAGGCGATGCGCTGGCAGGACGTGGGCGTGATGATCGCCCGCGGGGACCTCGCGGTCGAGGCCGGCTTCGAACGGCTCGCCGAGGTGCAGGAGGAGATCCTGTGGCTGTGCGAGGCCGGGCACGTCCCGGTCGTGTGGGCCACCCAGGTGCTCGAGTCGCTGGCCAAGAAGGGCCTGCCCTCCCGGGCCGAGGTCACCGACGCGGCGATGGGCCAGCGCGCCGAGTGCGTGATGCTCAACAAGGGGCCGTTCGTGGTGGACGCGATCGAGGCGCTCGACGACATCCTGGTGCGCATGGAGGGGCACGCGCACAAGAAGTCGGACATGCTCCGCCGGCTCAACGCCTGGGCGCCGTTCACCCGGTGAGCCCCGGCCCGGGGCGGCCGTGCCACACTGGTGCCATGGCCGCCCGTGACACCGCTGTGCTCCGCTTCCTCGCCGCCCCGACCGACGCCGGGCGCACCGGCACCGTGGACGGCGGGCGCGTGCTGGAGTGGATCGACAAGGCCGCGTACGCGTGCGCCGTCGGCTGGTCGCGGGCCTACTGCGTCACCGCCTACGTGGGCAACATCCACTTCGACCGCCCGGTCAGCGTGGGGGACATGGTCGAGGTCGCCGCGAAGATCGTGCACACCGGCCGCTCCTCGATGCACATCCGGGTCGAGGTGGCCTCCGCGGACCCGCGCGAGCAGGGGGTCACCCTGCGGGACACCTGCCTGATCATCATGGTGGCCGTCGACGGGGACGGCCGCCCCACCCCGGTCCCGCAGTGGACGCCCGAGACCGAGCACGAGCGCCGGCAGCAGGCGGTGACGAAGCGGCGGATCGAGCTGCGCAACAGCATCGAGGCGCTGATGGCGGAGCAGAAGTACACCGACGAGGGCACGGCCGAGGAGACGGTGCTGCGCTTCCTCGCCGCCCCCACGGACATCAACTGGGGCGGGAAGGTGCACGGCGGCACGGCCATGCGCTGGATCGACGAGGCCGCGTTCGTGTGCGGGTCCCGGTGGGCCGGGCGCCCGGTCATCGCCGTGTACGCGGGCGGGGTCCGCTTCTACCGGCCCATGCACATCGGCCACCTCGTGGAGGTCCGGGCGCGGCTGATCCACACCGCGGCCCGCGGCCTGCACATCTCCGTCAACTGCTGGTCCGGGGACCCCGCCACCGGCGAGCTCCAGCTGACGACCAACTGCCTCATGGTCATGGTCGCCCTCGACGACGCCGGCCACGCCCTGCCCGCCCGGCAGTGGCACCCGGTGAGCCAGGAGGACCGGGACCTGGACGCCTTCGCCCGCGAGCTCGTCCGGCTGCGCGCCGAGTTCCCGGACTCCTTCCAGCGGGTCGACCCCTCGGTCTCCCTGCTGCCGGGGGACTGAGGGTCCGCACCTCCGCCGTCGGCGAATCCCGGCTCCTGCTCAGTGGGCTGTGCATATAGTGGGCCGCAGACCACCGTCCCGGCATTCCACGAGGAGAGCACCCCATGGACCTGAACCCCCTGAGCTCGGCCTTCGACGAGCACGGCAAGCCCAAGCCGGCCATGAACAAGTTCCTGGACACCGTCCTGCGCGCCCAGCGCCCGGTCGTGCTCGCGTTCGTGAAGAAGGTGCGCGCCAAGTACCCCGACGAGACGCCCGAGCAGCTGGCCCGGCGCCTGGAGAAGATCTACGTCCGCTCCGTCACCGTCGAGGGCGGCGCGGTCGGCGCCACCGCGGTGGTCCCCGGCGTCGGCACCGTCGCCTCCCTGGGGCTGTCCTCCTTCGCGGTGGTCGGCTACCTCGAGGCCACCGCCCTCTACGCCCAGGCCATCGCCGAGCTGCACGGGGTGCACACCGAGGACCCCGAGAAGACCCGCACCATGGTCATGGCCCTCATGCTCGGCGAGGACGGCCGGCAGGTCATGAACCAGATCCTGGCCAGCGGCACCAAGGGCAAGGGCATGGTGTCGTCCTGGGGCCTGATGATGGGCAAGGACGACTCGAAGACCTTCGACGTCAGCCGGGTCATCCGCAACATGTTCGTCAAGCGCTTCCTGCTCCGGCAGACCGGAGCCGTGTTCGGCCGGGCCCTGCCGTTCGGCGTCGGCGCGATCGTCGGCGGGGGCGCGAACCTGGCCATGTCCAAGCAGGTCATCACCGCGACCCACGAGGCGTTCGGGCCGCTGCCCGCCACCTTCCCGGCCGAGCTCGCCCTCTCCGAGCGGGCCCCCCGGTTCGGCGGCGAGGACGGCACCCCGGACACGGCCGCCCACGGCGAGATCTCCGGCGGGAAGTAGCCGCCGCACCGGTCCCCGCTCCGACGACGCCCCGCCCTCCGGCGGGGCGTCGTCGTCGTTCACGACGCATCCGCCCGGACGTGGTGACCCGTTCACCGCGCCTCCCTACTCTGGCGCCGGGAGCGGGGCCACCGCCCCGCCAGGAGCCGAGGGAGCGCCGTGCGACCGATCGTCTACGCCCACCGGGGATCCAGCGCCGCCTATCCGGAGCACACCCGGGCCGCCTACGTCCAGGCGCTGCTGGACGGGGCGGACGGCGTGGAGTGCGACGTCCACCTGACCCGGGACCGCCACCTCGTCCTCCACCACGACGCCCAGCTCGGGCGCACGAGCGACGGCCGCGGACCCGTCTCGGCGCGCACGCTCGCCGAGCTGCGCCGCCTCGACTGGGTGTCCTGGAAGGGCGTGCCGATCCCGCCGGGCCACGGGTCCCGCGACCGCCAGCTGCTGACCCTGCCGGAGCTGCTGGACCTGCTGCGCGGGGCCGGCCGGCCCGTGGGCCTGGCCGTGGAGACCAAGCACCCCAGCCCGTACGGCCACCAGCTCGAGGAGGAGGTCCTGAACGTGCTGATGCGCGAGGGGTGGGACCCCGAGACCGGCCGACTGGGCCAGGTCACGATCTCGCTGATGAGCTTCCACCCCGACGCCGTCCGCCACCTCCTCGAGACGGTGCCCGCCCGGCACGTGTGCCAGCTGGTGGAGACCACCACCCGCCGCACGGTCCGGGAGAGCCTGCGCGTGAACCGCACCGCCGCCGCCGTGCTGCACGCCGGGATGCGGCTCGTGGTGCCCCCGGCGCTGCCCGTCATCGCGGCCGGGCTCGTGGACATCGTGGGGCCCGGCATCGACTTCGTCCGCGCCCGGCCGGACCTGGTGCGCCGGTGGGCCGCCGACGGACGCGTGCTGCGGGCCTGGACGATCGACACGGCGCGGGACGTGGACCTGTGCCGCGCCCTGGGCGTCCAGCAGCTGACCTCCAACCGCCCGGCCGACGTGCTGCGCTGGACCGCGGCGGCCGGCGGGCGGGACGGTGGCGCCGGGATCCCCGACGGCGCGCCGGTGCCGGGGGCCGGGCCGCGGCGGCCCCGGCCCGCCGCGATGACGGTCAGGTAACGAGCGGTCACGTCACCGTCCGGAGGGTCCCCGTCGCGCGTATGCTCGGCACCACCTGCCCGTTGTCCCGCAGGGCCTTGCGCGTCCTCCGACACGCGCCGACACGAGACCGCCAGGAGACGGCCATGTCCACCCCCACCCCGCCCGGGGCGCCGAGCCCGGACACCGTCCGCGCCCCGGCCCCGGACCTCCAGGAGGAGGCCCGGCGGCTGGCCGAGCGCGTCCACCGCGAGGTCTCCGCGGCCGTGGCGCCCGAGCGCATCGACTCGGAGCTGTCCCTGCTGAACCGCTTCGCCGAGCACGAGGACGTCGACGTGGTCGTCGGTCCCGTGCTCGCACAGGTCCTCGCCGCCGCGCTGCAGGCCACCCGCCTCACCAGCGGGCTGGTCGACCCCACCACCGGCGACGCCGCCTGGCGTGCCCAGGACGGCCTGCCGGCCCGCCCGGCCCCGGGGATCGCCCACCTGGACCTCGACCTGCCCGCCCGCCGCCTGCGGATGCGGCGGGGCACCGTCCTGGACCTCGCCGAGGTCGCCGACGCCTGGGCCGCGGACCGCACGGCCCAGCTCTTCGCCGAGGCCTTCCCCGGCCACGGGCTCGTCGCCCGCGCCGGCGGGGTGCTGGCCGTGGCCGGCCCTCCCGCCGGGGCCGCCGCCCTGGCCGCGGCCCCGGGGCCCGGTCCGGACCCGGCCCTGGACGCCGCCGCCTGGGCCGGCCTCCTGGCGGCGGGCCACCGCGGTCTCGCCGTGCTTCCCCGGCCGGGGAGCGCCCTGGTCAACCCGGTCACCGGTGCCGCCGCGGAGAGCCCGTGGGACCGTGTCGTGGTGGCCGCGCGCAGCGCGGTGGAGGCCCAGGCCTACGCCCGCGCCGCCCACGTGCTCGGCGGGGACGCCCCCGGCTGGGTCGCGGCGTGCGGCGCGGAGGGCGAGTTCACCGGCTCACGGCCCGGCAGCACGCTCCGGCGCCGGCTCCGGACGCCGGGCTGGCCCGGCCGGACGGGCCGCGCGGCCGCCTGACCGGCGCCGCCAGCGCGGGCCCACGAGGATCCCCGTCGTGGGCGCGACCGCGGTGGCCGACCTCGCCGAGCTCAGCCGGCCCGCTCCCCGCTCCCCGGCCGGCTGACCACGGCCCACCGCACGGCCCACCGCACGGCTCACCGCACGGCCCACCGCACGGCTCCGGCGAGGGGGACAGGGCCGGACGGGCCCCGCCCCGGACGGGACCGCCGCGTGCCCGCGCGACCGCCCGAGCATTCACGAAAGGTAACACGGTGGGCCTTTTTCTCCCCCGGGGGCCGTGCCCGCCGGGGAGGCCCGATGACGCGCGCGCCGGGCTCGGCGCGCGCCGCGACGCGCTCCCGCCGGCGCTCCCCGGTCCGGGAACCGCGCGATTGCAGTCGAAAACGACCCTCCGGACGGGGCCACGCCCTGTGATCTCGCCCACGTCTGGCCCGCGCCCCTGCCCGGTGCGCCCCGCCGGCGCCCGGGATCGACTCGGCGATGACGCACCGATAACGCCGCGGTGACGGCGGCGTGAGGAAGGCATAACAACCCCCTGCGTAGAACGGACCTGCCGGTAACACCGGTGTCCGCGCATCGAAAGGAGTTGGACATGACCTCAGCACCACAACGCTCACACCGCCGCGACGGGGGGTCGTCGGCAGAGCGAGTGCTGTGGGGCGAGGCTGCGGTGAAGGGGGGCGCCGCCGGAGCGCGGCCGAGGCCGGACTCCCCGGCACGGGAGGCCCGGGGCGCCGGGACGAGGCCGAGCCGGCTCCACCACTTCTTCGAGCGCAGCTGCGACCGCACGCCCCACGCCCAGGCCCTGCACGCCGACGGCCAGACCTACACGTACGCGGAGCTGGACGAGCTGGCCAACCGCATGGCCCACCTGATCGCGAGCTACGGTCTCGCCGCCGGGGACCGCGTGGGCATCCTCCTCCAGCGCTCCACGATGCTGTACGCGTCGCTGCTGGCCGTCCTCAAGACGGGCGCCACGTTCGTCCCGATCGACCCGAACCTGCCCGCCGACCGCGTGCAGTTCATCGCCGAGGACTCGGACCTGGCCCTGCTGCTCACCTCGGCGGAGCTCGTGCCCCTGGTCGAGGACGCCGCTGCCGACGTCGTCGACGTCGGGCGGATCGACCATGAGCTCGACGCGGCGCCCGCCCACCGGCCGGAGGTCCGCCACGAGGGCGACCCCACCTGCTACATCATCTACACCTCGGGCTCGACCGGGCGCCCCAAGGGTGTGGAGGTCGCGCACTCGAGCATCTGCAACTTCATCGAGATCGTGCCCGAGGTCTACGACGTCCGTCCCGAGGACCGGGTCTACCAGGGCATGACCATCGCCTTCGACTTCTCCATCGAGGAGATCTGGCCCACCTGGGCCGTCGGCGCCGCCCTGGTGGCCGGCCCCACGGACGACGCCCGGCTGGGCCAGGGCCTGGCCGAGTTCCTGCAGCGCACGGAGATCTCCGTGCTGTACTGCGTGCCGACCGTCCTGGCCACCCTCGAGCACGACCTGCCCGGCATCCGCAGCATCCTCGTGGGCGGGGAGGCCTGCCCGGCGGACCTCGTGGAGCGCTGGTCCACGCCCGGGCGCCGGATGCTCAACACCTACGGGCCCACCGAGGGGACCGTGACCGCCACGTGGGGCGAGCTGACCCCCGGGCGGCCCGTGACCATCGGCAAGCCCCTGCCCACCTACGAGGTGCGCATCCTCGACGAGTCGATGAACGAGGTGCCCGAGGGGGAGCCCGGGGAGATCTGCATCGCCGGCCCGGGCGTGGCCCGCGGCTACGTCAACCTCCCGCACGTGACCGAGGAGCGCTTCCGGCCGCACCCGGACGGGCCCCGGGCCGGGCGGATCTACCGCACCGGCGACCTGGGCCGGATGCTGCCCGACGGCGAGATCGAGTACCTCGGCCGCGCCGACAGCGAGGTGAAGATCCGCGGCCACCGCGCCGACCTGCAGGAGATCGAGAACGTGCTCCGGCGCGACGACGCGGTGGCGGACGCCGCCGTGAAGCTGGTCTCCGGCGGCGAGGACGTCGCCGCGTTCCTCACCCTGCGCGGGGAGGTCCGCGACGAGCGCGCCCTGTTCGAGCTGCTCCACGACTCCGTGACCGCGGCCCTGCCGCCGTACATGGTGCCGTCCTTCTACGAGATCCTGCCCGCCATGCCCATGATGGTCAGCGGCAAGGTGGACCGGAAGAACCTGCCCGACCCCGCCTCGCCCCGCTTCGTGACCACGGTGGGCCTGGTCCCGCCGCAGACCGAGTCGGAGTGGCAGCTCACGGAGGTCTGGTCCCGGGTCTTCCGGATCCCCGTCGACCAGCTCTCCGCGGAGGCGGACTTCTTCCTGGAGCTCGGCGGGCACTCGCTGCTCGCCGCGACCGCCACCTCCGAGCTGCGCCGGGAGCTCCCCGACCAGGACATCTCCATCGCGGACATCTACACCTACCCGACCGTCCGGGACCTGGCGCGCCACCTCGACGCCGCCCCGGCGGTCGTCCCGGCGGTGGCCGACCCGGACGACCGGCCCACGGCCCTGCACCACACGAGCGGGCGGGTGGCCCTCTGCGGGACGGCCCAGGTGACGACCATGGTCCTGGCGGCCATGGTCGTGGGCTCCCCGCTCGCCGCGGTCCTGTACTCCTACGGCGGGCAGTTCAGCTACTCGCTCATGTGGGACCTCCTGCTCGTGGGCGTGCTGGTCTCCGTGCTGGCCCGCTTCTTCCTGCCGCTGCTGGGCTCGCGGGTGCTGGGCCGGTTCGTCCGGCCGGGGCACCACCCGCTCTGGGGGAGGCAGTACTTCCTGCTGTGGTGCATCGACGGCCTGACCCGGCTCTCGCCGCTCAGCCTCCTGACCGGCACGCCGATGGCCGCCGGCTACCTGCGCCTGCTCGGCGCCGAGGTCGGTGCCGGCGCCCACGTGGGCACCGCGGCCGTGGGCCTGCCCTCCCTGGTGAGCATCGGCTCCCGCGCCAGCATCGGCTACGGCTCCTCCGTGCAGACCGCGCAGGTCGAGGAGGGCTGGGTGAGCATCGCCCCGGTGCGGGTCGGCGACGACGCGTTCGTGGGCGCCAACGCCCTGCTGCAGCCCGGTTGTCGGGTCGAGGACGGCGCCCGGCTGGCGGAGCAGTCCCTGGCCGCGCGCAACCAGGTGATCCCCGCCGGGGAGCACTGGCTGGGCTCGCCCTCCCGGCCCGCCGACGGCGACGACGAGCTGCTCGAGCGGATGGAGCGCCGTCCCCTGCCGGGCGGCCGCTGGCCGGCGCCGCTCGTGGCCGCTCTGCTGCTGGGCTGGGCCACCCTCGAGGTGCTGCCCTTCGTCCTGGTGCTCCCGTCCTTCCTGATGATCTGGATCGCGGCCATCGAGTTCGGTCTGCCGGTGGGCCTGGCGCTCACCCCGGCCGTCGGCGTGGTCTACGTCCTCACGGTGTGCACCGTGGTGGCCGTGGGACGGGCGATCGTCCTGCGCCGGACCCCCACGGGCATCCACCCGGTCCGCAGCGGCCTCGGCGTGCGCAAGTGGATGGCCGACCAGCTGCTGAGCACCAGCCTGGAGAGCACCAACGCCCTGTACGCCACGCTGTACACCGTGCCCTGGCTGCGCGTTCTCGGCGCCGAGGTCGGTCCCCGCTCCGAGGTGTCCACGGTGGGCCACATCGACCCCGACCTCCTCACCCTCGGGGAGGGCAGCTTCGTCGCGGACATGGCCAGCGTGGGCAGCGCCGTGTACCACCACGGGCACCTGCACATGGAGCGCACCGTCGTCGGCGACCGCTCGTTCGTGGGCAACGCCGCGTTCGTCCCGTCCGGCACCCGGATGGGCGACGGCTCCCTCGTGGGCGTCGCCTCGGTGCCCCCGGCCGACGTGCCGGAGGGGACCTCGTGGCTGGGCTCGCCGGCCATGTTCCTGCCCCGCCGGCAGGACAGCGGCAACTACGACGAGAGCCTCACCTTCCGGCCGTCCCGCGGGAAGGTGGCCGCCCGCCTGATCATCGAGGCGCTGCGCATCACGGTGCCCCCGGCCCTGATCGGCCTGATCGGCTACCTCGGCCTGCTGGCCTCGGTGAGCCTCGTGCCGCAGCTGAGCCTGCTCGGCTTCGTCGCGGTGCTGCCGCTCATCGCGCTCGCCACCGGGTTCACCGTGGTGCTCGCCGTCGTCGTCCTCAAGTGGGCGATCGTGGGCCGGTACCGGCAGCGGATCGAGCCCCTGTGGGACAACTTCGTGCGGCGCAGCGAGTTCGTCACCGGCGTCTACGAGTCCGCCGCGGTCCCCGCGCTCGTCGGCGGCCTGGTCGGCACCCCGCTGATCGGTCCGGTGCTCCGCCTGTTCGGCGCCCAGATCGGCCGGCGGACCTACATCGGCACGACCTACCTGACGGAGTTCGACCTCGTGCACATCGGCGACGACGCCGCCGTCTCGACGGACGTGTCCCTGCAGACGCACCTGTTCGAGGACCGGGTCATGAAGATGTCCTACGTCGAGATCGGCGAGGGCGCCAGCGTCGGGGCGCGCTCCATCGTGCTCTACGACACGACGGTCGGTGCCGGCGCCACGGTCGACGGGCTGTCGCTGGTGATGAAGGGCGAGCAGCTGCTGCCCCGGACGAACTGGCGCGGCATCCCGGTGCGCTCCGCCTCCGCGGCGCTCACCACGGGCCGCTGAGCCGGCCATGGACGGCACACGGGTGTCCCCGCGACGCTGGTCGCGGGGACACCGTGCCCACCGGGGCGAGGAGGTCTCAGGCGCTGCGCATGTAGCCCATCAGCTGGGTGATCTGCGGGGAGGGCGGGGCGCCGAGCTCGTCGGCCATCGTGCTGCAGAAGCTGCGGAAGGTCTGCAGGGCCGGGGCGTTGTTGCCGAGGCCGAGATCCGCCTCGATCAGGACGCGGACCGCGCTCTCCCGCAGGGGGTCCAGGGCCCGGACGTTGGAGGCCAGCAGGTGCGCCCGGTAGAAGTCCCCGTGCTCGAGGGACAGCCGCGCCAGGTGCTCCACGGCGTTGACGTAGAGCGTCCGGAGCCGGTCCTGCTCGGCCATCACCCAGCCGTCGTACCAGCCGGGCAGCAGCTGCGCGCCGGCCGGGTCGAGGAACCACGGGTCCTCCGTGGGGGGCGCGGTCGCGGCGGCCGCCTCGTGCAGCGACTCGCGCAGCTCGTGCAGGTCCACCACGACCTGGTCCGCCAGGGCGATGTTGTTGCCGCGGGTGCCCACGGCCCCGGGGACCTGGCGGGAGAGGTTGAAGACGGTGGTGCGCAGGCTGCCCATGGCGCGCTCGGCCGTGCGGTCCGGCCACAGCAGCTCGCCGAGGAAGCGCCGCGGCTTGGGGCCGAGGACGGCCAGGGCCGCCAGCAGCCGCTGCTGCCGCTGGCCGAGGGCCAGCACCGAGCCGTCGAGTTCGACCTCGACGTTGCCCAGCAGCCGCAGCGTGATCGAGTGTTCCCCATCCATTGCCATGATCCCCCACTGTCATGAGCCGAGTGCCCCGGTGCTCCCTGCCGGTCTTCCCCCGAAGACCGTGGGCGGGACGTCCTCCCCCTGGTCCTGCGGCGCCGGATCGGGTGCCGCAGGAAGAGAGGGGTCAGCACCGATGATCCCGGCAGACGTGCTGTGAGTCAAAAGCGAACGGCCGGATGTCGTCGAAAGCAAACGATCGACACGGGTTGACGTGCGCAAACCGGCGCGAGGTTTGTGCTGCACCCCGCACCGTGTTACATGGCTGATCCCCGGGCCGGCGTCGCCGGTCCGGGCACGTACTCAGGAGTTCATCCGATGACCGACCATCGACCCGTCACAGGGGTCCGTACGGACCCCCTCGGCAACATCGTCGCCCTGTGCAACCCCGCGGAGGTGTGGTCGCCCCGCTCCACGCCCCGGGTCATCCGGGACATCGAGTGCGGCGTGCACGACTACTACGTCCCCGGCACGACCGGCCGGCTCCGCGTCCGCGTGGTGTCGGCGGGGTGCGGAAAGCGCCTGTGGGCCGCTCCGGAGGACACCGTCTGCAACAACCTGCACGACCTGCCCTCCGTCTGAGCCCCCTGCGCCCCGGACCCCTTCCGCGGGGAGGGCGCCCGCGGCGGGCCGCCCGGGTCGTGCGCCCGGGCGGCCCGCCGCCCGCCGGGGGTCAGAGGTAGCGCACGAGCTCGGTGGCGATGCCCGTGTAGGTGGCCGGGGTCAGCGCGGAGAGCCGCTGGGCGGCCTCCGGGGAGAGCCCCAGGCCCGCCACGAACTCCTGGAGCCGGTCCGCGTCCACCCGCCGCCCGCGGGTCAGCTCCTTGAGCCGTTCGTAGGGGTTGTCCATGCCCTCGACCCCGGCGATCGCCTCGGCGCGCATGACCATCTGGACGGCCTCCGCCAGGACCTCCCAGTTCTGGTCGAGATCGGCGGCCAGCACGTCCTCCGCGACGTCCAGGCGGGCCAGGCCCTTGCGCACGTTGGAGACCGCGAGGAGGGAGTGGCCGAAGGCCACGCCGATGTTGCGCTGGGACGAGGAGTCCGTGAGGTCGCGCTGCCACCGCGACGTCACCAGGGTCGCGCCCAGGACGTCGAGCAGGGCGTTGGAGAGCTCCAGGTTCGCCTCGGCGTTCTCGAACCGGATGGGGTTGACCTTGTGCGGCATGGTCGAGGAGCCGGTGGCCCCCTCCACCGGGATCTGCTGGAAGTAGCCGATCGAGATGTAGGACCACACGTCCGTGCAGAAGTTGTGCAGGACCCGGTTGAACCGGGCGACGTCGGCGTAGAGCTCCGCCTGCCAGTCGTGCGACTCGATCTGGGTGGTCAGCGGGTTCCAGGTCAGGCCCAGGGCCTCCACGAAACCGCGGGAGACCTCGGTCCAGTCCGCGTCCGGGACGGAGGCGTAGTGCGCCGCGTAGGTGCCCGTGGCGCCGTTGATCTTGCCGAGGTACTCCGTGCGCTCGATCCGGGAGAGCTGGCGGCCCAGACGGTGGGCGACCACCGCCATCTCCTTGCCCAGCGTGGTGGGCGTGGCGGGCTGGCCGTGGGTGCGGGAGAGCATCGGCGTGCCCGCGGCGGACTCGGCGAGGCCCGCGACGTCGGCCACGAGCGCCCGGGCGGCCGGCAGCCACACGTCGGTCGTGGCGTCCTTGACGCCCAGGGCCCAGGCGAGGTTGTTGATGTCCTCGGAGGTGCAGCCGAAGTGCACGAGCGGCACCAGGTGCCCCAGGCCCAGGGCGGGCAGGCGGCGGCCGATGTAGTACTCCACGGCCTTCACGTCGTGCACCGTCACGGCCTCGATCTCCGCCAGCTCCGCGACCGCGTCGGTGTCGAAGTCCGTGACGATCCGGCGCAGCCCGGCCTTCTGCTCGTCGCCCAGGGGCGCCAGGCCCGGCAGCACCGCGTGCTCGGCCAGGTGGATGAACCACTCGACCTCCACGTGCACGCGGTTGCGGTTGAGGGCGGCCTCGGAGAGGTGGTCGACGAGCGGGGCCACGGCCGGCTGGTACCGGCCGTCGAGCGGGCCCAGCGCGACAGGCGGAACAGCGGCGGCGAGCGAGGCGCGCCCGGAGGACAGGATGCGATCGGTGTGGGGCATGGGCACATTCTCCCACGGCGCCCGGGCCGCCCCGGGCGGACGAATTGTCGTCGGCCACCAACTTTCGCGGGACCCGGTTGTAGCTTTCGCGCCGAAAAATGCCGGGTCGTCCGGAGGGGCGTCATCCACCCGGGAACCCCGGGGGAGCGGGGATAGCATGGCCCCCATGAGTACCAGCGACGCTACCCGCACCCTGGCCGGGAACGCCCCGGCACAGGACGCGGCCCCCGCCACCACCCCGGCGGTCCGGCCGCGCCCGGCTCTGTCCCGGCTTCCCCGCTACGTGGCCGGCAAACCGCCGCTCGTGGTCGAGGGGCTGCCCTCCTACAAGCTGTCCTCCAACGAGAACCCGTTCGGGCCCGTGCCGGCCGTCCGCGAGGTCCTCGCCGACTGGGACGCCGTGCACCGCTACCCCGAGACCACCTCCGCGGAGCTGCGGGAGGTCCTGGGCGAGTTCCTCGGCGTGCCCGCCGAGGACGTCGTCACCGGCGCCGGCAGCCTCGGCGCCCTCAACCAGCTGCTGGGCGCCTTCGTGGGCGCCGGAGAGGACGGCGCCCCGGACGAGGTGGTCCACGCGTGGCGCTCCTTCGAGGCCTACCCCATCAGCATCGGGCTCTCGGGCGGGCTGAGCGTCCCGGTCCCGAACCGCCGCGACGGCTCGCACGACCTCGAGGCCATGGCCGCCGCCGTCACCGACCGCACCCGCGTCGTGCTGCTGTGCACGCCCAACAACCCGACGGGCCCCAGCCTCACCACCGCCCAGGTCGAGGAGTTCCTCGCCGCGGTGCCCCGCGACGTCGTCGTGGTCATCGACGAGGCCTACCAGGAGTTCCAGCGCCGCGACGACCTCGTCGACGGCATCGACGTCTACCGCCGGCACCCCAACGTCGTCGTGCTGCGGACGTTCTCCAAGGCCCACGGGCTGGCCGGCCTGCGGATCGGCTACTCCGTGGCGGGCCAGGGCATCACCCCGTACCTGCGCCAGAGCTCCCCCGCGTTCTCCGTGACCGACCTCGCCCAGCGCGCGGCCATCGCCTCCGTGCGCCACTACGACCAGGTCGCCGAGCGCGTCCAGCGGGTCGTCGACGAGCGGGAGCGGGTGCTGGCCGGGCTCGACGCGCTGGGCTGGCCGTACCCGGAGACGCAGGCGAACTTCGTGTGGCTCAACCTCGGCGAGCACAGCGGGCGCTTCGCCGAGCTGTGCGACGCCCACGCCCTGGCCGTGCGCCGCTTCGGCGACGAGGGCGTCCGCGTCACCGTCGGGGAGCCGGAGGCCAACACCCGGTTCCTCGAGCTCTGCGCGCAGTTCCCGCACGCACCCGTGCTCTGAACCCCGGGCACGAGCGCTCCGCTCCCACCCGAGCACACCGAAAGGACGTCCTGACCATGGATGCCGCCCCGTTCACCCCGGCCGCCCACGCGCCGGCCCGCCACGCGCCGACCCCGGAGCCACGCACCCGGCTGGTGCGCCTCCTCGACCGGGACGGCGTGCGGTCCGAGGACCCGGTCTTCTCGCCGTACGTCGCCGAGGTCGGCGCCGAGCAGCTGCGGGACCTCTACCGGTCGATGGCGCTCGCGCGCCGGTTCGACGAGGAGGCCACCAACCTGCAGCGGCAGGGCCAGCTGGTGCTCTGGGCGCCGATGCGCGGCCAGGAGGCCGCTCAGGTGGGCTCGGCCCGCGCCCTGCGCCCCGCCGACCACATCTTCCCGACCTACCGCGAGCACGCGGTGGCGATCGAGCGGGGGGTGGACCCCGCCGAGCTGCTCATGGTCTTCCGGGGGCACGCCGCCGGGGGGTGGAAGCCCTCGGAGCACGGCATGAACGTCTACTCGATCGTGCTCGGCTCCCAGGTGCCGCACGCCGTGGGCTACGCCATGGGCATGAACCTGGACCGCCGCGCCGCCGAGGAGGAGGGGCGCGAGGTCGAGCCCGCCGCCACCATCGCGTACTTCGGGGACGGCACCTCGACCCAGGGGGAGGTGCACGAGGGCATGGTCTTCGCCGCCTCCTTCGACGCCCCGGTGGTCTTCTTCGTGCAGAACAACCAGTGGGCCATCTCGGTGCCGTTCTCCACCCAGTCCCGTCTGCCGCTGGCCGAGCGGGCCGCCGGCTACGGGTTCGAGGGGATCCGGGTGGACGGCAACGACGTCCTGGGCGTCCTGGCCGTCTCCCGGTACGCCATGGAGCAGGCCCGCGCCGGGCGCGGCCCGGTGCTCGTGGAGGCCGAGACCTACCGGCTGGGCGCCCACACCACCGCCGACGACCCGACGAAGTACCGCCGCCGGGAGGACGAGAGCCACTGGGCCGAGCTCGATCCGCTGCTGCGCCTCGAGACGCACCTGCGCCGGCACCACGGCACGGACGACGCCTTCTTCGACGAGGTCGCCGCGGCCGCGCAGGAGTTCGCCGACCAGACCCGCGCGCACGTCCTGTCCATGGCCCCGCCCTCCTTCGAGGAGTTCTTCGACAAGCCCTACGCCGAGCGTCACGCCCTGATCGAGGAGGAGCGCGCCTGGTACGCGGCCTACCAGGCCGGGTTCGACGACGACGGCCGCGACGACGGCCGCTCCGGCGGCGACGGCACCGCCGGGCCCGATCGCGGCACGCAGGCCTCGAGCCTCACCGTCGCCGCCGATCCCGTCACCGGGGCCCCCGACGAGCGCTCCGCCGGCACCGAGGAGGACCTCGCATGAACGCCGCTCCCGACCTGACGATCGCCAAGGCCGTCAACGCCGGCCTGCGCCGGGCCATGGAGGAGAACCCCCGGGTGCTGCTCATGGGCGAGGACATCGGCTCCCTGGGCGGCGTCTACCGCGTCACCGAGGGGCTCAAGAAGGACTTCGGCGGGCACCGCGTGATGGACACCCCGCTGGGGGAGGCCGGGATCGTGGGCACCGCCGTGGGCCTCGCCCTGCGCGGGTACCGGCCCGTGTGCGAGATCCAGTTCGACGGCTTCTCCTTCCCGGCCTTCAACCAGATCACCACGCAGCTCGCGAAGATGCGCAACCGCACGAACGGGGACGTCTCGGTCCCCGTCACCATCCGGATCCCCTACGGCGGGGTCATCGGCTCGGTGGAGCACCACTCGGAGTCCCCGGAGGCCCTCTTCGCCCACACCGCGGGACTGCGCATCATCACGCCGTCCAACGCCCAGGACGCCTACTGGATGACCCAGCAGGCGATCACCTGCGAGGACCCGGTGATCATCTTCGAGCCCAAGCGCCGGTACTGGCTCAAGGGCGCGGTCGACACGCAGCGCCCCGCCGCCGACCCGTTCACCGCCCAGGTGGTCCGGCCGGGGGAGGACGCCACGGTGGTGGCCTACGGCCCGCTCGTGCCGGTGGCCCTCGCCGCGGCCCGGGCCGCCGAGGAGGACGGCCGCAGCGTGGAGGTCATCGACCTGCGGTCCCTGTCGCCGATCGACTTCGACACCGTGGAGGACTCCGTGCGCAGGACCGGTCGCCTGGTCGTCGCCCACGAGGCCCCGACCTTCGGCGGCCTCGGCGGGGAGATCGCCGCCCGCATCACCGAACGGGCCTTCTACTCCCTCGAGGCGCCCGTGCTGCGCGTGGGCGCCTTCCACCTGCCGTACCCCGTGGCGGCCGTCGAGGACCAGTACGTGCCGGACCTGGACCGGATCCTCGAGGCGCTGGACCGGTCCTTCGCCTACTGACCCCGCCGACCCCGGCCGCCGGCCCCTCCGGGCCGGCGGCGCCGTCGCCGACCCGGAGGGGCCGCGCGAGAGAGGAAGTACTGACATGCCGCAGATCTTCAACCTGCCCGACGTCGGCGAAGGCCTGACCGAGGCGGAGATCCTCGCGTGGCGAGTGGCACCGGGGGAGACCGTCACGGTCAACCAGGTGCTCGTCGAGATCGAGACCGCCAAGTCCGTGGTGGAGCTGCCCTCCCCGTACGCGGGCACCGTGCTCGACCTGCTGGTGCCCGAGGGCCGCACCGTGGAGGTCGGCACCCCGATCATCGCCGTGGGCTCCCCCGAGGAGGCCTCCGGCACGGGCCCCGCCCCGGAGGGGACACCGGGGATCCTGGGGGAGACCCCGGTGCCCGCCGCGTCGCCCGACGCCGACGGCGACCGCCCCCTCGTCGGCTCCGGGCCCAAGGCCGACCCCGTGCGGCGGCGCCGCCGGATCGCCCCGGAGCCGGCTCCGCAGTCCGCCGCCGGGCCGGCCCCGGAGCCGGCCCGCCCCGCGGGGTGGGCGGAGAAGCTCGGCCGCGGTCCGCTGGGCACCGGGATCGGGGGGATCGGCAGCGGGATCGGGGGGATCGGCACGGCCGCCCAGGGCATCGCCGATCGCGCCGCCCGGCTCGCCGAGGACAGCGGCGTCTGGCGCCGTCCCGGCCGCCCAGACGGCGCCGGCACACCGAACACGGCCTCGGCCGGCGCGGGCACACCGGACACGGCCTCGGCCGGCGCGGTCCAGGCCGGTGCGGTCCCGACGGGCGCGGGCCGGGCCGGTGCGGTTCCGGCCGCCGTCCCGCGCCGTCCCGCGCTGGCGAAGCCGCCCGTCCGCAAGGCGGCCCGTGACCTGGGCGTCGACCTCGCCGAGGTCCCCGCGACCGGGGCCGCCGGGCAGATCACCAAGCAGGACCTCCTGGCCCACGTCGCCCGGCTCGGCGAGGCCGGGGCCCGGCGCCGCCCGCCCGCCGCCGAGGAGCGGATCGATCGGATCCCCGTCAAGGGCGTGCGCAAGGCCACCGCGCAGAACATGGTGCGCAGCGCCTTCACCGCCCCGCACGCCTCGGTGTTCGTGGAGCTCGACGCCACACGCACCATGGAGTTCGTCCAGCGGCTCAAGGCCGCCCCCGACTACGAGGGGGTCAAGATCACGCCCCTGCTGGTGCTGGCCAAGGCCGTCATCTGGGCGGTGGCCCGCAATCCGCAGGTCAACGCCACGTGGACGGACGAGGAGATCCTCGTCAAACACTTCGTGAACCTGGGCATCGCCGCCGCGACGCCGCGCGGGCTCATGGTCCCGAACATCAAGGACGCCCAGGACCTGTCCCTGCGCGAGCTGGCCGTGGCGCTCGACGAGCTCTCCCGCACCGCCCGGGCCGGGCGCACCCAGCCGGCGGACATGCAGAACGGGACCCTGACCATCACCAACATCGGTGCCCTCGGCCTGGACACCGGCACGCCGATCATCAACCCGGGAGAGGTCGCGATCGTCGCCTTCGGCAGCATCAAGCAGAAGCCCTGGGTGGTGGACGGCGCCGTGGTGCCCCGCTGGGTCACCACGCTGGGCGGCTCCTTCGACCACCGGGTGGTCGACGGCGACCTCGCCGCCCGCTTCACCGCGGACGTCGCCCGGATCCTCGAGGAACCCGCGCTGCTGCTGGACTGAACTCGACGGCCACCGCAGCCCCGGACCGGCCGGCACGGCAACGGCCCCGCACCGATCGGTGCGGGGCCGTGTGCTGCGTCGTCGACGAGCGCGCCTCCACGACTGCGGCTCTCCCCGCCGGGCGGATGCCCGGCGTCACGCGGACGCGGAACGGGGTGGTCGCCGCCGACCGCGCGGTGCCGCAACGCTCGTGGACCCGTGATTGAAATCCCCCCAGACACAATCACACATCTCATTCACGACGGATCACTCGTGCGACGCCGGCCGCGGTGACGACCTGCCCGATCGGTCCCCGGTGCTGCCACCGGCGACCTGGTCCGCGCCCCCGGAGGACCGCCTCAGCGCGGTCCCCGGGGTCCAGGACTGCGTCCATTATGGCCACCGGCCTGGACGAAAGTCTGTCCCCCGATGTGCGCCCGGCCCGGTGGCCGGCGGCCGCGCGGAGGAGAGGCTGTCCCCGGAGCGCGCCCGGCCCGGCCACGGTCCGGACGGGCGTCCGTTCCACCACGGGCGTCCGGGCCGGCGCTTCCCGCCGGGCCTTCCCGGTCCGGCCGCAGGCCGCGGCCGTAGGCTGGGGCCATGCTGCCGCACCCGCCGCCCCGCCCGTCCGCACGCTCCACGGTCCCGCCCTTCCGGGTGATGGAGATCCTCGCCGATGTCGAGCGGCTGCGCTCCGCCGGCCGGGACGTCGTCTCGCTCTGCGCCGGTGAACCCTCCGGCGGCGCCCCGCAGGCCGTGGCCCGCGCGGCCGCGCGCGTCCACGCCCGCAACGAGGGGCTCGGCTACACCCCCGCCCTGGGCATCGAGCCGCTGCGCCGCGCCGTGGCCGGGCACTACGCCCGGTGGTACGGCCTGGACGTCGCGCCGGAGCAGGTCGCCGTCACCACGGGTGCCTCGGGCGCGCTGGTCCTGACCTTCCTCGCGGCCTTCGACGTCGGGGACCGGGTCGCCGTCTGCCGCCCGGGCTACCCGGCCTACCGCAACACCCTGGCCGCGCTGGGCGCGGAGGTCGTCGAGCTCGACTGCGGTGCGGCGACGCGCTTCCAGCCCACGCCGGCGATGCTCGACGCCGCGGTCGCCGCGCACGGCCCGCTGCACGGCCTGGTCGTGGCAGGTCCCGCCAACCCGACCGGCACCGTGCTCGAGCCCGCCGAGCTGGCGGCGCTGGCGCGCTGGTGCGCCGAGCACGGGACGCGGCTCATCAGCGACGAGATCTACCACGGCATCGTGCACGCCGCCCCCACGGGGAGCGGCCCGCGGAACGGGGCACCGTACCGGGGCACCAGCGCCTGGGAGCACGACCCCGACGCCGTGGTCATCTCCTCCTTCTCCAAGTACTGGGGGATGACCGGGTGGCGGCTGGGCTGGGCCCTGCTGCCCCGGGACCTCGTGGCCCCGGTCGACGCGCTCGCCGGCAACCTCAGCCTCTGCCCGCCGGCCGCCGCCCAGTACGCCGCCGTGGAGGCGTTCTCGGAGGAGGCCTACGCCGAGGCCGACCGGGCGGTGGAGCAGTTCGCGCGCTCCCGGAGCCTGCTCCTGGACGCCCTGCCTGCTCTCGGCTGGGGCGAGAGCGCGCCGGCGGACGGGGCGTTCTACCTCTACGCGGACCTCGGCGAGCAGCTCGAGCGCCACGGCAGCTCCCTGGAGTGGTGCCGCCGTCTGCTCGAGGCGGAGGCCGTGGCGGTCGTGCCGGGACTGGACTTCGACGCCGCGCGCGGTCACCGCACCGTCCGGCTGTCCTTCGCCGCAGGACCCGCCCAGGTCGAGGAGGCCGTCACCCGGATCCTGCGGTTCCAGGCCCGGTCCTGAAGCACTGCGCGAGATGACCGGGGAGCACCCCGGTGCGCAGCAGGAACCCGTGGGCGGTCGTGCGGCCCACGAAGACCAGGCCGAGCTGCTTGAACCGGGCGGCCAGCCGGTCCGCCTCCGGGGACCGGCGGGTCAGCTCCAGCACGGTCACGGGCGGCTGCGCGCCCGCCGGCGGCTCGCCGGCCAGCTCCGCCCAGTCCGCCGGAGCGAGCCCCGCGCACGCACGGGTGTTGTGCACCACGGCCTCGATCTTGACGCGGTTGCGGATGACCGCCGGGTCGAGCAGGAGCTCGTCGACGGCGTCCTCCGTCAGCTCCGCCACGTCCCCGGCGACGAAGCCGCGGAACGCCCGGCGGAGCCCGTCCCGGCGCTGGGCGATGCTCCACCGGGCCAGGCCCGCCTGGAAGATCTCGAGGCTGAGCGCCTCGAACCAGCCGGGGGAGTCCACGGGCGGGGCTCCCCAGCGGTGGTCGTGCTCCTCGAGGGCGGCCGGTCCCGTGGGCGCCCAGGGGCAGCGGCGCAGGCCGTCCCCGCAGAGCACGGCACGGAAGGCGTCCTCGGGATGGGAGCCGGCGCTGTGCGGGACGTCCGCGGCGCGGACACGATCGGGGTCGTCGCGGGAGCCGGTGCCGCGGGCCAGGTCCGCGGCGCGGGCGGGGTCGGGGGGATCAGCGGCGCGGGGGGAGCCGGCGGCGTGCGGGAGTCCGGCGCTGCGCGCGAGGCCCTCGGGGTCGGGGAGATCAGCGGCGCGGTCGAGGCCGCGCCCGGCGGAAACGGTGTCCATGCGCCCACCGTAGGAGCGGCCGCGCCGGTCCCGTCCGCCGGGCAGCCGGTTGTGGACGGTCCGTGCCGGTCCGCCCGGACCGGTGGGCCGGTGCAGTGGAACCGGCACGGTGCCCACGGCGGGCCGGGTCAGAAGCGGGAGACCTCCCCGGTCACGTCGGCGATCTCGATGGCCACGGGCTCCTCGTCCCCCGCGTTGCCGTCGTGGACGATGAACACGGCGGTGGGGTCCCCCTCGGGGAACGCCCGGATCGTCACCGACCCGGACGTCGCGGCGTTGAGCACCTCCATGGACCGGCGGGTCGCGGACCGCAGCACGGCGGTGGGCAGGGGTTTGCCCCGCTCGTCCAGGATGTCCACCTGCACGCCGCGCGCCCGCGCCGCCCGGGTGACCTCGAGCAGGTAGGGGGTCGCCACGGAGCGGCCCCGGATGGAGTCCCGCAGCTGCGCCTCCGTGAGCCGGAACTGCTCGATCTCGTAGTCGGAGACCGGGGAGGGGTCGTGCGCGATGCGCTCGAGCAGTCCTCCCGCCAGCCGGCGCACCTCGTGCACCCGCTGGACGGAGGCGTTGACGGTGTCCTTCTCGGCCTCGTCGTGGGAGCGGGCGGAGATCACCATGTCGCGGGCCTCCGCGAAGGCGATGGAGGCCCGGTCGTACTCGCGGGCGATCAGCTGGCTGGCGAGCAGCAGCGCCGCGGTCGCCGCGTTGCTCAGCGCGGCGTCCCACAGCCCGATCGCGGAGCGGGCGCCCCACGTCATGGAGATGGCCACGGCGATGACCAGCGTGGCCCACCCCCAGCCGCCGCGGCGACGGATGCCCAGGACCACGATGAAGCCGTCGAAGCCGAGGGTGAACCACTGCCCGCCGAACAGCTCGGCCTGCGGGTCCAGGGCGTCGTAGGAGCGCTGGATGGAGACCAGCATGAGCAGCACGGCCAGGGCCGTGGGCAGGTCCGGCAGCCGCCGCCGCCCGTGCGGGTAGACGGCCAGGGCCACGGCGATCACGTAGGTCACGAGCGCGGCCTGCATCAGCTCCGGCTTGTCCATGCTCTGGGTCTGCAGGACGCCGAGCACCACGGGGATCAGGAAGAAGACCGCGGCGGCCACCAGGGTCAGCGGGTGGAAGAGGGCGCGGGAGATCACGGGCGGGCGTCCCGCGGCCAGAGGATCGTCACGCTGGCGCCCCGGCCGGGTGCGGAGTCGACCTCGACGTCGCCGCCCACCTGCTGCACGCTGCCCAGGATGGACACGCGGACCCCGAGCCGCCGGGAGTCGATGCTGCGCGGCTGGAAGCCCCGGCCCCGGTCGACCACCTGGAAGCGCAGGTAGAAGCCCTCCGGGTTGATCGCGGTGGGCGGGCACGCACCGCCGTCCATGGTCACGAACGTGACGTCGGTGCCCGAGTGCCGGGCGCTGTTGGAGACCGCCTCGGTGATGGCCTGGACCAGCGCCTGCGCCGTCTCCACGGGGATGAGGGGCCGCGGCTCGCCGGGCGGCCGGATGTAGGGCGTGATGCTGTTGAAGCGCACCCGGTTGCGCCACGGGGACAGGGACTCCAGCAGGTCGTCCAGCAGCGTGTGCACCATCGTGGTGCCCTTGCCCTGGGCGCGGCGCTCCTCGAAGACGAGGACGTCGAGGGCGCGCTGGGCCAGCTCCCGGGTGCGGCGCTGGACCGGGCCCGTGGCGCGGCCGGCATCGAGCAGGGCCGCCATGACGTTGTCGTGGATCAGGCGGTCGAGCCGCTCCTGCTCCTCGGCCTGGGAGCGGGAGCGGGTGAGCTGCAGCTCCTGGGCGATCGCGTCCGCGTAGACCTGGTCCGCGTTCTTCCCGCCCCGGAGGACGAAGCTGATCAGCACCACGAGCACCACGCCGAACGCGATCCGGCTCGTGGCGTCGAAGAGCACGTCCATGATGTCGGGGGCGGCCGCGGTGCGCACCATGACGAGGACGTAGAGGACCGTCACGGACGTCAGATAGGCCACGGCCAGCTCGAGGCTCCACACGACCACGGTGGCGCAGGCCGCGAGCAGGATGAACGGCTCCACCCACGGGTCCTGCGGCGGCGCCTGGCCCGTCCAGGCGAGCGGCAGCGTGACGACGGCGAGCGCCACCAGCACCGGCGCCACGAGGATCGGCCACGTGCGGACCCGTTGCCGGGCCGACTGCAGGAGCAGCACGCACCCGTTGAGCAGCAGCACGACCAGGAAGACCAGGTGCCACCGCTCGAAGGAGCGCAGCTGGTCCTCGAGGATGGTGAGGGACTCCAGGAACAGCGCCACGGCCACGAGTCCGTGGCAGATGTTGGCGAGCAGGAGGATCCGGTAGGAGTTCATCCCCAGCTCCTGCGGCGAGGCCGGCACCAGCAGGCTGGTGCGGCGCCGCCGGGCCGGGACCTTCCGGTAGGCGAGCGGGGACCGGGGCGCGACGTGGCTCACGGAGCGGCGGTCCTCAGCGGCTCCGGGGACGGCTCACAGGCGCTTCTCCGCCGTGGTGATGTCCGCGGTCGGCTCCACGAGACCGTCCTCGATCGCCCGGATGCGCAGGTCGATCTTGGTGGGGGCCGGGCGGCCGACACGCGCGTACTTCTCGCGGATCCGGTCGATGTTGGTCTTCACGGCGCTCTGCTTGATCCCCATCCGGCGGGCCACCTGGACCTGGGCGAAACCGGAGGCGTAGAGCCGCAGGGTCTCCTGCTCGCGCGGCGAGAGGCTGGCCCGGGAGAACTCGACGTCGCCGTCGATCGCGGCGGCCAGCTCCTTGGTGATCACCGGCTTGCCCTCGGCGATGTTGCGGGCCTCCTCGATGGCGTGCTCGAGCGGGTCCGACTTGCGCACGAGCCCCAGTGCGCCCGCCCGCAGCGCCTCGCGGATCAGGGCGGCGTTCTCGCCGATGCTGAAGATCAGCACCTTCATGCCCGCGGCCCGGAGCAGCTCCACGTTGGCGGCGGGGCGCGACATGTCGTTCAGGGAGAGGTCCAGGAGCACGACCTCGCACTCGATCCGCTTCGCGCCCTGCGCCGTCAGGGCCGGGTTCTCGGGGTCCCGGCCCAGCTGGTCGAGCAGGTCCGGCACGCTGGAGGCCGATCCGACGAGCTTCACGTCCGCCTGGGAGGTCATGGAGACGAGGCGGACGCCCTCCCGGACGACCTCGTGGTCATCGACGACGGCGACAAGGGTGGACGGCATGGGTGTTTCCTCCGGGTGCTGCTCGGTGGGCCGGTCCGCAGATTTCTGCGTGGGGGTGACGGATCTCACCGAGGTGCTCCGATTGTCCCCCTTCGCCTCGGGGGAAGCGAACCCGACACGGTTCCGGGTGCGAACGTTACCTCCCCGTGTCCCCCCAGCGGTCGACCCGGCGGTGGTAGCGGATGCCCCACATCCCGCCGAGCACCGCCCCGAGCAGGTCGACGAGCAGGACGGCGGCCACGGCGAGCAGGCCCGGGACGAGCAGGTCACCGATGAGCGCCTGGGCCGAGACGCCGACCGGGGCCAGGCCCACGGTGTCCGCCCACAGCAGTCCGGCCACGGTCGCCACGGACCGGCCGAACAGGGACCACAGCCACACGGACACGCCCTGCCGGGCGCCCGAGAAGCGGGCCATCCGGCCGGCGGCGTACCCGCCGGCGAGGAAGGCCAGGAACTCGACGACGCCGAGCACCGCCGCCCCGGTCCAGGCCGCCGCGGAACCGGCGGCCAGGTCGTCGACGACCCCGCCCATGCCGCTGTCGATCCGGAACCCCAGGGCGGCCGCGGCCAGCCCCGCCGGCGCCAGCAGCAGCCAGGTCACGGCCAGCGCACTGAGCCAGCCGAAGAAGCCGGGGACGAGCTGCAGGCCGCCGAACTCCTCCCGCTGCCGGGCGTAGCGGGTGGCGGGGTCGGCCGGCGCCGGGCCCGCAGCGGGGGCCGGGTACCCGGAGGGCGGGTACCCGGGGGACGGGTGCGCGGAGGTCGGGTGCGCCGCGGTGGGGCCGCCGGGGAACGGGGGCGCGGCCCCGCCGGTGCCCACCGTGGGCGTCGGATCGGTGCGGGGACCCAGCTCGGGGGCCCGCGGCGGGTCCTCCGGCACCGGGCGCTGGGCGCTCACCGCCGGCAGCGGACGGGTGTGCTGGGTGTCGTCGTCGTCGTACCAGGACCAGTCCTCGTCCTCGCTCCCGGAGCCGGAACCGGTGGCGGAGCCGGAACCGGTGCCGGCGCCCGGCGCCCGGTCCTGCGGGGTGGCGCCGTGGCCGGAGGAGCCGGTCGCCGGGAACCGGCTGACCGGGGGCAGCGGGCGCGTGGCGTCGTCGTCGTGCGGGCCGGTGTCCGACCAGGGCATCGGGTCGTCGGCGGAGGGCGAGCCGGGTGTCGAGGAGGGAGTCATGTCATCGAAGTCTACGGGCGGGCGCCCCCGCCGGAACTGGGAGTCCGCGCCGACCGCCGAGTAGGGTACGGGCCATGCCTGCCGAATCCGCCCGCGACTTCCTGCGTGCCCGCCCCTGGACCGCCAGCTACGACCCCGGGGTCCCCGCGGAGCTGGACCTGCCGGAGACCTCGCTCGCGCACATGCTCGAGCGGTCGGTGGCCCGGCACGGCCGGAAGACCGCGCTCGAGTTCTTCGGGGCCCGGACCAGCTATGCCGACCTCGGGCGGCAGGTCGAGCGGGCGGCCGAGGGTCTGCGCCGGCTCGGCGTGCGGCACGGGGACCGGGTGGCGATCGTGCTGCCCAACTGCCCGCAGCACATCGTGGCATTCTACGCCGTGCTGCGCCTGGGGGCCGTCGTCGTGGAGCACAACCCCCTCTACACCGCGCACGAGCTGCACCATCAGTTCGAGGACCACGGCGCGCGCGTGGCGATCGTGTGGGACCGTGCGGCCGAGCGGGTCCGGTCCCTCGGCGCCGACCTGCCGGTGGACACGGTCGTGGCCGTGGACATCACCGCCGCCATGCCGAGGGTGCAGCAGCTGGCCCTGCGCCTGCCGCTGCCCGCGGCCCGGGCCTCCCGCGCCCAGCTCACCGGGCCGGCCCCGGGCACGATCCCGTGGCGGGAGCTGCTGGACGCGCGGCCGATCGCCGTCGACCACCCGCGGCCCACCGCCCACGACCTCGCCCTGCTGCAGTACACCTCCGGCACCACCGGGCTGCCCAAGGGCGCGATGCTCACCCACCGCAACCTCGAGTCCAACGCCCTCATGGGCCGGCACTGGCTCGATTCCACCGAGCACGAGGTGGTGCACGGCGTGCTGCCCCTCTTCCACGCCTTCGGCCTGACCCTGGGGGTGACCTTCGCGATGTCCCTGGGGGCGAAGCTCGTGCTGTTCCCGACCGTCCGGACCGACCTCGTGCTCGGGGCGATGAAGCGCTCGCGGCCCACCGTGCTGCCCGCCGTGCCGCCGGTCTACGAGAAGCTGCTCGACGCCGCACAGGAGCAGCGCACCGACCTGCAGGGCATCTCGGTGGCCGTCTCCGGGGCCATGAGCCTGCCCGTCCCGCTCGTGGAGCGGTGGGAGCAGGCCACGGGCGGCATCCTGATCGAGGGCTACGGGCTCACCGAGTGCTCCCCGCTCGTGGCGTGCAACCCGCTCAACGACTCCCGCCGCGCCGGGTCCATCGGCGTCCCCTTCCCCTCCACCGAGATCCGGCTCGTCGACCCGGAGACCCTCGAGGACGTCCCCCGCGGCCACGAGGGCGAGCTGTGGGTGCGGGGACCGCAGGTCTTCCAGGGGTACTGGGGGCGTCCCGACGAGACGGCCCGGACGCTGAGCACGGACGGCTGGCTGCGCACCGGGGACATCGTCACGGTCGACGACGCCGGCTTCCTGCGGGTGGTCGACCGGCTCAAGGAGGTCGTGATCACCGGCGGGTTCAACGTGGCCCCCACCGAGGTCGAGAACGCGCTGCGCCGGCACGAGGACGTCGAGGACGCCGCCGTCGTGGGGCTCACCGACCCGCGCGGCACCGAGGTCGTCGTGGCGGCCGTGGTCCTGGCGCCGGGCCGCGAGCTCGACGAGGGCGCCCTGCGCGAGCACTGCTACGCCGAGGTGACACGCTACAAGGTGCCCCGGCGGATCGTGGCCGTCGACGAGCTCCCGCGCACCATGCTCGGGAAGGTCCAGCGCCGGGAGGTCCGCCGGCAGCTGGAGCGCACGGGCGTGCGGCTCTGAGCCCGGGTGCTCAGGGCAGGTCCGCCTCCGGGGCGGCCTCCCGGTAGGGCACGCGCCGGATCGAGCGGATCCGGCCGAGCTCTCCCCACTCGTCGCGCCCGAGCCGGGCGACCGGCTGCAGGGCCTGGACGAGCGGGCCCCGCCCGTCCACGGCCGCCTCGTCCACGGCCACGTGCGTGACCGCGCCGAAGACGAGGAAGCAGTCGCCGATCGGCATCGGCTCCGCGTGCAGCCGGCACTCGATGGCCGCCGGGGACTCCGCCACCCGGGGCACGCCCACGGTGAGGGACGGCTCGCGGGTGAGCCCCACGGCGTCGAACTCGCTGACCTCCGGGGGGTAGTCGGTGCCCGTGGCGTTGATCTGCTCGAACAGCTCCGCGGACGCGAAGTTCACCACGAACTCCCCGGTCTGCCGGATGTTGCGGAGGCTGTCCTTCTCCCCGACCGAGACGAACTGGACGATCGTGGGCGTGCTGGAGGCGACCGTGAAGAACGAGTGCGGGGCGAGGTTGTCCACGCCCGCCGAGGACCGCGAGCTGATCCACGCGATCGGGCGGGGGACGACCAGGGACTTGACCGCCCGGGCGAAGGAGCCGTGCCGGTCGGCGGGGATGTCGGTGCGCATGTGCCCATTCCACCACCTCGGCCCATCCCGGTCACGGACACCGACGGGCTCGGGCCGGCGGCCCGGGCGCGGCCCAGGGTGCTGTCACCGCGGCGTCCTCCCCGGGTAGTCTGCGGAAGAACGGGAGTCCGGGGGTCGACGACGATCCCGCGGAACGAGCGGAAGGACGGCCGTCCACGATGGAGCTCCGGCAGCTCAACTACTTCATCGCCGTGGCCGAGGAGCGGCACTTCGGCCGGGCCGCCAAGCGCCTGCACATGGCCCAGCCGCCACTGTCCCAGCAGATCCGCCAGCTCGAGGAGCAGCTCGGGGTGCGCCTCCTGGACCGCACCACCCGCCGGGTGGACCTCACCGCCGCCGGTCAGGTGCTGCTCGACCGGGGCCGCCGGATCGTCGGGGAGATCGAGGCCCTCGAGGCCGACGTCCACCAGGTGGGGCAGGGCACCACGGGGGTGCTGCGGGTCGGCTTCTGCGGCTCCGCCACCTACGGGACGATGCCCGGCCTGGTCCGGCGGGCCGCGCAGCTGCTGCCGGGGCTGTCCCTGGCGCTGCAGGGGGAGATGCTCACCCCCGCCATGGAGGAGGGGCTCCGCGGGCACACGCTGGACGCCGCGCTGCTGCGCCCCCCGGTGGCCTCCCCGGGCCTCGAGCACCGGGTCGTCGCCCGCGAACCGCTCGTGGTCGCGGTGCCCTCCGGCGGTCCGCTGGACGAGGACGGCCCCGTGGCCGCGCACGAGCTGCAGGACCAGGACTTCGTCGCCTGCCCGCCGGACTCGGTGCTCTACCGGGCCGGCACGGACCTGTGCCGCCGGGCCGGGTTCCAGCCCCGGATCGCCCGCGTGGCGGGCGGGACGTCCGCGCTGCTGTCCTTCGTGGCCGCCGGCGGCGGCGTGGCCGTGGTGCCCGCCGGTGTGCGTGCCGTGCAGCTGGCGGGCGTCGTGTACCGCGGGATCGAGCACGCCCCGGAGCTCGAGCTGGCCGTCGCGTGGCGGCGCGAGGACCGGTCCGCGCTGCTGCACCGATTCCTCGACCTCGTCGCCGATCTCCGGCCCGGGCCCGGCGCGGCTCCGTAGCCCGCCCGGCGCGGCCGCTGCGCCCCGGCCGGCGCCGGGCGCCCGGGGCGCGACGGCACCCGAAAGGACGCCCCGCGGCGACCTGTGCGTTTTCCGGACGCGCGCCCCGAAGGTGGCTTGCCCATGCAGATCACTGGGTCTAAAGTGAATCTGTCGTCGGCGATGGCCCGGGCGCGATCCCCCCATCGGCGCCCGGATGATTCCTGCCGATGACCGGCGTCCCATTCCCCCGATCGGGATGCCCGACAGGCCCTGCCGATCCCCCCATGCGGCAGGGCCTGTCCCTTGCCCTCACCGCGCCCCGGGCGCTCCTGCCCGGACGGGCCGGTCCGGGCAGGACCCCAGCGGGTCAGGCGGCCGGCGTCAGCACAGCCCCAGCTCCTCGAGCCGGGGGATGACCTTGCCGGAGACGCGGCGCAGGGTGTCCATCTCCTCCTGCGTCAGGTGGTCGACGAACGCCGCGCGCACCATCTCGAGATGGCCGGGGGCGGCGGCCTCGATGGCGCGGCGGCCCTCCGGGGTGATCCGCACGTCGAGGCCCCGGGCGTCGCTGTCGCACCGCAGGCGCTCGAGCAGGCCGCGGCGGGCCATCCGCGAGAGCAGGTGGGACAGCCGGCTGCGCTCCCAGCCGAGCGCGTGCATGAGGTCCCGGGACCGGATCACCCCGGTGCTGCTCTCGGAGAGCGGGACGAGGACCTCGTACTCCGAGCCGGACAGCGCGCTGTCCCGGGACAGCTGGCGGTCGATCGCGGTCTGCATGCCACGGCTCAGCGCCAGGAAGCTCCGCCAGGCGCTCTGTTCCTCGTCGGTCAGCCAGTTGACCTCGGCGGGCTCCGGGGTGTTCATGCGGGGGTCCTCTCGTGCGGGGCGGGACCTCCCAGCTTATATTGACATGTCAACCAAAGTCAAGTGCCGGGTGGCCCTCCGGGCGAGGGGTCGCCGTCGGGGCCGTACCGGGGTCCCCGGCCGCGTCGGATCCAGTCCGAGTCGTAGTGCTCCCGGGGGTCGGTCCGCCGCAGGCGCTCGGCGTAGCCGGTGGGGCGCAGCGGGGAGTCGTCGTCGTCCGGAGGGGTGAACGTCGCCATGGCGACCAGTCCGAAGCCCAGGCCCGCCGAGACCACCAGGGTCATGCCGGAGACGACCAGCACGCTGACGTACTCGTCGACCAGGTCGGCGCGCGCGGTGCCCTCGAGGGCGGGCTCCACCGCGAACGCCCCGGCGAGCGGGAGCAGGCCGAGCGCCAGCAGGGCCGCGGGGATCAGCCACCACCTCGAGCGGCTCCGCAGGGGCGGTGCCGCGGGGTCCCGCAGGGCGGGGTGCAGCTGGGCCTGGACGGCCACGAAGCCGGCGGCCCCGGGCGCGGCCAGCAGCGCGCCGACGAGCCAGCCCCAGACCACGTCCTGCGCGGCGAGCCCGGCGCCCAGCAGGACGCCCAGCAGGACCAGTGTGAAGGAGAGGCCGCGGGCCATCCGGCGGGTCGCTCGCGGTGAGGCCGGGGACGCCCGCGGCGCCGGGGCGGGCGCCGGGAGGTCCCGGTGGGGAATGCGCTGCCCGTACTCGGGCTCGTGGCCGTGGCTGCTCATGGGCGGGGTCCCGTGGTGGAGGAGTGCTGGACGGCTCTACTGTAGACCTCACCCCCGACGGCACCCGGTCTGGTGCTCCAGCGCATTATTGACATATCATCAAAAGCGGGAGCGGCCCAGCGGCCGCTCCGTCACCGGCCCGCCGGCGACCCGCCGTCCGGCAGCGCAGCCCCGAGGAGCCAGCATGTCCCCACGCACCACCCGTCAGTCCCAGCACAGCACCGCCGGCGCCTACGTGCACCCGGGGGAGGAGTTCACCCGGGACACCACCTACATCGAGGACCGGATCGTCCGCGACCCGGAGCGCGCCCGGCTGGGCGAGGGGGCCCGCGCCTGGCCGGTGGAGGCCGGTCGCTACCGGCTCGTCGCCGCCCGGGCCTGTCCCTGGGCCAACCGCACCCTGATCGTGCGCCGCCTGCTGGGGCTGGAGGACGCCCTCTCGGTGGGGCTGCCCGGTCCGGTGCACGACGCCCGGTCCTGGACCTTCGACCTCGATCCGGACGGCCGGGACCCCGTCCTGGGCATCGAGCGGCTCCAGGAGGCGTACTTCGCCCGCTACCCGGACTACCCGCGGGGCATCACCGTGCCCGCCGTCGTGGAGATCGCGAGCGGGAAGGTGGTGACCAACGACTTCGCCCAGCTCACCGAGGACCTCGCCAAGGAGTGGACCGCCTTCCACCGGGAGGGCGCCCCGGACCTCTGGCCGGCCGAGCTCGAGGACGAGATGCGGCAGGTCATGCGGCGGGTCTACACCGAGGTCAACAACGGCGTGTACCGGTGCGGCTTCGCCGGCTCCCAGCAGGCCTACGAGAAGGCCTACGAGCGGCTGTGGGCGGCGCTGGACTGGCTCGAGGAGCGCCTCGCCACCCGCCGCTACCTCATGGGCGAGCACATCACCGAGGCCGACGTGCGGCTGTTCACCACCCTCGTGCGCTTCGACCCGGTCTACCACTCCCACTTCAAGTGCTCGCGGAACAAGCTCACCGAGATGCCGCACCTGTGGGGCTACGCCCGGGACCTCTTCCAGACCCCCGGCTTCGGGGATACCGTGGACTTCCAGCAGGTCAAGGAGCACTACTACATCGTCCACGAGGACATCAACCCGTCCCAGATCGTGCCGGCGGGGCCCGACCTGCGCAACTGGGTCTCCGCGCACGGCCGGGAGGCCCTCGGCAGCTCGCCCTTCGGCGCGGGGACCGCGCCGGGCCCCGTCCGCCCCGAGGAACGGGTTGACCGACGTCACACCCCCCTGGCCGTCTGAGCGGCGTCCCACCGCGGCGCGCCGCCTAGACTGGTCAGCTGGTGCGGTCCGGGTCCGCGCACCAGGAGGCGGACCGCCGGGCCCTCCGCCCTCCGCCCCTCGTCCCGGAAAGGACCTCCCGTGGCCCCCTACCGCAACCAGCGCGCCGCCGCGCTGCCGGCCCGCCTGTCCCGCTCGTGGCTGCTCACCTCCGCCGCCGACCCGTCCGTCTTCCCGGCGGCGCTCGCGTCCGAGGCCGACTCGGTCGTCTTCGACATCGAGGACGCGATCCCGGCCGACGGCAAGGACCAGGCCCGGCGCAATGTCGTGGAGGCCCTGGAGGCCGGTGCGAGCGCCTGGGTGCGGATCAACGACATCACCACGCCGTACTGGGAGCAGGACCTGGCCGCGCTGAGCCGGGTGGGGCGCCTGCGCGGGATCATGCTCGCGAAGACCGAGCACCCCGACCACATCACCAAGACCGCCATGATGGCGCCGGCCGGCACGCCGGTGGTGGCGCTGATCGAGTCCGCCGTGGGCATCATGAACGCCAACGACATCGCGCGGGCGCCGGGCGTGTTCCGGCTCGCGTTCGGGGTCGGCGACTTCCGCCGCGACACCGGCGTCAGCGCGGACCCGATGGCCCTGGCCTTCGCGCGCTCGAGCCTCGTGGTCGCCTCCCGCGTGGGCGAGCTGCCCGGGCCCATCGACGGACCGACCCTGGGCGCCTCCGGGGAGGAGCTCGCGCAGGCGTGCGCGGTGACCCAGTCGATGGGCATGACGGGCAAGCTGTGCCTCGACCCGGACCAGACGGACGGGATCAACCGCAACCTCGCTCCGAGCGAGCAGGAGATCACCTGGGCGCGCGAGCTCATCACGCAGCACGACTCCGGGCACGTCGTGGGCGACGGCAGCTACCTGCCCCGCCTGGCCCGGGCGCGCAAGGTCTCCGAGCTGGCCCAGACCTACGGGATCTGGAACCGCTGAGCCGACCGGGCGGGACGCCGGGTCGGCGTCCCGCTCAGCCCAGCCAGCGGGCCACGAGCACCCGGAACGCCGGATCCGTCAGCGACGCCACCCGGTGGTGGGCCGGCACGGGGTCCCCGTCCGGGACCGAGGGCACGGCCACGACCACCAGTCCCGCCGCCACGGCCGAGGACGCGCCCACCGCGGAGTCCTCCACGGCCAGCGCCTCCGCCGGGGCGAAGCCCAGCCGCCGCACGGCCTCGGCGTAGATGTCCGGGGCGGGCTTGCCGTGCGCCACGTCCTCCGAGGAGACCCACGTGCTGAGGTGCGGGGCGAAGCCCGCCTGCTCCAGCTTCACCCCGAGGATCGTGCGCGTGGAGTTGCTGGCCACGGCCACCGGCAGCCGCTGCGCGAACTCCCGCACGGTCTCCAGCGCGCCCGGCAGGGGGACGATCTGACCGGTCAGGGTCTCCTCCTCGGTGCGCAGCACGTCGGCGTGGACCAGGGCGCGGTCGGCCCCGGCGGCGTCCGCGATCGCCGTGGCCACGTCCGCCGCGGACCAGCCCATCATGGCGCGCTCCATCGCGTCGGTGTAGGCCAGCCCGTGGCGCTGCGCCACGGCGCGCTGGACGCGGGCCCAGTTGGCCTCCGTGTCCATCAGGATCCCGTCGCAGTCGAAGACCACGCACGCCGGCGACCAGTCCGCGGCGGGCGCGGACAGCCCGGGGTGGGCCGGGGACGGCGAGGTGGTCCGGGGCGGGAAAGTCGTCATGGTCCCATCGTGCCTCACGCGGGCCGGACCGTCGCCGGGATGTGAGGAGGGCAACGGCGCGGAATAAGCGTCCCGGCCCGGGGTGTTGCCGCCACCGGATCCCTTCGTGCCCCTCCCCGACGGAAGAAGCCGCCCGTGCCCACCACGCCCCGCATCCCGCTGTCCGCCCTCGACCTCGTGCCCCGGTCCGAGGGGCGCACCACCGCGGACGCCCTCCGGGAGGCCGTGGACCTCGCCCGCCGGCTCGACGCGTCCGGCTACCGGCGTCTGTGGTACGCCGAGCACCACAACACGGAGGCGTTCGCCTCCTCCGCCACGGCGGTGCTGATCGGCCAGGCGCTGGCCGCCACCGAGCGCATCCGCGTGGGCTCGGGCGGGATCATGCTCCCCAACCACGTCCCGCTGACCGTGGCCGAGGCCTTCGGCACGCTCGCCAACCTCTACCCCGGCCGGGTGGAGCTGGGCCTGGGCCGGGCGCCGGGCACCGACATGCGCACCGCGCTCGAGCTGCGGCGCGGGCACGCCGGCCACGACACCTTCGAGTCCGACGTCCGCCGGCTGGTGCGGCTGTTCGGCGGCCAGGAGCAGGAGGTCGTGCGGGCGCCCGTGGCCCGGGACACGGACGTGCCCCTGTGGATCCTCGGCTCCTCCACGGGCGGCGCCGAGGTCGCCGCCCGGCTCGGCCTGCCCTACGCGTTCGCCTCCCACTTCGCCCCCGCCATGATCATGGACGCGATCGCCCTCTACCGGCAGCGCTTCGACGCGGACGCCCCGACCGCCACGGTGGAGCGCCCGTACGTGGTGGTCGCGGCGAACGTCCTGGCCGCGGACACCGACGAGGAGGCGCGGCGGCAGTTCAGCACCCACCAGCTGCTCGTGCGCGGGATCGCCCGCAACGACCGGCGCCCGCTGCAGCCGCCCACCGAGCGCGTGGAGCTGACCGCGGCGGAGGCGAGCATGGTCCAGGAGCACCTGGCCGTCTCGGCGGTCGGCACCCCCGACCGGGTGGTCGCCGAGCTGGAGCAGGTCGTCGAGATCACCCGCGCCGACGAGCTGATGCTCAACAGCTATGCTCACGACGCCGAGGTGCGCGCCCGCTCGTACGAGCTGGTGGCCCGCGCCTGGTAGCAGCCCGCGTGCCGGTCCGCACCGCACCCCCACGACCTTCCGCACGACCCGTCCCACGACAGGAGCACCCCATGACCACGTTCCCCGCCCTCGAGGCCGTCTCCGCCGACTCCGGCTTCCGCCGCACCACGATCGAGCGCCGCCCGGTGGGCGCCCACGACGTCGAGATCGAGATCGACTACGCCGGGATCTGCCACTCCGACATCCACACCGTCCGCGACGAGTGGGGCGGCGCCCGGTACCCCGTCACCCCCGGCCACGAGATCGTGGGCCGCGTGCGCGCGGTGGGGGACCAGGTCACGGGCTTCACGGCCGGCGACACCGTCGGCGTCGGCTGCTTCGTCGACTCCTGCGGGCGCTGCGACCAGTGCACCCAGGGCCTCGAGCAGTTCTGCGCCGAGGGCGTCGTGGCCACCTACAACACCGCCCTGCCGGACGGGAGCGCCACGCGCGGCGGCTACAGCGCGGGCATCGTCGTCGACGAGCGCTTCGTGCTGCGCGTGCCCGAGGCCCTCGACCCCGCGAAGGCCGCCCCGCTGCTGTGCGCCGGGATCACGACCTACGCCCCGCTCAAGCGCTGGGGCGCGGGTCCCGGGAGCAAGGTCGCGGTCGTGGGCATGGGCGGGCTGGGCCACGTGGCGGTGAAGATCGCCGCGGCCATGGGCGCCGAGGTCACCGTCCTGAGCCAGAGCCTGTCCAAGCAGGAGGACGGGCTCGCCTTCGGGGCCACCGACTACTTCGCCACGAAGGACCCGGAGACGTTCGAGCGCAACCGGGGCCGCTTCGACCTGATCATCAACACCGTCTCCGCGGACCTGCCCATCGAGGACTACCTGTCCCTGCTGCGGGTCAACGGCGTGCTCTGCTCGGTGGGCCTGCCCACCGAGCCGTACAGCGTCCGCCCCGGCGCGCTCATCGCCCCGCAGCGCGTGCTCACCGGCTCGATGGTCGGCGGCATCCCCGAGCACCGGGAGATGCTCGAGTTCTGCGCCGAGCACGGCGTCGAGGCGGAGATCGAGCTGATCGGCGCCGACGAGGTCGACGCCGCCTACGACCGGGTGGTCGCCTCGGACGTGCGGTACCGCTTCGTCGTCGACGTCGCCCGGACCCTGGCGTAGCGGCCGGGATCATCAGCACCCTGCGACTCGGGGCGGGCTCTGGCTAGAGTGGTCCCCATGGCCGACACCACCAGCACTGCCGACCCCCTGCACCGGCTCGCCGAGGCGTACCGGGTCTCCACGACCTACTCCGGGTTCGACGGCCGGGAGCGGGAGGTCCCGGACGCCACGCTGCGCGCCGTCCTCGACGCCCTGGGCGCCGACGCCGGCGACGACGACGCCGTCGAGGCCTGCCTGGCCCGGCGGGAGCTGGCGCCGTGGCGGCGGGTGCTGCCGCCCGTCGTCGTCGCCGTCGAGGGCGCCCGCACCCGCTTCGCGGCCCACGTCCCGCACGGCTCGGCCGTGCACGTCTCCCTCGTGGGGGAGGACGGGACGCGGACCACGGCCCCGCAGGCCGACAGCCGGCCCTCCCCGCGCGACGTCGACGGGGTGCTCACCGCGGAGGTCACCTTCGAGGTCCCCGAGGACCTCGGCCCGGGCTGGTACGAGGTCCGGGCCGAGTGCCCCGACGTCGACGGCGGGCGGCCCGTCACCACGCCGCTGGCGGTGACCCCGCGCCGGCTCTCCACCACCGACCGGCTGCACGGCCGGCGGCGCTGGGGCTACATGGCCCAGATCTACTCGGTGACCTCGGGGCGCTCCTGGGGTGTGGGGGACGTCTCGGACCTGGCGAGCCTCGCGGCGGTCTCCGGGGAGCAGGGTGCGGACTACCTGCTGGTCAACCCGCTGCACGCCGCCGAGCCCACCCCGCCGGTGGAGCCCTCGCCGTACCTGCCCACCAGCCGCCGGTTCTTCAACCCTCTCTACCTGCGCATCGCCGAGGTCCCCGAGTACGCCTACCTGCGCCCGGCCGACCTCGAGGTGGTCAACACGCTCGCCGCCATCCAGCGCAGGGAGAACCTCGACACCAGCACCATCGACCGGGACAAGGCGTACGCGGCCAAGCTGAAGAGCCTCGAGCTGCTGTTCACGGTCCGCCGCTCCCCGCACCGCCAGCAGCAGCTGCGCCGGTTCGTGGCCGAGGGCGGGCAGGGCCTGCAGGACTTCGGCCTGTGGTGCGCGCTGCGGGAGGAGCTCGGCGAGGACGCCCCCGAGTGGGGCGACGTCGCCGCGTCCCCGGCCGCCCCCTACGCGGCCGAGGCGCGGACCCGGCTGTCCCACCGGATCGACTTCTACGTGTGGATGCAGTGGCTGCTCGACGAGCAGCTCGAGTCCGCCCAGCGCGCCGCCCACCTGGCCGGGATGGACATCGGCGTGATCCACGACCTCGCGGTCGGCGTGCACAAGCAGGGCGCCGACGCGTGGATGCTGCAGGACGTGCTGGCATCCGGGGTCAGCGTGGGCGCGCCCGCGGACATGTACAACCAGAAGGGCCAGGACTGGTCCCAGCCCCCGTGGCACCCCGAGCGCCTCGCCGAGGCCGGCTACCTGCCCTGGCGGGACATGCTGCGCACCATCTTCCGGCACGCCGGCGGCATCCGGGTGGACCACGTCCTGGGCCTGTTCCGGCTGTGGTGGATCCCGGACGGCCAGGAGGCCTCCGAGGGCGCCTACGTCTACTACGACCACGAGGCGATGGTGGGCATCCTGGCGCTCGAGGCCGAGCTCGCCGGGGCCGTGGTGGTCGGCGAGGACCTGGGCACCCTGGAGCCGTGGGTGCGGGAGTACCTCGCCGAGCGCGGCGTGCTCGGGACCTCGATCCTGTGGTTCGAGATGGACGGCGACGAGCCCCTGCCGCCGGCGCGGTACCGGGAGCTGAGCATGGCCTCCGTCAGCACCCACGACTTCCCGCCCACCGCGGGCTTCCTCCAGGGGGTGCAGGTGGACGTGCGCGAGCAGCTCGGTCTCCTGGCCCGCCCGGTGGAGGAGGAGCGCGCCGAGGCCCGGAAGCAGCTGGACACGTTCTTCGCCGCCGTGGCCGCGGACGGGCTCCTGCCCGAGGGCGAGGCGACGGGCGAGCAGGCCCGGGTCGAGGCGCTGCACCGCTGGCTGGGCCAGGCCCCGGCGCTGCTGTTCAACGTCTCCCTCGTGGACGCGGTCGGCGAGCGGCGGATGCAGAACCAGCCCGGCACCGGCGACGAGTACCCCAACTGGCGGATCCCCCTGGCCGACGGGGCGGGCAACCCCGTCCTGATCGAGACGCTGCCGGAGAACGCGCGGGCCAACTCGCTGGTCCGTGCGATCAACGAGGCCCTCGGCACCCGTCCGCGCTTCCAGGGCGTGGGGGAGCCGGCGCAGCCGCAGCACACCGACCGCACGGCGCCCTGAGCCCGGGCCGCCCCCACCCCCCCCGAACGGAGCACACCGCATGACGGAGCCGACGGCGCCCCGCCCTGCCCCTGTCCCGCCCGCCCGGCCCATCCGGTACGTGGCCCTGGGCGACTCGATGACCGAGGGCGTGGGCGACCCCGACCCCGCCCGCCCCAACGGCGTGCGCGGCTGGGCGGACCTCGTGGCCGAGCAGCTGACGGCCGCCCACCCGGACACCCGCTATGCGAACCTCGCGGTCCGCGGACGCCTGCTGCGCGGGATCGTCGAGGGGCAGCTGGACGCGTGCCTGGCCCTGGAGCCGACCCTGGTGAGCCTCTACGCCGGCGGCAACGACATGCTCCGCCCGCGGGCGGACGTGGACGGCCTCATGGAGGTCTACGAGCAGGCGGTCGCCCGGCTGCGCTCCTCCGGCGCCGAGGTGGTGCTGTTCACGGCCTTCGACCCCGGCCGGGACGCGCCCACGTCCTGGACCCGTCCCCGGCAGGCCCTGTACAACGAGCACGTCCGCGAGATCGCCGACCGGCACGGGTGCCGGGTGCTCGACTACTGGCGGATGCGCGCGCTGCAGGACTGGCGCTACTGGGCGGTGGACCGGCTGCACATGTCCACCGCCGGGCACACCTACGTGGCCGCCCGGATGCTCGAGCTGCTCGGCGTCGCGCACACGCTGGAGCTGCCGCCCACGGACCAGCTGCCCGTCACCGCCAGCCCGGGCGTGCTCAAGGAGGACCTGTACTGGGCCCGCGAGTACCTGCTGCCCTGGATCGGGCGCCGGCTGCGCGGCACGTCCTCCGGGGACGCCGTCGCCGCCCGTCACCCCGGGTGGACGACCCTGCTCCCGCGGGCCGTGGTCCCCGCCGGGCCCGCGCCCCGCGGGGCCGCCGGTTTGCGGGGGTCCGGGGAGCCGGTAGACTGGCCAGAAGCTGGTCACGCCTGACGTCAGGTTGCGGGGAAGTCCGTACGGGCCTAGACTTCAAGGCTGTCGTGGGGTGCTGTCCACCTTCCGGCACCTTGATCTTCACCGTCTTCATCGTGGCGAGGCCTTCGCCGGTTCCGACCGCGGGTCTCACGAGAGGGCCCGGTTGGCGAACGGTGGCAATTCTGAAGGTGACGGGACGCTCGCGGCCGCAGGTGAGTGATCATCCTGCGGCTCCCACTGCGTGCCGTCATTTCGTCAACATTGGAGGAGAACACTATGGCAGCGCACTGCCAGGTGACCGGAGCTCAGCCGGGCTTTGGGCACAGCATTTCGCACTCGCACCGCCGTACCAAGCGCCGGTTCGACCCGAACATCCAGAAGAAGCGTTACTGGGTGCCGTCCTTGCGGCGCAGCGTGACGCTCAACGTCAGCGCCAAGGGCATCAAGGTCATCGACGCCCGCGGCATCGACGCTGTCGTGACCGACATGATCGCACGTGGGGAGAAGATCTAGCATGGCCAAGGACAAGGACGTTCGTCCCATCATCAAGCTGAAGTCCACCGCCGGCACCGGTTTCACCTACGTGACCCGCAAGAACCGCCGCAACGACCCGGACCGCATGGTGCTCAAGAAGTACGACCCGGTCGTCCGCAAGCACGTCGATTTCCGCGAGGAGCGCTGAATCCATGGCCAAGAAGTCCAAGATCGCCAAGAACGAGCAGCGCAAGGTCGTCGTCGAGCGCTACGCCGCGAAGCGTGCCGAGCTGAAGAAGACCCTGGTCGACGAGAACGCCACCGACGAGGCCCGCGAGGCGGCTCGCCTGGGCCTGCAGAAGCTGCCCCGCGACGCCTCCCCGGTCCGCCTGCGCAACCGCGACCAGATCGACGGGCGCCCCCGCGGCACCATCCAGAAGTTCGGCATCTCCCGCGTCCGTTTCCGCGAGATGGCGCACCGTGGCGAGCTGCCCGGCATCTCGAAGTCCAGCTGGTAATTTCTGACGCAGGAGCGCGACCGGTTCCCGGTGCCGCGCTTCCCCACGACCCCAAGTCCAGGAGGACATGAACATGGCTAAGAACCGCAGTGAACTCGTCGCCGAGGTCGCCGAGAAGGCCGGCACCACCAACGCCGCCGTCAACGGGGTGCTGGACGCGCTGTTCCAGGTCTTCGAGGAGTCCGTCTCCGCCGGTGAGAAGATCACCATCCCGGGCTGGCTGGCCGTCGAGCGCACCGACCGCGCCGCGCGCACCGGTCGCAACCCGCAGACCGGTGAGACCATCGAGATCCCGGCCGGCCACGGCGTCAAGCTGACCGCTGGTTCCAAGCTCAAGGCGGCCGTGTCCAAGAAGTAGGGACACCCGCGGGTCCGTCCTGGACCTTCTCCATGGCTTCGTCCGAAGGGGCGGCCCCCACCGGGGCCGCCCCTTCGCCGTGCCGGGGGCCCGGTGCGCGGTCCCTGTCCCGTGCCGGGGCGCCGGGTCTGCGCGGGGTCGTGCGTGCATCCGTGGGGCCCGGACGCCCGGTCCGGGCGGCGCGGTCTGCGGGAGGTCGTGCCCCCGAGCTTCCGAGCTTCCGTGCCTCCGTGGTGCCGGGGCGCCCGGGGCCGGTCCGCCGCGACTGGCCCGGCTCCGGCGGTGCCGCGCATAATGGGAGCACCGACCGACCGGCCGGCGATCCGAGGGGAGGGGGCGCGTGAGCCCACGTGCACGCCGTCTCGCCCGCGGCTGGGCCGGTGCGGCTCTGGCCACCTCCGCGGCCGCGGCCTCCCACACCGTCGCGGGCGGTCAGCCCCCGCCGGCGCTGCTCGTACTCCTGTCCCTGGCCCTGTCCGGGCCGCTGTGCATGGCCCTGGCCGGCCGGGCGCTGTCCCGGTCCGCGCTGGTGCTGAGCGTGCTGCTCAGCCAGTCCCTGTTCCACGCCCTGTTCGCCGCGTCGGGCACCGTCGGCGCCGTCACGGACGCCTCCCACCACGGGGCGGCCGGGGGCGGACCCGTGCTCGTGCTGCAGGCCGGCCCGCACCCGGAGCACGACGGGCCCGTCATGCTCACGGCCCACGTGCTGGCCGCGCTCGCCGGATACGCCCTCATGCGCCACGGAGAGGTCGCGGCCGTGGTCCTCCTGGAGGCCCTGCGGCTGCGCGTGCGGCGGCTGTGGCGGACCCTGTTCTCCCCGGTGGTCGCCGGCCGTCCGCGGGCGGTGCGGCCGGGACACCCGCACGCGCTCACCGACCAGTCGCTGCTGCGCCCCGTGCGCTCCCACCGTGGGCCGCCGCGCCCTCGGCGCCGGCTCCTGCCCCCGGCCGGACCCGCCCTGCTGCCCGTCGGCTGACCCGGCCGGTGCCGCGGCGGGGTCCCGGAACCGGACAGCGGCGGGACGAGCGGCGCCCCGTGCTCGCCGCCGACCGCCCCGGTCCGGCGGCCCCGAACCACCGGCACACCGACGCCCCCGCACCGACGGCCGACCGATGCCCTGCCCGGGCCCCTCGAGGAGACACCACCCATGCGCACCGCACGACACAGCACACCAGGCACCGCACGACACACCACAACAGGCGCCGCACGAGGCGCCGCACGAGGCGCCGCGGCCCTGCTGGCGGCGGGCGCCCTCACCGTCCTGACCGCCCTGCCCGCCTCCGCCCACGACGAGCTCACCGGTGTGAGCCCGGAGCCCGGCGCCACTCTCACGACCGCCCCGGGAGAGCTCGAGCTGACCTTCTCCGGCCAGGTGATGAACATCGGCCACCAGGTGCAGGTCACCGACTCCGAGGGCCGCTCCGTGACGGACGGACCGCTCGAGACCGAGGGGAACCGGATCGTCCAGCCCCTGGCCGACGCCGGCCCGGACGACCAGACCTACCAGGTCGTCTGGCGCGTCGTCTCCAGCGACGGGCACCCCATCGAGGGCACCTTCGCCTACGAGGTCGGCGCCGGGTCGGAGCCGTCCCCCGGCGTGACGCCCACGGCCGAGGTCCCCGAGGAGCCGGCCGAGGAAGCCGCGGCCCAGGCCTCGACCGGGGACACCCCGCTCTGGCTGGTCGCGGTTGCCGGAGCGGCGGTCGCCCTGGCCGTGCTCGGCGCCGTGAGCCTCGTCTCCCGGCGGCGCCGCGGGGACTGACCGGGGTGCCGCGCATCGCCGGCAGGATCCCCGGCCCGGTCGCTGAGCGGGCAGGATCCCTGCGCCGGCCGTTGAGCGGGCAGGGCGACTGCTCCGGCAGGACCCCTGCGACGCCCGCTCGACCGGGCTCCGCGCCCGGCCGGCACAGCCGCCGGGCCGGCGCCCGGGCGGGGCCGCCGGGCCACCGTCCGGGAGCTGCCCCCGGGGCCGGGCGGATTTGCGCTGCGGGGGACAATGGATGGAGCCGCCCCGACGGGGGAGGCGGAAGAAGGAGATGCACCATGAGCACGAGGACGGCCGAGCGCGCCGACCACGGCACCGCCGCGCGCGCGGGCGGACGCGGGCTGGACCCCTGGCTGCTCGCGGCCGTGCCCGTCGTGGCCCTCACGGCGCTCGTCGTGGCCATGGTCTGGACCGGGTCGGGCGCCGCCCGGCTGGCCGCCGATCCCGGGGCGCTGGTGCGCTGGGGCCTGCCCGCCGCCGAGCTGGTGCACAACAGCGCCCTGGTCGTCGTGATCGGCGCGCTGCTGTTCGCCGTCGGGATCGTGCCCAGCACCCGGCGCGCCGGCCGCGCCGGGACGGGCACGGACGGCGGGAACGCGGCACCGGAGCACCCGCTGTTCACGACGACGCTGCGCCTGGCCGAGGCCGCGGCCGCGGTGTGGACCGTGGCGGCCCTGGCGGTGCTCGTGCTGTCCTACTCCGACGTCGCGGGCGTGCCCGTGGGCGGGGACGGCACCTACACCCAGCAGCTGCTGCACTACGCCACGGACATCCCCACGGGGCAGGCGCAGACGGCGATCGTCGTGACGGCGGCCGTGGTGACCACCCTCGTGTTCGGGATCCGGGCGCCGCTCGGGCTGCTGCTCACCCTGGCCCTGTCCTGCACGGCCCTCGTGGCGATGGCCCTCAACGGTCACTCCGCGGGCGGCAACGACCACATGGGCGCCGTCAACTCCCTGGGCCTGCACCTGCTGGGGGTGTGCCTGTGGACCGGCGGCCTGGTGGTGCTCGCCTGGCTCTCGCCGCAGCTGAGCGCCCCGGACGCCGGCACCGGCACGCTGCCGGAGGGCGCCGCCCGCGGCCGGACGGCGGCCGGCCCCCGGGACCGCGCGCCGATCGCGGCCGTGGTGCTGCGCCGCTTCTCCGCGGTCGCGTTCGGCGCCTTCTTCCTGGTGTTCCTCTCCGGAACCGTCAACGCCGCGGTGCGGATCGGGTCCTGGGACCAGCTCACGAGCGGCTACGGGGGACTGGTGCTCGTCAAGGCCGCCCTCACGCTCGCCCTGGGCGGTGCCGGGCTGGCCCACCGCCGGTGGCTGGTGCCCGCGCTGGAGGCCGGCCGGCTCACGGCCCGCCGCGCCGTGTGGCAGCTGGTGCTCGGGGAGCTGCTGCTCATGGGCGCCGTCATGGGGATCGCGGTGGCCCTGTCCCGGACGGCGCCGCCGGTGCCCGAGGAGCTGGCCCCGGACGCCTCCCCGGCCCAGATCCTCACCTGGTACGAGCTGCCGCCGGAGCCCACCGCCGCCTCATGGTTCACCACGTGGCGCGTCGACTGGCTGTGGCTGGCCGTGTGCCTGTTCCTCGCCCTCGTCTACCTCTGGGCGTTCGTGCGGGTGCGCCGCCGCCGGGACTCCTGGTCGGTGCTGCGCACCCTGTCGTGGCTGACCGGTCTCCTCGCGCTGTTCTACATCACCTCCGGCGGGGTCGCCGTCTACGGCCGGGTGCTGTTCTCGGCGCACATGGTCGAGCACATGGCGCTGACCATGGTGGTGCCGATCTTCCTGGTCCTGGGCTCGCCGGTCTCCCTGCTGCTCAAGGCCCTGGAAGCCCGCCGGGACGGCAGCCGCGGGCCCCGCGAGTGGATCCTGCGCCTCGTGCACTCCACGTTCGGCCGGATCGTGACCCATCCGATCTTCGCCGCCGTGAACTTCGCCGCCTCGATCGTGGTCTTCTACTTCACCCCGCTGTTCCACTTCACGCTGCACTACCACGTGGGCCACGTGTTCATGGTCACGCACTTCCTGATCACCGGGTACCTGTTCATGCTCGTGCTCATCGGCAGCGACCCCATCCCGTACCGTCCCGGCCACATGATGCGCCTCGTCATGCTGCTCGCCACGATGGTCTACCACGCCTTCGTCGGGGTGGCCCTGATGGGCTCGGACACCCTGCTGCAGGCCTCCTGGTTCGGCAACACCGGGCGGGACTGGGGCCGGTCGGCCATCGAGGACCAGCAGTTCGGCGGGGCCCTCATGTGGGGGATCGGCGAGTTCCCCACCGTCGTCGTCGCCGTGGTCGTCGCCGTCCTGTGGGCGCTGGCGGGCGGCAAGGAGAACCGCCGCGTGGACCGCCAGGCGGACCGCACCGACGACGCCGAGCTCAAGGCCTACAACGACATGATGGCCCGACTCGCGGAGCGCGACGACCGCGCCGCCCGCCGCTGAGTCCCGCCCCCATCGCACCCACCCGAAAGGACCCTTCCTCCATGCGCCTCACCTCCCGCGTCCGCGCCTCCGAACTGCAGGGCCGCGCCTGGCTCAACACCGGCGGCCAGGACCTGGACCTCGCCGCCCTGCGCGGCAAGGTCGTGATCCTGGACTTCTGGTCCTTCTGCTGCATCAACTGCCTGCACGTGCTCGACGAGCTGCGGCCCCTCGAGGAGCGCTTCTCCGACGTCCTCGTCACCGTGGGGGTGCACTCCCCGAAGTTCGAGCACGAGGCGGATCCGGAGGCGCTCGCCGCGGCCGTGGACCGCTACGAGGTCCACCACCCGGTGCTCGACGACCCCGAGCTCACCACGTGGGACGCCTACACCGCCCGGGCCTGGCCCACCCTCGTGGTGGTGGACCCCGAGGGCTACATCGTGGCGCACCTGTCCGGGGAGGGCCACGTCCAGGGCCTGGTCTCCCTCGTGGAGGAGCTCGTGGCCGAGCACGAGGCCCGGGGCACCCTGCACCGCGGCGACGGCCCCTATGTCCCGCGCCCCGCGCCCGAGGGCGACCTCCGCTTCCCCGGCAAGGTGCTCCCGCTGCCGGACGGCTCCTTCCTCGTCTCGGACACCGGCCACCACCGCCTCGTCCAGCTCGGCAACGACCTCGAGACGGTCCAGCGCGTGATCGGCGCCGGGCAGAAGGGCCACGAGGACGGGGACGCGGCGACGGCCCGCTTCACCGAGCCCCAGGGCCTGACCCTGCTGCCCGAGGACGTCCGGGCGGTCGTCGGGTACGACGTGGTCGTCGCCGACTCCGTGAACCACCGGCTGCGCGGCGTGGACCTGGCCACGGGCACGGTGCGCACGGTCGCCGGCAGCGGCGTCCAGCGCCTGCTCGACGAGGAGCGCGCCCGCGGCGCGGAGCCCAACGCCGTGCCCGTGGGCGCGGACCCGCTGACCGTGGCGCTGTCGTCGCCCTGGGACGTCGTGTGGTCCACCCGGGCCGGCCGGCTGCTGGTGGCCATGGCCGGCACCCACCAGCTGTTCTCCTTCGACCCGCGCAGCGGGCAGCTCGCCGTGCTCGCCGGCACCGGGGACGAGGGGCTCAAGGACGGGCCCGCCGCGGAGGCGTGGTTCGCCCAGTCCTCGGGGCTCGCGGAGGACCACCTCGGCAACGTGTGGATCGCCGACTCGGAGACCTCGGCGCTGCGCGTGCTGCGCTTCGACGACGACGGCGCCGTCGCGGTCGAGACCGCCGTGGGCGAGGGGCTGTTCGACTTCGGCTTCCGCGACGGCGACGCCGGGCAGGCGCGGCTGCAGCACTGCCTCGGGGTGGCCCAGCTGCCCGACGGCTCCGTGGCCGTGGCCGACACCTACAACGGTGCCGTGCGCCACTACGATCCGCGGACGGGACAGGTGGCCACCCTGGCCCGCGGTCTGGCGGAGCCCTCGGACGTGCTGCTCGACGTCTCGGGCGGGGAGCCGCTGCTCGTGGTCGTCGAGGCCAACGCGCACCGCCTGGTCCGCGTGCCGATCCCCGCCACCGCCCAGCGCGTGGACGAGGGGGCCTCGCAGACCCAGCGCGCCCGCACGAAGCTGGCGCCGGGGGCGCTCGCGATCGACGTGCGCTTCGCGGCCCCGACGGGGCAGAAGCTCGACGACCGCTGGGGCGACCCGACCCAGCTGAAGATCTCCTCCTCCCCGGAGGGGGCGCTCGTGGCGGGCGGCGGCACGGCGCAGGGCCTGCGCCGGGAGCTCGTGCTCGCGGACGGGGTCACCGAGGGCGTCCTGCACCTGACCGCGCGCGCCGCGGCCTGCGACGGCGAGCCCGGCGGGGAGATCCCCGACCACGCGGCCTGCCACCTGTACCAGCAGGACTGGGGGATCCCGTTCGTGCTGGACCCCGAGGGGGAGACCGAGCTCGTCCTGGACCTGCGCGGGGTCAACTGAGCCGGCCCGTCCCGGGCCGCCGTTCCGGGACTTCCTCTGCGGGGTCCCGGAACGGTCCGGTCCTCCCGCTGCGGGCTGCCACTTCGCCGGGGGCCGTTCCGGCTCGGGCCGGACGCTCGTCCCGGCCGGGCGGGGTGACCCGCACCGTGCTGTCAGCCGCGCGGGGTGACCCGCACGGTCGAGTCGTCGACGGCGAGGTCCGCCGCGACCTCGAACGGCACCGTCCGCTCGAGCCGTTCGACCTCGCCGGTGAACAGGTCCAGGGAGTCGAACTCGATCCGGGCGGTGCCCCGCGCCGACTCGAGGGACCAGCCGCGGCCGCCCCGCGTGCCCACCACGATCCGCGGGTCCGGATAGGACTCGATCGTCCACTGCACGTCCCCCTGGACCCGCCCGTCGAACTCGTAGGAGAACGGGCAGCCCGCCGGGAAGAGGGTGTTCTGCTCGGCGCAGCCGTCGAGGTGCTCCTTCAGCTGCCGGTCCACCTCCTCCTCGAGGGCCGCGGTGGGCCGGGGCTCGAGCACGACCTCCGCATCCTGGCCCGGGGCGGTCAGCGTGGTGCTGACCGGATCGGCCTCGACCAGCTCGGAGGTGTAGGAGGCCGTGTAGGTCCCCGGGAAGAACGCGGAGAACTCCCCGGCGGAGTCGGGCAGCGCCACGGACATGCCGTTGATGTCCACGGAGGTCACCCCCGGCAGGCTGACCGTCAGCGTGGGCAGCGGGGTCTCGTCGAAGGCCCAGACCGTGAAGAAGCCCCACTGCGTGTCCACCGGGTGCAGGCTGAACTCGGAGCTGTGCCGCTCGCCGCCGAGGCTGTAGTCGGCGCGCACCACGGCCTGCTCGCCGTCGTTGCTCACGGTGGACACCTCGAGGTCCTCGAGCTCCTCGGCCGAGGCCTCCAGCGGGTCACCGTCGAGCATCGCGGCGTTGGCCTCGGGCACGCTGGCGTTGAGCAGCCCCAGGGCCCGCCCGCCGTCGCCGTCCTGCAGGTCCTCGAAGTACGCCCGCACGTCCGTCTCCGGGCCGTACATGTACTTGTTGACCAGGGCGATGGTGACGGCGGCGGCCGCCATCCCGAGCAGCACGAGGAACAGCCAGGCCCCGAGGGCCTTGAGCACGCGGGCGTTGGACTCCATCCGTTCACGCTAACCGATCCCCATCCCGCCCGCCCGCCACGGGGCCGCACGGACGCCCGGGACGCACGGACCCGCCCGGGCGGGTACGCTGGCGTGCCGCGGCCCTTCCCGGTCGCCGCCCTCGTTCGCGGCCCTGGTTCGCTGCGCTCGTTCGCCGTCTCCCGCACGCTGTCCCCGTTCCCCGTCTGGAGCTGACTCCCATGGCCGACGCCGTCCGGCAGGTCCCCGAGAAGTACGGTCCCGTCCGTGCCGTGCTCCGCCCGCGGCTGGGCTCCTACGGCCGGCGCCTGCTCGCCTGCCTCGCCCCGATGCTCGCCGGCGCGGTGCTCCTGCTGCTCCTCTGGTCCCGGCGACCGGGCCCGGCCGTGGCGGTCGTGCTGCTGGGGCTCGTGCTCGTGGCCGCCCTGGCCTGCTGGCTGCGGCTGCGCCCCGCGCTCGTCGTGCGGACCGACAGCCACGTCCTGCGCTCCCGCACCGTGGGCTTCGCCGCCACGCCCCTCGAGAGGCTCGACTCCGTGGTCACGGTCGGGGCCCTGCACCGCTCGGCCGACAGCCCGCGGCGCGCCGGCCGGCCCCACCTGTGGGCCGCCGACCGGGCGGGCCGCCGCGTGTTCGCCCTGGACGGCGGCGTGTGGGACGGGCGCGCCCTCGAGGAGGTCGCCGAGGCCCTGGGCGCCCCCCGCACGCACGTGGAGCAGCTCACGGCCGGACAGGCCGCCGCGCGCTGGCCGCGGCTGGTGCCGTGGCGGCTGCGGCACCAGCGGCTGTGCTCGGCCGCGTCCTCGGCGGCGGTGATCGGCGTCCTCGCGCTCTCCGTGTGGCTCTCCCTGGACCTGCCCGGCACGGGCTGACGGGCGGGTGCCACCACGACGAAGGAGCCTGCCCCCGGTGACGCCGGGGGCAGGCTCCGCTGGTGTCGGCTCGGTGGCTCAGCCGGCCGCGGCCAGCTCCTGGCGGGCCCGCTCGATCTCGGCCTTGCGCTCCTCGACCGCCTCACGGGTCAGCTCGGCACCGGCCTCCGCGTCCCGGGTCAGGTTCTCCCCGGTCTCGGGGTCGAAGACGTGCATCCGGCGGGTGTCGACCCAGATCCGGCCCTTCGCCCCGCCGCGGATGCGTGAGGTGGCGTCCAGCTCCACGACGATCTGCGGGTGCATCTCGTCCCCGTCCAGGTCCTGCGCCAGCTCGTCGAGCTTCGCCTTGACCTCGGGGTCCTGCTGGTAGTTGATGTAGCCGTACTGCTCGTTGCCCATCCACTCCGTGTGGGTGAACTCGGCGTCGAAGGTCGTCCCGCGGGAGACCTTCGCCTCGTCCACGAACTTGGCGTCCTCGAAGTGCTCCGGGCGCAGGCCCAGCAGCACGATCCTGCCGTCCCCGGGGAGCTTGCCCTTGGCCTGCTCCGGCACGGGGAAGTCGCCGAGCGGGGTGTCGAACACGTCGCCCCGCACGTGCGCCGGGAGGAAGTTCATCGACGGCGAGCCGATGAACCCCGCCACGAACAGGTTGGCCGGCTGTTCGTAGAGCTCCCGCGGCGAGGCGATCTGCTGCAGGATGCCCTTCTTGAGCACGGCCACCCGGTCGCCGAGGGTCATGGCCTCGGTCTGGTCGTGGGTCACGTACACGGAGGTGATGCCCATCCGCCGCTGCAGCTGGGCGATCTCGGTGCGCATCTGCCCGCGCAGCTTCGCGTCCAGGTTGGACAGGGGCTCGTCGAACAGGAACGCGTCCGCGTCCCGCACGATCGCCCGGCCCATCGCCACTCGCTGGCGCTGACCGCCGGAGAGGTTGGCCGGCTTGCGCTCGAGGTGCTCGTCGAGGTCCAGGGTCGACGCCGCGTGGCGCACCTTCCGGTCGATCTCCTCGTCGGAGAACTTGCCCTTGGACAGCCGCAGCGGGAACGCGATGTTCTCGTAGACGGTCAGGTGCGGGTACAGCGCGTAGTTCTGGAACACCATCGAGAGGTTCCGCTCGCGCGGCTCCTTCTCGTTGACGCGCTGGCCGTTGATCAGCAGGTCCCCCGAGGTGATGTCCTCGAGGCCCACGATCATCCGCAGCAGCGTGGACTTGCCGCAGCCGGAGGGCCCCACGAGGATGAGGAACTCGCCGTCGGCGATGTCGATCGAGACGTCGTTGACCGCCGGGAAGCCGTCGCCGTACTTCTTGACGAGATGATTGAGGGTGATGGATGCCATCTGGGACTCAGTCCTTCGTTCGGTTCGGGAAATGCACGGGAGGCGGGCGGGCTCAGCCCTTGACCGCGCCCTGGGTCAGCCCGGAGACGATCTGGCGCTGGAAGAGCAGCACCAGGAGCACCACCGGGATGGTGACGACGATGGCCGCCGCGGAGATCGCGCCCGCCGGGTCCTCGAACTGCGAGGCGCCGGTGAAGAACGCCAGCGCCGCGGGCACCGGGCGGGCGGCCTCGGTGGAGGTCAGGCCGATGCCGTAGACGAAGTCGTTCCAGGCGATGAAGAACGCGATGATCGCGGTGGTGAAGACGCCCGGCAGGGCCAGCGGCACGATCACCTTGCGGAAGGCCTGCCAGGTGGTGGCGCCGTCGACCTGGGCCGCCCGCTCCAGGTCCCACGGGATCTGCTGGAAGAACGCGGTCAGGGTCCAGATGGAGATCGGCAGGGTGAGCGAGAGGTAGGGGATGATCAGGCCGGGCCACGTGTCGTAGAGCCCGATCTGGCGCCACAGGTTGAACAGCGGGGTCACGATCGAGACGACGGGGAACATGGACACGGCCAGGGCGACCGTCAGGATCATCTTCTTGCCGGGGAAGTCCAGGCGGGCGATCGCGTAGGCGCACAGCGTGGCCAGGACCACGGCGATGGCCGTGGCGATCAGGCAGATGCCGATCGAGTTGATCAGCGACGGCACGAACAGGTCACGGGCCTGCCCCACGAAGATGGACGAATAGTTCTCCCCGACCCACTGGGTGGGCAGGAACTTCCCGGACGTCAGGTCCGCCGGCGTCTTGAAGGACGTCATGAGGATCGAGGCGACGGGGAACAGGGCGTAGAACAGGACCAGGACCGAGACGACGGCCCAGCCGACCTTCTGCTTGGTGGACATGGGCGGTTACCTTCCCTTCCCGGCGCCGGCGAGGTCGACCTTGAACACCTTGATGGCGATGAAGGCGATCAGCAGCACGCAGACGAACAGGATCACGGAGATCGCGGAGCCGAGCCCGATCTCCAGTCGGCCGATGGAGGTTCGATAGGCGAGCAGGGACAGCGTCTCGGTGCCGTACTGGCCCTGGGTCATGATGAAGATGTTGTCGAAGATGCGGAACGCGTCCAGGGCACGGAACACGACCGCCACCATGATCGCGGCCTTCATGTTGGGCAGGATCACCCGGGACATGCGCTGCCACCACGTGGCGCCGTCCACGCGGGCGGCCTCGGTGTACTCGCTGGGGACCTGGGCGAGGCCCGAGAGCAGCAGCAGCGAGATGAACGGCGTGGTCTTCCAGATCTCGGAGGCCATGATCACGAACAGGGCCGGCCACTGGGAGGCGAACCAGTTGAAGTCCGGGCCGATGCCCGGCAGCCAGGAGAACCAGTTGTTGATGTAGCCGGTGGTGATGTCGAACGCGTAGAACCAGGCGAAGGCCGAGACCACCGTGATGATGCCGTAGGGCACCAGGATCGCGGTGCGCAGCAGCCCGCGGGTGTTGCGGATCGCGTTGTTCATCACGAGGGCGAGGGCGAAGCCCAGGACGAGCTCCACCACCACGGTGACGATCGTGATGAGCACCGTGATCCACAGGTCCCGCCAGAACACCTGGTCGGTGAGGACCGTGGCGTAGTTGCCGAGGAAGACGAACTCCTTCTCCCCGGGGGCCGTCAGGCGGAAGGAGAAGAGGGAGTCCCACAGGGCCTGCAGGATCGGGTACATGGTGACCAGCAGCATCATGATGAACGCCGGGCCGGCGAGCATCCAGCCGAGCTTGCGCTCCGACCGGGCCCGGTCGGACATCACCGGCTTGGCGCTGCGCCGTCCCGTCACGGGTGCCGGTGCGGCCTCCCGTGGACCGGTGCCGGGAGCATTGGGGTTGACGACGGTGCTCATAGCAGCTGCTCTCCTTTCAGGACGGACTCGATGAACTCGGCGGTCATCCGGGGTGTGTCCTCCGTGACGGACGCCGGCGGGGTCCACTCCTGCTGGATGGCGGTGGAGACCTCGTTGTAGAACGGCGTCTGGGGACGCGGCGCCGCGTTGTCGAGGGACTCCCGGATGGTCTCGTACATCGGGTAGGCCTCCCGGACCTCGGGGTCCTCGTAGGCGGCCTCGGACGCGGCCGGGTTGCCGTTGCTCACGAAGTAGTAGGCCTGGTTCTCGGGCTGGACGATGCACTCCACGGCCTCCCAGGCCAGCTCCTGGTTCTCGGAGGTGGAGCCCACGCCCAGGTTGATGCCGCCCAGCGGGGGAGCGGAGGGCTCGCCCTCGTCGACCCGGGGCCACAGGGCCCAGCCGATGTCCTCGTACACGGACTGGTCGACCGTCCCGCCCTCCACGGCGGCCGCGGTGGCCGCGTAGATGAAGGGCCAGTTGACCATGAAGGAGCCGTCGTCGGACTGGAACTGGATCATCGAGGCGTTCTCGTCGGCGGTCGGAAGGCCCGGACCGCCGAGCCCGTCACGGCCGATGGTGCCGACGATCTCCGCGGCCTTCCGGCCCGCCTCGCTGTCCAGGCCGATGGAGATCTCGTCGGAGGGCGCCTCCGGGTTCTCCACGATGGACCCCCCGGCGGACTCCACGAGGCCGTTGACCCACACCGTCATCGACTCGGCCTGCGTGCCCTGCACCCCCAGGTACTTCTCCTGCTCCCGGGCGGCGTCCATGATCTGCTTCCAGGTCACCGGCTCGTCCATGTTCAGGCCGGCGGCCTCCGCCACGGACTCCCGGTACCAGAGCAGCTGCGTGTTGGCCCAGAACGGGACGGACACCAGCTCGTCCTTCCACTTGGCACCCTCGAGGGGACCGGCCAGGACGTCCTGGGTGGTGGCCTGCTCGACGTCGCCGGGCACGGGGGCCAGGAAGCCGGGCTCGGCCAGTTCGGGGATGAAGGGCGGGTCCAGGCTCATGATGTCCATCGAGGTGTCCCCGGCGGCCAGACGCCGGGCGAGCTGCTCGCGCTGGGAGGCGGCGTCGCGGGGCAGCAACGAGGTCTCGATGTTGTACCGGCCCCCGGACTGCTCCGAGCACTGCTGGGCCAGCTCCGCCTGTCCGCCGGCGTCCGGGTTGATGTACCAGGTCAGGGTCGGGGTGCCGCCGGCGTCGGCGTCACCGCAGCCCGTCAGGATCAGGGCGCCCACGGCGCCCAGGGCTGCGGCAGCGCTGCGCCGTCGCCTCCCGGGGGCCCTGTGGGGGTGTGAGGTGGTGGTCAACGGTCTGTTCCTCCCCTTCGGCGATGTGGCGGCCCGCGAGGGGCGCCGACGGGGCCCGGTGGGGCCTGCACGGCGGGACGGTCGGGTGGTGCGTGCTGCCGGGTGACCACCCCTGCGCGGAGCTTCAGTCTATGAGTGCGTTACCTCACAGACCAGTAACCTGTGTTTTTGCGAACGGACGTCGTATGTGCATGCCGGGCCACGGCCCGCACGTGGGGGTCAGGCGAGCAGCAGCGCCACGCCGGCCATGGTCAGCATCGCGACCACGGTGGTGAGGAGCACCGTGTCGCGGCACAGCTGCTCGGCGCGGCCGTAGCGCACCGCCGCCACGTAGATGTTCTGGGCGGTGGGCAGCGCCGCCATCACCACCACGGCGTAGAGCAGGTGCCCGTCCAGACCCAGGACGAAGCGGGCGAACAGGAACGCCAGCACCGGGTGCAGCACCAGCTTCAGCCCGGCGGCCAGCACCACGTCCCGGCGCGGGCTCGCCCCGGCCCGCAGCGGGGAGGCGCCCACCAGGGAGATGCCGAAGGCCATCAGCATCGCCGGGATGGAGGCCCCGGCCACCAGCTCCACCGGTTCGTGCACGACCTCGGGCAGCCGCCAGCCGGTCACCGCGAACAGCATCCCCAGCCCGGAGCCCATGATCATCGGGTTGGTCACCACGTTGCCCAGGACGTTGCCGAGGCTCGGCCGGCGGCCGTCGGTCAGCACATCCATGATCGTCAGGTACACGGGGGTGTTCAGGGCCAGCTGGAACAGGATGACGGGCACCACCATGGTCGCGTCCCCGAGCACGAACGTGGCGATCGGGATGCCGAGGTTGGCGGAGTTCACCTGGGAGGCGGCCTGGGCGCCCATCACGGTGGTCGCCGCGTCCCGGTGCAGCACCCACCGGGCGAGCCCGGCGTGCACGAGGGCGGTGGCCACCGCCGAGACGGCCGCCACCAGCAGCGGGGCGGAGAGCAGGCGGCCGATGTCGGCCTCGGAGATGGTCAGGAACAGCAGCGGCGGGCTGGCCACGTAGAAGGCGAACTTGCTCAGGACCAGCTGCCCCTGCGGTCCCAGCACCCGGCGGCGGCCCACCACGTATCCGGTGCCGATGACGGCCCACACGATGAAGAACCCCGAGAACACTCCGGCCACGGGTTCCTCCTCGGACTGTCGGGACCCGCGGGATCGGGCCCCTACAGTTCTATCCCATGCCGGAGGGCCCTCCGGGCAGGACGTCCCGGGGGACGGGCGGCGCCGGCCGGGTCAGCCCAGCGGGAGGTCGGCCCGTGCCGCGGCGAGGGTCCGGGAGAGCGGGGGGCGGGCGACGCCGTCGAGCAGGGACTCGGCGGGATCCGCGCCGAGGTCGGCGATCCGGTTCTGCGCGTCCACGTGCACCACGCGGGGCACGTGGGTGCGCGCCTCGGCGTCGTCCATCTGGGCGTAGCTGATGAGGATGACGATGTCACCGGGGTGCACGAGGTGCGCCGCGGCGCCGTTGATCCCGACGACGCCGGAGCCGCGCTCGCCGGCGATGGTGTAGGTCTCCAGCCGGGCGCCGTTGGTGACGTCCACGATGGAGACGAGCTCGCCCGGCAGGATGTCGGCGGCGTCCAGGAGGTCCTGGTCCACGGTGACCGAGCCGACGTAGTGGAGATCGGCCTGGGTCACGACGGCCCGGTGGATCTTGGCCTTGAACATGGTGCGCAGCATGACGGGAGATCTGCTCCTCGTGGGCGGGGTGCGGGATCCGGCTCCGGTCGAGCACCGGAGCCTCGGGCACCAGTGCCTGTCGAGGGTCACGGTGCGGGAACATTCTACCGGGCCGTCCCGGGCACGACGAACGCCCCGGCCGTGGGGGCGCGGGGCGTTCGGTGCGAGAGCGGCTGACGGGAATCGAACCCGCGTATCAGGCTTGGGAAGCGTGCGCTCTACCATTGAGCTACAGCCGCGCATCCGTGGTCCGTCCGGTGCGTGCACCGGACGGGGACACCACAACACTGTACACGATCTGCCGCGGCCGGTCAGGACCGGGCAACGGGGTCCGGGGGAGCGGGGTGCGCTACCTTGGGAACCGTGCTGATCTCTGACCGCGACATCCGCCGTGAGCTCGACGGCGGCCGGGTCGTCCTCGAGCCCTACGACCCCGCCCTGATCCAGCCGGCCAGCATCGACGTGCGGCTGGACCGCTGGTTCCGGCTCTTCGACAACCACAAGTACGCGCACATCGACCCCTCGGTGGAGCAGCCGGAGCTCACCCGCCTCGTGGAGGTCGACCCGGAGGAGGCCTTCGTGCTCCACCCCGGGGAGTTCGTTCTCGGCTCCACCTACGAGAAGGTGAGCCTCCCGGACGACATCGCCGCCCGCCTGGAGGGCAAGTCCTCTCTGGGCCGGCTCGGGCTGCTGACGCACTCCACCGCCGGGTTCATCGACCCGGGCTTCTCGGGGCACGTCACGCTCGAGCTCTCCAACATGGCGACGCTGCCCATCAAGCTGTGGCCCGGCTCCAAGATCGGGCAGCTGTGCTTCTTCCGGCTGTCCTCGCCCGCCGAGCACCCGTACGGGGACGGCGCCTACGCCAACCGGTACCAGGGACAGCGGGGCCCGACGGCGTCGCGCAGCCACCTCGGGTTCTCCCGCACCCGCATCTGAGGACCGGGCTGCCACCCGGACCCCGGTCCCGTGCCGGGCGGCCGGACCCCGCGGGAGGCCCCGTTCCGTGCCGGGGCGCCCGGTCCGCAGTCCTCGCTCCCCGCCCCGGAGCTCCCGCTCCGCTCTGGGCTGCGCTGCGGTGCTCCCTTCCGCGGTGGCTCAGGTGCCCTGCGCGGTCCCCGCGCCGCCGAGGCCCCGGGCGCGCTCGGGGTCCCGGGCGCCGAGGAGCAGGAGCAGGCCCGCGCCGATCACCAGCAGGATGCCCAGGATCCCCCAGCGCTGGGCGCCGAGCACGGAGACGAACACGGCGAACAGGGTGGGCGCCAGGAAGCTCACGGCCCGGCCCGTGGTGGCGTAGAGGCCGTACAGGGCGCCCTCGTGGCCGGTGCGGGTGAGCCTGCCCAGGAACGTCCGGGAGGCCGACTGCGCCGGACCCACGAACAGGCACAGCAGCAGCCCGCAGACCCAGAAGGCGGCCGTGCCGTCCAGGAACAGCAGCGGGGTCCCCGCCAGCAGAATGCAGACCAGGGAGGCGACGATGACGCGCTTGGGGCCCACCCGGTCGTCGAGCTGTCCGCCCGCGAGCGCTCCCACGCCGGCGGCCACATTCCCGACGATCGCGAAGACGATGACCTCGGTGAGGGTGAAGCCGAAGGTCCCGGCCGCGATGACGCCGCCGAACGTGAACACCGCGTTGAGCCCGTCCCGGAACACGGCGGAGGAGAGCAGGAACCACAGCGTCTGCGGGGCGTCCCGGTACAGCTCGCGCAGGGTCGCCCACAGCTGCCGGTAGGAGCGGGCCACGGACGGGCGCGGGCCCCGGTGCGCGGGGCGGATCTCGGGCACCGCGAGCAGGACGGGGATCGAGAACAGGGCGATCCACAGGCCCGAGAACAGTGCGACGGCGCGCACGTTGAGCGCGTCCTCCTCGGGGATGCCGAGGAACCCGGGGCTCACGAAGCCGAACAGGACGATCGACAGCGCCACGATCCCGCCGAAGTAGCCCAGCGCCCAGCCCTGCCCGCTCACCCGGCCGATGTGCTCGCGGCCCGCGATGCCGGGAAGCATCGCGTTGTAGTTGACCACGGCGAACTCGTCGAAGACGTTGGCCAGCGCCAGCAGCGCGACACCCAGGTAGAGGAACGGGTACTGCGGGTAGACCAGGAAGCACAGCGCGGTGAGCAGCGCGGTGAGCATCGTGTTGACGCCCAGCCACAGCTTCCGGCGCCCGGCGCCGTCGCTGCGCTGCCCGACCACGGGGGCGAGCAGGGCCACGACGACGCCCGCGGCGCCGATCCCGAAGCCCAGCACCTGGGAGGCGTGGTCCTCCCCGCCGAAGGGGTCGCCGGTGAGGTAGACGGTGAACACGAAGGTGGTCATCACGGCGTTGAAGGCCGCGGACCCGGCGTCCCACAGGCTCCAGGCCCACACGTGGGAGCGGCGGGGCGTGAAGGGCTCCGCGGGCGGAGCGGACGGCGGGGAGGGCGAACCAGGGGGCGCGGTGTCCATGGCAGTCATGCTAGGCCCGCGGTGCCCCGCCGGGGCGTCGGCCTCGCCGGAACTCGTTGTCCCGGCGTCGCGGAGCGAATGCCCAGGCAATTGACCGGGCACGTCCAGGTCTTGGCCGCGGGCCTCCGCGGAGGGCCGTGGGGCCCCTTTGGTAGGCTGGATCCCCCGGGCGCGCCCCGGAATTCCTGTGCCTGCACCGGTCCTCCGTGCCCGCGTCCGGACCCCACGACGCCCGTCCGCCGATCCCTTCCCCGACCTCCGGAGGCGCCTGATGACCGCTGTGCTCCTGCTCCACGCAGTGGTGGCCGCGGTCGCGCCCCTGCTGTTCGCGCGGATGGGACGCAGCGCCTTCTACCTGCTGGCGGCGGTTCCCCTCGCCGGCTTCCTGTGGCTGCTGGCCTCCGCCCCGCGCGTGTACGGCCCGGACGGCGGATGGACCGAGGGGGCGGAGTGGATCCCCTCCCTGGGCCTGGACCTGGTCCTGCGGATGGACGCCCTGGCCTGGACCATGTCCCTGCTCGTGCTCGGGGCCGGCTCCCTGGTCCTCTTCTACTGCGCCCACTACTTCAAGCCCGGCGCCGGTGACCTCGGGGGCTTCGGGGCCCAGCTGCTCGCGTTCGCCGGGGCCATGTTCGGACTGGTGACCGCCGACGACATGCTCGTGCTGTTCGTCTTCTGGGAGATCACCACCGTCCTGTCCTTCCTGCTCATCAGCTACAGCCGGGCCCGGCTGTCCGCCCGGCGCGCGGCCCTGCAGGCGCTCGTGCTGACCACGGCCGGCGGGCTGACCATGCTCGTGGGCATCGTGATGCTGGGACAGGCCGCCGGCACCTACCGGATCTCCGAGGTGCTCGCGGCGGCCCCCGAGCTGGCCCAGCGCGGCACTCTGGTGGACGTGGCGGTGCTGCTGCTCCTCGTGGGCGCCGCGACCAAGTCCGCCCTGATCCCGCTGCACTTCTGGCTGCCCGCCGCGATGGCCGCACCCACGCCCGTGTCCGCGTACCTGCACGCCGCCGCCATGGTCAAGGCCGGCGTCTACCTGGTGGCCCGGTTCGCCCCCGGCTACGCCGAGACGGCGCTGTGGCAGCCCACGGTGATGGTCCTGGGCCTGGGCACGATGCTCTTCGGCGGCTGGGCCGCGCTGAGGCAGTACGACCTCAAGCTCATCCTCGCCTACGGCACCGTGAGCCAGCTCGGCTTCCTCGTCGTCGTCGTGGGCCGGGGCGCGGCCGACACCGCGCAGGCGGGCATGGCCATGCTCCTGGCGCACGGCCTGTTCAAGGCCACGCTGTTCCTCGTGGTCGGCATCATCGACCACCGCGCGGGCACCCGCGACATCCGGCGGCTCTCCGGGCTGGCGCACCGGGTGCCGGTGCTGTTCGCCGTCTCGGCCGTGGCCGCCGCGTCCATGGCAGGGCTGCCGCCGCTGGCCGGCTTCGTGGCCAAGGAGTCGGTGCTGACGGCGTTCGCCCACGACATGGACAGTGCCGCGGGGACCACGGTCCTCGCCGGTCTCGTGCTGGGCTCGGTCCTGACCTTCGCCTACAGCGCCCGTTTCCTGTGGGGCGGCTTCGCGCAGAAGTCCGCGGAGTTCTCCGAGCTCGACGCCGGGGTGGGCGGCAAGGCCGTGATCAGCGACATGGAGCGCGTCGAGCCCGGCTTCCTGGCCGCCCCGCTCGTGCTCTCCGGCCTCACCGTGGCGTACGGGCTCTGGCCGCAGCCGGTCAACGCCATGCTCCAGCCCTACGTGGACCAGTTCCCCGATCCGGGCGGGCACGAGTTCTACCTCGCCCTGTGGCACGGGTTCACCCCGGCCCTGGCCCTGTCGGCGGTCGTCGTCGCGGGCGGGCTGCTGATGTTCCTGGCCCGGCGCCCCGTCGCCGATCTCCAGCGCGCGCTGCCCTCGCTGCCGCCCGGGGAGCTCCTCTACCGGCGGACCATCAACGTCCTGGACCTGGTCGCGGTGTGGATCACCGGGCGCACCCAGCGCGGCTCGCTGATGTTCTACCTCTCGGTCATCCTCGTCACCGCGATCGTGGTGCCCCTCGTGGCCCTGGTCGTGGAGGAGACCCCGCCGCTGGGCGCCCTGCGGCTCTCGGACGGGCCGGCCCAGCTGATCGCCGGGGCGGCCATGGTCGTGGCGGCCCTGCTGGTGCCCCTGGCGAAGAAGCGCTTCCTGGCCGTGCTCCTGGTCTCGGTCACGGGCTACGGCCTGGCCCTGATGTTCGCCCTGCAGGGTGCCCCGGACCTCGCCCTGACCCAGACGCTCGTGGAGACCATCCTGCTCGTGGCGTTCGTGCTGGCGCTGCGCTCGCTGCCCGCGCCGCTGTGGCACCGCAACCCCGCCGGGCGCCGGCTCCTGCGCGGCACCATCGCGGTGACCTTCGGACTGTTCATGATGGCCCTGGCGGCCTTCAGCATCTCCTCGCGCACGGCCGAGCCCATCTCCCTGGAGCTGCCGCGGATGGCCTACGAGCTGGGCGACGGGCAGAACGTGGTCAACGTCATCCTGGTGGACATCCGGGCCTGGGACACCTTCGGGGAGATCTCCGTGCTGGTGCTCGCCGCGACCGGTGTGGCGTCCCTGATCTTCGTCACCGGCCGCGGGGACCGGATCGTGCGCTCCGGCGACGACCCGGACACCGAGCAGCTGCGGATCCTGCGCCGGCGCAGCGCCGCGGCCGTGGCCCCGTCCGGCGCGCAGCTGGACGCCGTGGTCGACCGGCGCTCCCCCGAGGACCCGGAGGATCCCTACCTGCTGGCGGGGCGGACCCTGGCGCCCGAACGGCGCTCGATCATCTTCGAGGTGGTCACCCGCCTGCTCTTCCACACGTTCATGATGGTCTCGCTCTACCTGCTGATCGCCGGGCACAACGACCCGGGCGGGGGGTTCTCCGGCGGGCTGATGGCCGGACTGGCCCTGACCGTGCGCTACCTCGCCGGCGGGCGCTTCGAGCTGGAGCGCGCCACCCCCATCAACGCGGGCACGATGCTGGGGACGGGACTGGCGCTCGCCGCCCTCTACGCCCTCACCCCGGTGTTCCTGGGCGGCTCCGTGATGCAGAGCTACACCGTGGAGGTGGAGCTGCCGGTCTTCGGCCACGAGAAGTTCGTGTCCGCACTGGTCTTCGACGTCGCGGTCTACCTGATCGTCGTCGGGCTCGTCCTCGACATCCTGCGCTCGCTGGGCGGGCGGATCGACGAGCGGATCGAGGAGGACGCCGTGCGCCGGCGCCGGAGGACGCCCGGACGCGGCACCCGCATCCGGGTCACCCGGCAGCGCCGGGTCACCGCGGGGTCGTCCGTGGCGACGTCGGCGACCTCACCCACCCCGGTCACGACCGCCGGGGCGGGGCCCGACGAAGGGAGCGAGCACCGATGAGCGTGAACCTGACCCTGCTGGTCGTGATGGGCGTGCTCTACGCCGTGGGGGTGTACCTCCTGCTCGAGCGCTCGCTCACCCGGGTGCTGCTCGGGTTGATGCTGCTCACCAACGGCACGAACCTGCTGATCCTGCACGCGGGCGGCGTCCCCGGCTTCGCCCCGCTCTACGACGGCTCGATCGCCGCGGAGGACTACAGCGATCCGCTGCCCCAGGCGCTGATCCTCACCGCCATCGTCATCTCGCTGGCCGTCACCGCGTTCCTGCTCGGGATGATCTACCGCTCCTGGGTGCTCGGCCGCCGCGACGAGATCCAGGACGACGTGGAGGACCGGCGCGTGGCCCGGCAGTCCTCCTACGACGTGGAGGACGACGCCGAGGTGCCCGCCGAGACGACCGAGTTCGAGGAGTCGCCCCGCGGCGAGGGCCCCGGCGAGGGCCTCGGCGAGGACCTCGGTGAGGACCTCGAGACGCCCGGTCTCCCCGGGCCCCGGCGGGAGGGGGCCCGATGACCGTCCACCTCGCGCAGCTGGCTCCGCTGGCCGTCATCATCCCCTTCCTGGGCGCGGCCCTGAGCCTCGTGCTGCTGCGGCGCAACGCGCTGCAGCGGGCCGTGGCGATCGGTTCCCTGGTGCTCACCCTCGTGGTCGAGGCCGCGGTGCTGGTGAGCACCTGGGACGTCGGTCCCCAGGCCGTTCACCTGGGCGGCTGGGCGGCGCCCTGGGGCATCGTCATGGTCGTCGATCAGCTCTCGTCGCTGATGCTCGTGGTCTCCACGGTGGTCTCGCTCGCGGTGCTGGTCTACGCCAGCGGGCAGGGCGTGGCCGACGGCGACAGGGAGGGCCCGATCTCGATCTTCCACCCCTCCTTCCTCATCCTCGTGGCCGGGGTCTCCAACGCCTTCCTCGCGGGTGACCTGTTCAACCTGTACGTGGGCTTCGAGATCCTGCTCACCGCGTCCTACGTCCTCATGACGATGGGCGGGACGGTCCAGCGGATCCGCACGGGCGTCACCTACGTGGTGGTCTCCGTGATCTCCTCGGTGCTCTTCCTGATCACCATCGCCATGGTCTACGCGGCCACGGGCACCATCAACATGGCCGACCTCTCCGTGAAGCTCGCCGACCTGCCGGTGGGCACCCAGATGCAGCTGCACGTCATGCTGCTCATCGCCTTCGGCATCAAGGCGGCGGTGTTCCCGCTGTCCTTCTGGCTCCCGGACTCCTACCCGACGGCCTCCGCCCCCGTCACCGCCGTGTTCGCCGGGCTGCTGACGAAGGTGGGCGTCTACTCGATCATCCGCACGGAGACCGTGCTGTTCCCCGGGGAGCGGCTCGACACCCTGCTGATGTGGGTGGCGCTGCTCACCATGGTGGTGGGCATCCTGGGCGCGCTCGCCCAGATCGACATCAAGCGCATGCTGTCCTTCACCCTCATCAGCCACATCGGCTACATGATCTTCGGGGTGGCCGTGGGCAGCCAGGAGGCGCTGTCCGCCACGGTCTACTACGTGGCCCACCACATCGTGATCCAGACCAGCCTGTTCCTGGTGGCCGGGCTGATCGAGCGCCGCGGCGGGTCGACCAACGTGGACCGGCTCGCGGGCATGGCCAAGATCTCCCCGCTGCTGGCGCTGCTCTACCTGGTGCCCGCGCTGAACCTGGGCGGCATCCCGCCGTTCTCCGGCTTCCTCGGCAAGACGGGGCTGCTGCAGGCCGGCGTGAACCAGGGCGACCCGCTCGCGTACGTGCTGGTGGCGGGCTCCGTGGCGGTGTCCCTGCTGACCCTGCTGGCCATGATCCGCGTGTGGAACCGCGTGTTCCTGCGCACCCCGGAGGACGCGGAGTACCCGGACCCGATCCTGCTGGCCCCGGTCCCGGCGGGCTCGCGCTTCCTCCTGACCTCCGGATCCGTCGACGACCAGGAGGGGCAGTTCGCCGGCAAGGGCGACGTGCGGCTGATGTCGCCCTCCATGCTCGGCGGCGCCTCCGCGCTCGTCGTGGTGGGCGTCGCCCTCACCGTCTTCGCCGGACCGATCTTCCAGCTCGCCGACAACGCGGCGGAGAACCTCGTCCGCCCCGAGCACTACGTCGCGGCCGTCCTGGACCCCGGATCGGTTCCCCGCCCCGTGGTGGAGGAGGCCCCGTGAGCTCGCGTCCCAAGAACTCCCTGCTCGTCGAGCTGCCGCTGCTGGTGTGGCTGGTGCTCGTGTGGGGCGCCCTGTGGGGCGACTTCGGCCTCGGCAACCTGCTGTTCGGCGCGGTGCTGGCGCTGCTCGTGACCTGGGTGCTCTACCTGCCCCCGGTGCAGCTCTCGGGCCGGTTCAACCTGCTGCAGTCCGCCCTCTTCGCCGTGACCTTCGTGTGGCAGGTCGCCAAGGCCAGCGTGGACGTCATGCTCGTGGCGATCCTCGTGGGTCCGCGGGCCCGCAGCGCGGTCGTGGGCGTGGAGCTGCGCACGCGCTCGGACCTGCTGCTCACCGCCACCGGCCACACCATGGCCCTGATCCCCGGCTCCATCCTCGTGGAGGTGGACCGCGCCCGGTCCACCCTCTACTTCCACGCGCTCAACGTCCGCACCCCCGAGGAGGCCGAGTCCTTCCGGCGGTCGGCGCGGCAGGTCGAGGCCGCGTGGATCCGCATCATGGGCACACGGGAGGAGCTCGCCGCTCTGCGGGCCGAACGGCGCGGCGGAGGCGGGGCGGAGGCCGAGCAGCGGGACAGCGCGGCGATCAGCTCCCCGGTCACGGCCGGGCAGCAGATCGTCGGCGGCCGGCGAGGAGACGTCCCCACCGGGACCGCCGAGACCCCCCAGGCCACCGAGACCCCCCAGACCACCGAGGAGGACCGCCCGTGATGGAGATCGCCGTGGCCGTCGCCGCCGTGCTGCTCAGCGCGGCCGCCGCGGGCACCCTGTACCGGCTGGCCAAGGGACCGTCGCTGCTGGACCGGGTGGTGGCCACCGACGTCCTGCTGGCCATCGTGGCGGCGTCGCTCGCCGTGGAGATGGCCTACCACGGCCATCTCAACAACCTCATCCTCATGGTGATCGTCTCCCTGGTGGGGTTCATCGGCGCCGTGACGGTGGCGCGCTTCGCCACCCAGACCGCCGAGCACGGGAAGTGAGCCCCGTGCTGGACACCGTCCTGGACGCCGCCGCGGCCGTGTGCCTGGTCCTCGGAGCGCTGATGTCCCTGGCCGCCGCGATCGGGCTGGTCCGCTTCCCGGACCTGCTGACCCGCATGCATGCGGGGACCAAGCCGCAGGTGTTCGGGCTGCTGCTCATGCTCACCGCCGTCGCCCTGGAGAACCGGGACCCGGTCATGATCCCGCTGATCATTCTCGGCTGGGTCTTCCAGCTGCTCACCGTGCCCGTCTCGGCGCACATGGTCGGACGTTCCACCTACCGCACCAAGCACCTCAACCGGGCCACCCTCACGCAGGACGACCTGCAGGAGGTGCTCAACCGTGCCGGCGAGCGGGGCGGCGGCGAACCGGCCGCGGCCGAGCCTGCTCCCGCCGAGCCGGCCCTCAGCGACGCGGCCCTCAGCGACTCGATCCTCACCGAGCCGCCGAACGCGGACGGGCAGCGCGCCGACGGACAGCAGACTGACGGATCCGGGAGGACGCGTTAGGCTGGGCACGATCGACGGGCGCATCCGCGCCGCCCCGACGACAAGGAGCAGCAGTCCATGAACACGAAGATCCTCGAACTCGCCGGCACCGGCCTCTCGCTGGGCGGCGTGGCGCTCTCGCACAAGGTGCTCGGTGCCGCGTGGACGCGCATCACGGGGGACCCGCCCCCCGCCAAGAACCCGGACCCGGACGAGGCGTGGACCGGCATCATCATATGGTCGCTCGTGACCGGCCTCGTCGGCACGGTGATCAAGGTCGCGATCTCCCGCCAGGTGGCGAAGATGGAGAACAAGCCCCGGAACAACCCCAAGGCCTCCAGCCAGGCCGAGGTCTGATCCCCGGCGGCCACCTCGCGAGGGGGCCCGTCCGTCCGGACACCGCATCGGTGCCCGGACGGACGGGCCCCTTCGTCGTCCGGTGGACGCGCCGCGGCATGGACGGAAGGGCTGACGTGCGGTCGGCAGCCCGGGCGGAAGTGCGGGCGACGGTCCCGGTGACGGTCCTGGCGGAAGTGCGGGCGACGGTCCCGGTGACGGTCCTGGCGGAAGTGCGGGCGACGGTCCCGGTGACGGTCCTGGCGGCAGCGCGGGGGACGGTCCCGGTGACGGTCCTGGCGGAAGTGCGGGCGACGGTCCCGGTGACGGTCCTGGCGGCAGCGCGGGGGACGGTCCCGGTGACAGCGCGTGCGGCAGTGCGGCCAGGGGAGGGGTAGACTCGGTGCCACTGAAACGACAGGGGAGCGCACCCCGCCGGCAACGGCGGCACAGCGCTGAGAGTGCGGATCACCGCAGACCCTCGAACCTGCTCCGGTTAGCACCGGCGAAGGGAGTCGAGCACCTCAGGGGTGGCTCGCGGACGTGAGCTCCGGCCGTGTCCGCGCGGACCCTTCCCCTCCTGGCACCGATGGCTCGCTGAGCCCAGGAGGAACGCACCATGAACACCACCACGCACCGTCCCGCCGGCCGCAACCGTGCGTCCGGGGCCTCGTCCTGGCGGGTCGTCGACATCGTCGTGGCCGCCGTCCTCGCCGCCGTGTGCGCGGTCGTCTTCTGGGCGTGGTCGAACCTGCTCTACCCCGTGGTCGGCGCCGCCGCGGTGGCCTATCCGCCCGCCGTGGGGCTGATCGCCGGCGGCTGGCTCGTGGCCGGCGTGCTCGGCGGTCTGATCATCCGCAAGCCGGGCGCCGCGCTGTTCTGCGAGCTGCTCGCCGCGGTCATCGAGGGCTTCCTGGGCACGCACTTCGGCTGGACCGTGATCCTGTCCGGCCTCATCCAGGGCATCGGGGCCGAGCTGGTCTTCGCCGCGGTGCGCTACCGCCGCTACAACGCCGCGGTGGCCGCCGCGGCGGGCGCGGTCAGCGGCATCTTCCTGGGCGTCAACGAGAGCATCATCTACAACTACGAGTGGGCCCTCGGACACCAGGTGGTCTACGTGGTCCTGGCGGCCCTCTCGGGCGCGGTGCTCGCCGGCCTGCTGATGTGGGCCGTGGTGAAGGCGCTCGCAGCCACCGGCGTGCTGCAGGGCCTGGCCTCGGGCCGGGCCGCACGACGATGACCGCCGCGGCGGTGCGCCCTCCCGGTACGCCCACCGCCGCGGGGGCCCGCGTCGAGGCCCGCGGCTTCGGCTGGCACCACCCCGGCCGGGACGCCCCCGCCCTGCAGGGCATCGACCTCGTGGTCGAGCCGGGGGAGCGGGTGCTGCTGCTGGGGCCGAGCGGGGCGGGCAAGTCGACGTTCCTGCACGCCCTCGCGGGAGTCCTGCACGACGACGACGGGCTCTCCCTCCACGGGGAGCTGCTGCTCGACGGCACGGACCCGGACCGGGCACGGGGACGCGCCGGGCTCGTGCAGCAGGACCCCGAGTCCCAGGTGGTGCTGTCCCGGATCGGGGACGACACCGCCTTCGGCCTCGAGAACCTCGCGGTGCCCCGGGAGCAGATCTGGCCGCGGGTCCGCGCCGCCCTCGACGACGTGGGGCTGCCCCTGCCGCTCGACCACCCCACCGCCGCCCTGTCCGGCGGGCAGAAGCAGCGCCTGGCGCTCGCCGGTGCCGTGGCGATGAGCCCGGGGCTGCTCCTGCTCGACGAGCCCACCGCGAACCTGGACCCCGCCGGGGTGCGGCAGGTCCGGGACGCGGTGGCACGGTGCCTGGACCGCAGCGGGGCCACACTCGTGGTCGTGGAGCACCGTGTGGCGGTGTGGGCCGACGTCGTGGACCGTGTCGTCGTGCTCGGCCGCGACGGGGGGATCACGCACGACGGGTCCCCGGCACAGGTCCTGGGGGAGGCCGCCGACGAGCTGAGCCGCGACGGGGTCTGGGTGCCCGGCCGGGTCCCGCCCACCCGCGCGCCCGCGCGTCCCCGGGAGGAGGCGGAGCCGCTGCTCAGCGCGTCGGCGCTGGCCGTCTCGCGCACCCAGCCCTCCGCACGGCAGCTGCGCGCCCGGCGCCGGGCGCGGCGGCGCGGCCGTCCGCTGAGCGATGCCGCGGCGGGCCGGGACCTCCCGGTCGCGGCGACCGGCGTCGCACTGGACCTGCTCCGGGGCCGGGCGCTCGCGGTGACGGGCGCCAACGGCGCCGGGAAGTCGACCCTCGCGCTCACGCTGGCGGGCCTGCTCGCGCCCGTGCGCGGGACCGTGACCGCGCACTCGCCCCTGGCCCGCGGTGCCGGACCGGACCCGCTGGAGTGGGCCGGGCCGGACCTGGTGGCCCGCGTCGGGACGGTCTTCCAGGAGCCCGAGCACCAGTTCCTGTGCGCCACCGTGCGGGCCGAGCTCGAGCTCGGACCCCGGCTGGCGGGCACCCCGGCGGCCGAACGGGACCGCCGCACGGAGGAGCTGCTCGACCGGCTGCGGCTGACCCACCTGGCGGACGCGAACCCGTTCACCCTCTCCGGCGGCGAGAAGCGGCGGCTGTCGGTGGCCACGGTGCTGGCCACCGACCCGGACGTCCTGGTGCTCGACGAGCCCACCTTCGGCCAGGACGCCCTGACCTGGGCCGAGCTCGTGGACCTGCTCCTGGAGGTCGTGGACGCCGGCACGGCCGTGCTCGCGGTCACCCACGACGAGGACTTCGTGCGGGCGCTCGGGGCCGAGGTGCTGGAGCTGGGCACCTCCGCGCCGGACACGTTGCTGGAGCCGGGTGTTTCCGCAGGGGGCGCGGTGGGGGTGCCGGGTGTTTCCGCAGGGGGCGCGGTGGTGGATCCGGGTGTTCCCGCAAGGGATGCGGTGGCGGAATCCGGTGCTCCCGCACGAGGCCCGGCGATGGAGCCGGGCACGCCCGCGCCGGGGATCCTCCCGGCCACGGAGCAGGTGCGGTGAGCGCGCCCGCGATCGGTCCGGCGGCCCGGTGCTCCCTGCTGGGCCGCGCCCATCCCGTGGCGAAGCTGGCCGGCGCCCTGGCCCTGACCGTGACGCTGCTGCTCAGCGCGGATCCCGTGACGTCGGGGATCGTGCTCCTGGGCGAGGTGCTGCTGCTGACGCTGGCCGGGCGGCGCCCGCCGGCGCAGCTGCTGCGGGCCTGGCCCCTGCTCCTGGCAGCACTCGTGAGCGGATGGGGCACGGCCCTGCTCGCCGAGGACTCCGGGCCCGTGCTGCTCGACCTGGGGATCACCGAGATCTCGGCCGGTTCGGTCGCCGCGGGCGCGGCGATCGCCCTGCGCGGGCTCGCGCTGGCGCTGTCGGGCCTGCTCGTCGTGCTCAGCACCGATCCCACCGACCTCGCCGACGGACTGGCCCAGACGGTGCGGCTGCCCGCGCGGTTCGTGCTGGCCTCCTTGGCGGCCCTGCGCCTGGTGGGCGTGATGCTCACCGAGTGGACCACGCTGGCGATGGCCCGCCGGGCCCGCGGCGCCGGTTCGGGGCACGGCCCGGTGGGCGCGCTGCGGGAGTTCGGCGGGCAGGCGTTCACCCTGCTGGTCCAGTCCCTGCGCCGTGCCACCCGGCTGTCGGTGACCATGGAGGCGCGCGGCTTCGGCGCGGGCCCGCGCACGTGGGCGCGGGTCCCGGAACACTCCTGGCGGGACGCCGTGGTGCTGGCCGGGTGCGCCGCCGTGGCCGTCGCGGGTCCGGCGGTCTCCGTCCTGCTCGGGACGCACCGGTTCATCTGGGCGTGACGCCGGGGCGCCGCGTCTGGGGGCCCTTGTCCGTCAGGCCCGCGCGTCCTCGCCCCGGCACGGCACTCGCCCCGGCACGGCACTCGCCCCGGCACGGCACTCGCCCCGGCACGTCACGCGGGCGCGTCCGTGCCGGTCAACCCCCGGGACCTCCCCGGCACCCCTGCGCGGTCCTGCCACGCTTGCCTGCAACCCGTGGCCGTCACACTTGAGGGCACCCGGCCGTGATGCCGTCCCCAGCGCCCCTCACGCCCGGGCCACCCAGTCCGTCACGAGGCGGGTGAGCTCCGGGTCCACGGGCAGCGGGTGGGCGTCGAGCCGGTGCACCGGCACGGCGAGCCGCACGCTGGAGACGAGCCAGACGGCGTCCGCCGCCAGGAGGTCGGCGGACTGCAGCGGTCCGTGGCCCAGCTCCCAGCCGTCGCGCCGGGCGGCGTCGAAGATCGTGGCCTGCGTGGTGCCGGGGAGGATCCCGTGCGAGGGCTCCGGGGTCACGAGGGTGCGGACGCCCTCGTGCACGCGGGCACAGACCACGGAGGACGTGGCCCCCTCCAGCACCCGGCCGCCCGGGGCCGTGAAGATCGCCTCGTCCGCGCCGAGGGAACGGGCATGGCGCAGGGCGGCCATGTTGATCGCGTAGGACAGCGTCTTGGCCCCGGGCAGCAGCCAGGGGTACCCGGCGTCCTGCGCCGGGTCGTGGCCGCGGGGCAGCAGCACCGCGGAGACCCCCTCCCGGCGCTGCCGGAAGGTGGACTCCGGGACGGGGCTCACCGCCACCCACGACCACGGGCCGGCCTCGGGGGTGCCGCGGCTGACGACCACCTTGACGCTGTGCTCGGCGCCCAGCCCTCCGTCCCCACCGGGGGCCGCGTGGGCGAGCCCGAGCTCGACGGCCTGCCGCAGCTCCTGCGCCGAGGGCACCGGGAGCTGGGCCAGGCGAGCCGAGGCGGACAGGCGCCGGTGGTGGACGGCGAACTTCTGCACCCGCCCGTCGACGGCGCGCAGGCTCTCGAAGACCCCGTCCCCCCGGGTGAGTCCCTGGTCGTCGATGCGCACGAGCGGGACGGCGGGATCGGCGAGGACCCCCTCCGGGTGGGCGGCGTCGAGGACGACGACGGTGCTGGTCACGGCTGCCTCCTGTCGATGCGGGTGCCCGTTCAGTGGACGGGGCCGGGGTGCAGGATGTCCACCTGCTCCCAGACGTGGTCCTCCGCCAGGTAGGCGTCCTCCTGGGCGGCCCACTGCTCCCAGTGCTCGGCGTAGTAGGCGCCGTCCCGGCTCAGGGCCCGGTCGTAGCGCAGCGCGGTGGGCAGCTCGACCCAGACCGAGACGTCCAGCAGGGCCCGGGCGGCGGCCGAGCAGGCTCCGACGCCCTCCAGGACGACCACCTCCGCGACCCGCGTCAGGCGGGGGGTGCCCGGGGAGCCGGTGACCCAGTCCCAGGCGCTCCACTCGGCGTCCAGGCCGGCGCGCAGGGGGGTGAGGACCTCCTCCACGTAGGTCCGGGTGCCGAGGCGGAGACCGTCCCAGCCCGGGTAGAGGTCCTCCATGTGGAAGAGGGTCACGTCCCGCACGGGTCGCAGCACCTCGGCGAGCTGCTCCGCCAGGCTGGTCTTCCCCGCGCCCGAGCGCCCGTCGATGCCGACGAGCCAGGGGCGTCGGGTGGGGGCGGGGAGCAGCCGGGCCAGGTTGGTGCCGGCGGGGTGGGCCGCGGCGACCGCCGGGTCCAGCTCCAGTTCGATGTCGATCACGCGTGTCCGGCGTCGTGGGCGCGGCCGGCGCCGGGGACCGCGGCGTCGAGCTCCTCGGCGACGGCGCGGACCACCCCCGGCACGGCGGCGGCGATCATGCCGTAGGTGGTCTCGAAGTCCTCGGCGCCCCCGTACCAGGGGTCGTAGATGCCGAGCTCGCTGTGCTCGGAGCCGGCGACGGCGGGGTCGAACTCGCGGAGCAGGCGCACCTTCGCGGCAGTGGGGGCGTCAGGGGCAAGGGCGCGCAGGCGCCGCCAGTGGACGACGTCCAGGGCGAGCACCAGGTCACGGTCCGCGAACCGGGCCGGGTCGAAGACCTGGGCAGAGTGCGCGGAGGCGTCCAGCCCCTCACGGCGCAGCAGGTCCCCGGCCCGCGGGTCGACCGGGTTGCCGAGCTCCTCGTCGCTGACGCCGGCGGAGTCGATGCGCACTCGCTCGCCCAGGCCGGCGGCCTCGAAGGCGCGGCGCAGGGCGAACTCCGCCATGGGCGAGCGGCAGATGTTGCCGGTGCACACAGCCACGATCGAATACATAGCGGGCAGTCTAAGCCGGACGGCCCCGCGACGAGAAGTGCGGCCGCCGCCCGGGGGCGACGGCCGCACTCGTGGGCACGGGCTCAGGACCGGGGGCCCGCCGGGTCGAGCTTGCGCTCCGGGCCCGCCCCCGGGCTCTCCACGTGCTCCGCACCCGCGTCCGGGCCCTCCGCGCGTTCGGCCTCGAGGTCGATCTCCTCGCCGTTCTCGTCGACGCGCCGGTACCAGTCGGTCACGGCCGGGTCGTGGGAGTCGAAGGTCTCGCCGGCCGCACGGGCACCCGCGGCGTGCTCCACCTGCAGCGCGAAGTCGTCGCCGTGCTCCTCGATGCCGTGGATGACGGCCTTGCTCATGGCCGAGACGGCGAACGCGTGCCGGATCGTGGCCGGGTCGCTGCGGAGGTCCTTGTAGAACGCCACCATGAGGAACGCGACGACCACGGCGAAGGGCAGGGCCGAGACGGTCACGAGGTTCTGCATGCCGGTGAGGGCGTCGTCACCGCCCACGAGCATCATGATGGCCGCGATGGCTCCGAGGCACAGGCCCCAGAAGACCACGACCAGTCGGTTCGGCTCGGGCCGGCCACGCTGGGAGAGGGTCCCCATGACGATGGAGGCGGAGTCCGCGCTCGTCACGAAGAAGATGGCGATGACGACCATCGCGAGCACCGAGGTGATCGCGCCCAGCGGGAGAGCGTCGAGCATCCCGAACAGGACGGCCTCCTGGCCGCCGGCCGCCGCGAGGTCGGTCCCGGTGCGCTGCAGGTACGTGGCGGTGCCGCCGATCACCACGAACCACAGGATGCACATCGAGGAGGGGACCACGAGGACCACCGTGACGAACTGGCGCAGGGTGCGCCCGCGGGAGATCTTGGCGATGAACATCCCGACGAACGGCGACCACGAGAGCCACCAGGCCCAGTAGAAGACGGTCCAGCTGCCCGCGAACCCGGTGGCGTCCTCGCCCCAGCCGCCGGTCTGACCGGTCATCCAGAGGTACTCGTGCAGGTAGGTGCTGAACACGGCGGGCACGAGGTCCAGGATCAGCACGGTGGGGCCGGCGACGAAGACGAACAGGGCCAGCAGGAACGCCAGGAGCAGGTTCGTGTTGGAGAGGTAGCGGATGCCGCGGGCCACGCCCGAGACGGCGGAGACGACGAAGGCTGCGGTGAGCACGGCGATGACCGCGATCAACCCGCCGTTGCCCATCGGGCCCCATCCGGCGACGAGCTCGAGGCCGCGGGCGATCTGGAGGGCGCCGATCCCCAGGGAGGCCGCCGTGCCGAAGAGGGTCGCGAAGATCGCGAAGACGTCGATGAGCCTGCCCAGGCCGCCCTCGGCGCGCCGCTGGCCGATCAGGGGGACGAAGATCCGGCTGATGAGCGGGGGACGGCCGCGACGGTAGGCACCGTAGGCCACTGCCGCGCCGACCACGGCGTACATGGCCCACGGGTTGAGGCCCCAGTGGAAGGCCGTCTGGACCAGGGCGTAGACGGTCATCTCCTCGGAGCCGGCCTCCGCCCCGAAGCCGGGGATGCCCGCGCCGAAGTGGCTCAGCGGCTCGGAGGCGCCGTAGAACATGAGGCCGATGCCCATGCCGGCGGCGAAGAGCATCGCCAGCCAGGAGAAGAAGGAGTACTCCGGCTTCTCGTCGTCCATGCCCAGCGGGATCCGGCCGGTGCGGCTGAAGCCGATGAACAGCATGAACAGGACGGCGGCCGTGGAGAGGGCGGTGAAGAACCAGCCGGTGTTGCCGGTCACCCAGGTCAGCGCGGCCGAAGAGGCCGCGGTCAGGGACTCGGTGGAGAGCACGCCCCACGCGACGAAGGCCACGATCAGGGCGGCGGTGACGAAGAAGACGACCCGGTCGGTGCCGTAGTGCAGCCTCTGGTCCTCGACGGCGAGGCCGGGGACGAGGGCGGGGTGGATGCCGTGCGGATAGTTGATCTCGCGCAGCACCTCACGGGGCCGTCCCCGGCGGGGCGAGGGGGAGGGCGCGGGCTTGTGCGGGGTATGGGGTGGCGGGGTGCTCACAGGGGCTCCAGAGGTGTCGGGGTGCGTGCGGTGTCCTGTCGGTGCGTGCGGTTGCGTGCGGGTCGGGCCCGGAGGTGTCGAGTAGTGCCCGGGAGTGCGGGCACAAGCACCACATTCTACCAACGCGGGATCCGGGGGAAACGGGATGGGTGGGAACTCACCACCGAACCCCCGAGTTGAGTCGAGTGGGCTCAAGTTAACTTGACACCGCACGCTCACGTGGCAGACTTGAGCCAGGAAAACTCAAGACCTGAGACCTCCGGGACCTCAACGGGGCCACCACGGCCCGCCCGGTTCAGCTCGACCCGAAGGAGAACACTCCATGTCTCGTGCAGTAGGAATCGACCTCGGCACCACCAACTCCGTGGTGTCCGTGCTGGAGGGCGGCGAGCCCACCGTCATCGCCAACGCCGAGGGCAACCGGACCACCCCGTCCGTCGTCGCCTTCTCCAAGGACGGCGAGACCCTGGTCGGTGACATCGCCAAGCGCCAGGCCGTCACCAACGTCGACCGCACCATCGCCTCGGTCAAGCGCCACATGGGCACCGGCTGGTCGAAGGAGATCGACGGCAAGAAGTACACCGCGCAGGAGATCTCGGCGCGCATCCTCATGAAGCTGAAGACCGACGCCGAGTCCTACCTGGGCGACAAGGTCACCGACGCCGTGATCACGGTCCCGGCGTACTTCAACGACGCCGAGCGCCAGGCCACGAAGGAGGCCGGCGAGATCGCGGGCATGAACGTGCTGCGCATCGTCAACGAGCCCACCGCCGCGGCCCTGGCCTACGGTCTGGAGAAGGGCAAGGAGGACGAGCTCATCCTCGTCTTCGACCTCGGCGGCGGCACCTTCGACGTCTCCCTGCTGGAGGTCGGCAAGGACGAGGACGACTTCTCCACCATCCAGGTCCGCGCCACCGCCGGTGACAACCGGCTGGGCGGCGACGACTGGGACCAGCGCATCGTCGACTGGCTGCTGTCGCAGGTGAGGTCCAAGACCGGCGCCGACCTGTCCAAGGACAAGATCGCCCTCCAGCGGCTGAAGGAGACCGCCGAGCAGGCCAAGAAGGAGCTGTCCTCCGCGACCAGCACCAACATCTCCCTGCAGTACCTCTCCGTGACCCCCGAGGGCCCGGTGCACCTGGACGAGCGCCTCACCCGCGCCAAGTTCGAGGAGCTGACCCGGGACCTGCTGGAGCGCACCGAGAAGCCGTTCAAGGACGTCATCGCCGAGGCCGGCATCTCCGTGTCCGACATCGACCACGTGGTCCTGGTGGGCGGCTCGACCCGCATGCCGGCGGTCGCCGAGACCGTGCAGCGCCTGGCCGGCCAGGAGCCGAACAAGGGCGTGAACCCGGACGAGGTCGTCGCCGTCGGCGCCGCGATCCAGGCCGGTGTGCTCAAGGGCGACCGCAAGGACGTGCTGCTGATCGACGTGACCCCGCTGTCGCTGGGCATCGAGACCAAGGGCGGCGTGATGACCAAGCTCATCGAGCGCAACACGGCCATCCCCACGAAGCGGTCCGAGACCTTCACCACCGCCGAGGACAACCAGCCCTCCGTGTCCATCCAGGTCTTCCAGGGCGAGCGCCAGTTCACCCGGGACAACAAGAACCTGGGCACCTTCGAGCTGACCGGCATCGCCCCCGCCCCGCGCGGGATGCCGCAGATCGAGGTCACCTTCGACATCGACGCCAACGGCATCGTCCACGTCTCCGCCAAGGACAAGGGCACCGGCACCGAGCAGTCGATGACCATCACGGGCGGGTCCTCCCTCTCCAAGGAGGACATCGACCGCATGGTCAAGGACGCCGAGGCCAACGCCGAGGCGGACCGGGTGCGCCGGGAGGCCGCCGACCTGCGGAACAACGCGGAGCAGCAGGCGTACTCCGTGGACAAGCTGCTGAAGGACAACGACGAGAAGCTGCCCGCGGACGTCAAGTCCGAGGTCCAGGCCGACGTCGAGGCCCTGAAGCAGGCGCTCGAGGGTGAGGACGAGGCCGCCGTGAAGTCGGCCTACGACAAGCTCCAGCAGTCCCAGACCAAGCTCGGCGAGGCCCTCTACGCGCAGGCGCAGGCCGACGGCGCCGAGGGCGCCCCCGGTGCCGGCGCCGCCGATTCGGCCGGTGACGAGGACATCGTCGACGCCGAGGTCGTCGACGACGAGAACGAGAAGAAGTGAGCATGCCCGATCCCACGCCAGGACCCGACGAGAACCCGGCGGAGAACGCCTTCGAGAACTCCACCGGGAACCCCGACGAGCAGGCCGCGCAGGACTCCGGTCCCGGCTCCCCGGAGGAGGCCGGGCCGGAGGGCCTGACCGTGGACGACATCCTCTCGACCCCGCAGTCCACCGACGCCGGCTCCGCCGACGCCGGTGCGGCCACGGAGGAGGACCCGTCCGCGGCGCTGGCCGCCGAGCGGCTCGAGGAGCTGCGCCGGCTGCAGGCCGAGTTCGTGAACTTCAAGCACCGCACGGCCCGAGAGAAGGAGCAGCTCCGCACGTTCGTGACCGGCGACCTCCTGCAGACCCTGCTGCCGGTGTTCGACGACATCGACGCGGCCCGCCAGGCCGGGGACCTCACCGACGGCCCGTTCGCGTCGATCGCGAACAAGCTGGAGGAGATCCTCGTCCGGCAGGGACTGACCCGCATCGGGGCGGTCGGCGAGAAGTTCGACCCGAACGTCCACGAGGCGGTGCTGCAGCAGCCCACCAGCGAGGTCGAGCCCGACCAGGTCTCGATGGTGCTGCGCTCCGGCTTCCGGATCGGCGAGCGCGTCGTGCGGCCGGCCCAGGTGGCCGTCGCCGTCGCCGAGTGAGGCCGGGCCCGGCCTGACCGGCGCGGGAGGGGAGGCCTGTCCACGGGCCTCCCCTCCCGTCCCCCCAGTCCCGGCGCCGCGCCGGGGCGACCCCAGGACTTCCACCGGGTGCTGCTCGTCAGGACCCCCACCGGCCCCACAGAAAGGAGGCGTCATGGCCAGCCAGGACTGGATCGACAAGGACTTCTACAGCATTCTCGGCGTCTCCAAGGACGCGTCCGAGGCGGACATCAAGAAGGCGTACCGCAAGCTCGCCCGCCAGTACCACCCCGACCAGAACCCCGGGGACGCGGAGGCCGAGCAGCGGTTCAAGGACATCACCGAGGCGAACTCCGTGCTCTCCGACCCGGAGGAGCGCAAGCAGTACGACGCGATCCGCGCCATGGGCTCCGGTGCCCGCTTCACGGCCGGCGGCCCGGCCGGCGCGGGCGGCTCCGCGAACTTCGAGGACCTCTTCGGCGACATCTTCGGCGCCGGCGGCGGCGGCCGCCGCCGGCGGACCAGCTACTCCACCGGCGGGGCAGGCTTCGGCGGGGCAGGCGGCTTCGAGGACCTGTTCTCGCAGTTCGGCGGCCAGGGCGGCTACGGCGCACCCGGGACCGGCTACCAGTCCCCGCCCACCCGCGGGGAGGACATCCGCACGGAGACCACCATCCCGTTCCGCTCCTCGGTGCACGGCACCACCGTGAAGCTGCGTCGCGGCAACGGGCAGGAGACCACGGTGCGCGTCCCGGCCGGGGTGCGCGACGGGCAGAAGCTCAAGCTCGCCGGCAAGGGCCACTCCGGCCCCGGCGGACCCGGCGACCTGTACGTCACCGTGCACGTGGGCTCGCACCCGTTCTTCACCCGCGTGGACGGCACGGACGACGTCGAGGTCACCGTGCCGATCACCTTCCCCGAGGCCGCCCTGGGCGCCACCGTGGAGGTGCCCACCCTGGACGGCGGCACGGTGCGGCTGAAGGTGCCCGCCGGGACGTCGTCGGGCCGGCGCTTCCGCGTCAAGGGCCGCGGGTTCAGCACGGCCAAGGGCACCGGGAACCTGATCGTGACCGTCGAGGTGCACGTGCCCGCCCACCTGGACGAGGCGGCCGAGGCCGCGGTCCGCGCGTTCGCGGAGGCGACCGCCGACGACGACCCCCGGGCGGGCCTGGCCACGAAGGCACGGGTCTGAGATGGCTCTCGACGCCGACCAGCCGCTCTTCGTGATCTCCGTGGCCGCGGAGATCGCCGAGATGCACCCGCAGACGCTGCGCCAGTACGACCGGCTCGGCCTGGTCAAGCCCTCCCGCGCGCCGGGCCGGGCGCGGCGCTACTCCCAGCGGGACATCGAGAAGCTGCAGCAGATCCAGGTGCTCTCCCAGCAGGGCGTCTCCCTGGAGGGCATCCGGCGCATCCTGCAGCTGGAGAACCAGGTCGCGGCCCTGCAGGCGAGGGTCGCGGAGCTGTCCCAGGAGCTCGACGAGGCCCGCGAGCGGGCCGAGGAGTCCTCGCGGATCTTCGCCGCCGGGGTCGGCGGGGACGTGGTGCGGATGGCCCGCGGCTCCCGCCCGCGGGCCCGCAAGATCTCCCAGGCCGTGGTGCTGTACCGGCCGCCGCGGCAGCAGGAGCGCTGAGCCGCCCGCCGTCGGCGCGGACGTCGGGCGCTCTCCGTGCGCCGACTCCCCGGCTCGGGCGCTGCTGGAGCCGGGTGCTTGCTGCCCCGGGCGTCACGCCGACCGTGCGTCCTGCCACCCCGTGCTCTTGCTCTCCGTCCCGTGCGCTGAGCGGCGCGGGCGCCGCTCAGCGCAGGTGCTTCTCGAAGCCCACGTCGTACACGCCGTCCGCGTAGCTGTGGGCGACGCCGGGCAGCGCGACGTACCCGCTGTCCCGGTACAGGGCGTAGGCCTCGGGCTGGCGGTTGCCGGTGGTGAGGTAGATGCGCCGGTAGCCGGCGGCGGCGGCGAGCCGCTCGAGCTCGGCCAGGACCCGCCGGGAGAACCCCCGCCGGCGGTGCCCGGGGTCCGTCCAGATGCGCTTGAGCTCGGCCGTGACGTCGTCGTGCCTCCGGAAGGCGCCGCCGGCCACCGTCAGCCCGCCCTCGAGCAGCAGCACGAGGCCTCCGGTGGGCGCCCGGAACTCGTCGACGGGGTGGTGCTCCATCTCCTCCGCACCGATCGACGGACCGTAGCGCGCCACGTACTCCCGGTGCAGGCCCTCCAGCAGCGGCCGCGTGCGGGGATCGCCCGGGGGCACGACGACGAAGCCGTCCGGGGAGGCCGCCGCGCTCACGGAAGCCGGCGGTAGGTCAGGTCGCGCGGCACGCGCCCCGCCTCCCGGGCCTTGCGCTCGAAGCTCGTCAGGACCCGGCCCTCCCAGCGGGGGGCCCAGCCCGCGTCCGGGTGCTCGTCGTCGGCGAGCGGACCCGGGTGCAGGTTCTCGAACTGCGGGGCGGCGTCCAGGACCTCGCGCATCACGAGGGCGTACTCCTGCCAGTCCGTGGCCAGCCGCCACAGCCCACCCGGGGCCAGCACCCGTGCGGCCAGCTCGGCGAAGGCCGGGGAGACGAGGCGCCGTTTGTGGTGGCGGGTCTTGTGCCACGGGTCCGGGAAGAACACCCACAGCTCGTCGACCGAGGCGGGGGCGAGCATGTGCTCCAGGACCTCGGGGGCGTTGGCCTGGACCACCCGGACGTTGTCCACGCCGGCCTGGCCCGCCTTGAGCAGCAGGTCCGCGATCCCCGGCTTGTACACCTCGACGGCGAGGTAGTCGCGGGCGGGGTCCTGCGCGGCGGCGTGCACGACGGCCTCGCCCAGCCCGGAGCCGACCTCCACGACCAGGGGAGCCTGGCGCCCGAAGGCCACGGCCGCGTCGAACTCGTGGTCGGGGTGCACGGAGGTGTCGGTGCGCACGCGCGGGACGTCCAGCACGCGCGTGGGCGCCCAGTCGTCCCACGCCTTCTGGCGGCGGGCGGTCAGGCGGTCGCCGCGGCGCACGAAGGAGTACGGCCGGCGGTGGAAGGCCTCGGGGACGGGGCCCTGGCCGGCGCCCCCGGCGTGCTCTCCGGCGGCCTCCTCGGCAGGCTCCTCGGACGTCTTCTCGGCGCTCTCGGCGGCGCTCTCGGGAGTGCTCTCCGGGGCGCTCACTTCAGCGGGCTCTTCGGCAGGGGTCTCGGCAGGGGAGGGAGTGTGCTCGGTCATCGCCCTACATCCTAGGCGCAGGCCCGACCGGTGCTGTCATGCTGTCCGGGAGGAGCGGCTCGGCCCAGCGCCGGCGAGGCGCCTCCCACTGCGCGAAGCGGGCCAGCAGCTCGTCCGCGTCCTGGGCGACCACGGCGGCGTCACGGTACTCCGGGCGCACCAGCCCGGCGGCGGACATCGCCGCGACCGCGTCCAGCAGGGGTCTCCAGAACCCGGAGACGTCGAGGAAGCCGACCGGCTTGGCGTGCACCCCCACCTGCAGCCAGGTCCACGCCTCGAAGATCTCCTCCAGGGTGCCCAGCCCTCCGGGCAGGGCCACGAACCCGTCCGCGAGGCGGGCCATCTCCGCCTTGCGCTCGTGCATCGTCCCGACGACGCGCAGCTCGGTCAGCCCGGTGTGGGCCGTCTCGTCCTCGACGAGGGAGCGCGGCATCACGCCGATCACCTCGCCGCCGGCGGCCAGGGCGGCGTCGGCGACGACGCCCATCAGTCCCACGTGGCCGCCGCCGTAGACCACGCCCACCCCGCGACGGGCGAGCTCGGTGGCGAAGGCCGCGGCGGCCTCGGCGAACAGGGGATCGGAACCCAGGGAGGCTCCGGTGTACACGGCAAGTCTCATGAGGACATTCTCCCCGCACCGGCGCCGATAGCATGAACCGGGCCGTACCCGCACCCCGCCCCGCATCCGCAGCGCCGCCCGCCGCCCCGACCCCATCCGTTCCTGCACCCAGACCCGCGCCCACACCGTCAATCACCACCGGCACCCACTGTCGCCACCGGCACCGGCACCGGCACCGGCACCGGCACCCGCCCCCGCCATCACCACCCGCCCCCGCCATCACCACCCCCACCCGCACCCGCGACTCGAAGTCGCACGCCCCCGCCCCCTCCCGAGGACCCACCATGAGCTCACGACCCCCGGCCACCCGGTCCGTTCCCGCCTGCGTCTCAGCGGCAGAGCGGACCGGGTGGTGCTGGTGGCGGCACTGGGGATCCTCAGCGCGGTCAGCCCCATGGCCACGGACATGTACCTCGCGTCCATGCCGGCCATGGCCGTGCACTTCGGCGCCTCGACCTCCGCGGTGCAGCTGACCCTCACCAGCTACATGGTCGGCATGGCCCTGGGGCAGTTCCTGCTGGGCCCGGTCTCCGACGTGCTCGGAAGGCACCGGCTCATGGTCGCCGGCAACGTGCTGTTCCTGCTCAGCTCCGTGGCCGTGGTCCTCGCACCCAGCGTCGGCACGGTGATCGCGCTGCGCGCCGTGCAGGGCGCCGCCGGCGCGGCGGGCGTGGTGATCGCCCGGGCCGTGGTCTCGGACATCGCCTCCGGACGCCGGGCCGCCCAGCTCTTCTCGGTGCTCGCCACCATCACCTCCCTGGCCCCGGTCGTGGCCCCTCTGCTGGGCGGGGTGATCGCCACCGTGGCTCCGTGGCAGACCGTGTTCTGGGCGCTCGCCGCGTTCGGGCTGCTGATGCTCGCGTGCTCGGTCCTCGTGGTCCCGGAGACCCTGCCGCCGCACCGGCGCCACCGGGGCGGGGTCGGGGCCGTCGTCGGCGGCTCCTGGCGCGTGCTGCGCACCCCGTCCTTCATGGGCTACGCGCTGGCCTTCGGAGCGGCCTTCGGAGCGCTGTTCTCCTACATCTCCGCCTCCTCCTTCGTGGTGCAGAACGTGCTCGGCTACTCGGCGCTCGGCTACTCCGTGATCTTCGCCGTCAACGCCTGCGGCTCGATCCTGGGGGCCCTCGTCAACACCCGGCTCGTCGGCAGGGTGGAGCCCGGGACGGTCCTGCGCACCGCGCTCGTGGTGATGGGAGCGGTCAACGTGGTGGGGCTGGTCCTGGTCCTCGCGGGCCTCACCGGGTGGACCACGCTGGCGCACCTGTTCGTGAGCCAGTCCTGCATCGGGTTCATCCTCGGCAACGCCGTGGCGCTGGCCCAGTCGCGGGTGCCCGGCCGGGCGGGCGCCGGCTCGGCGGTGCTCGGGCTGGTCCAGTTCCTCATCGGCGGCCTCGTGAGCCCACTGACCGGTCTGGCCGGGCAGCACAGCGCGGTGCCCATGGCCGTGTCCATGGCGGTGTGCTCCCTGCTGGCCGTGGGGGCCGTGCTGCTCGCGGCTCGGTGCTCCCGCCGGCCGCCGGGAGCACCGCGTTCGTCCGCCGGCCCGTCCATCGGCCCGTCCACCGGCCCGTCTCCGGGCCGCGACGGCCGGGGACCACACCGCGAAGGGCCTGCCGATCCGTGACCGGCGACCGACCTTCCGACCCATGACCTGCGGACCGCCGGACCTGTGATTAGATGCCTCCTGCAGAGACGGAGATCACACCCTCGACCGGTTTCCGCTCGACCACCCACCCGACACCCACGGGAGAACACATGCTCCAATCCATCGAGACTGCCCTCGGCACGCTGGGCGGCATCATCTGGGGACCGTACGTCCTCATCCCCCTGCTGCTCCTCACCGGCCTGTACCTCACGGTCCGGCTGGGCGGGCTGCAGTTCCAACGGCTCGGATCCGCGCTGCGCCTGGCGCTGTTCGAGCGCAAGGACGAGGACGCCCACGGCGGCGACGTCTCCCAGTTCCAGGCACTGACCACCGCGCTCGCGGCGACCGTGGGCACCGGCAACATCGTGGGCGTGGCCACCGCGATCTCGATCGGCGGCCCCGGCGCGCTGTTCTGGATGTGGGTCACCGGCCTGCTCGGCATGGCATCCAAGTACTCCGAGGCCTTCCTGGCCGTGCGGTTCCGCACCACGGACGCCAAGGGCGAGATCTCCGGCGGCCCGCAGTACTACCTGGAGCGGGGCATCCGCTCGGGCTTCGGCAAGTTCCTGGCCATCTTCTTCGCGATCGCCGCGGCCCTGGCCGCGTTCGGAATCGGCAACATGACGCAGGGCAACTCGATCGCCTCCAACGTCGAGAGCTCCTTCGGCGTGCCGACCTGGATCACCGGCGTGGTGCTCGCGGCGCTGACCCTGGCCGTGCTCGTGGGCGGCATCAAGTCCATCGGCAAGGTGACGGCGGGGTTCGTGCCGTTCATGATCCTCTTCTACGTCCTGGGCGCGCTCTTCATCCTGGTCGTGAACGTCGCGGCCATCCCGCAGGCCGTGGTCCTGATCTTCACGGACGCCTTCACCGGCACGGCGGCGGTCGGCGGCTTCGCCGGGTCGGCCATCATGCTGGCCGTGCAGATGGGCGTGGCCCGCGGCATCTTCTCGAACGAGTCCGGCATGGGCTCGGCCGCGATCGCCGCGGCGGCCGCCCAGACCACCCACCCGGTCAGGCAGGGCCTGGTGTCCATGACGCAGACCTTCATCGACACCATCATCGTGGTCACCTGCACCGGCCTCGTGCTCATCACCACGGGGGTGTGGGAGCAGGGCGCGGACTTCGCGGCGACCATGACCGGCGACGCGTTCAGCCAGGGCCTGCCCGGGCAGTGGGGACACATCGTGGTCACCCTGGGCCTGGTCCTGTTCGCCTACTCCACGATCCTCGGCTGGGCGTACTACGGTGAGCGCTGCATGGAGCGGCTCTTCGGCGTGGCGGCGGTGATGCCCTACCGCGTGGTGTTCTCCGCGGTGGTGTTCGTCGGCTGCACGGTGCCGCTGGCCGTGGTCTGGAACTTCGCCGATGTCATGAACGGGCTGATGGCGATCCCCAACCTGGTGGGCCTGCTCATCCTCTCCGGGCTGATCGCCCGGGAGACCAAGCACTACCTGGACCACGACCCGCAGCTGCGGGCGAACCGGCAGCAGATCGATGCGTTCATGGAGGGCCGCCCCGGGGCGATCGACTCCTACGAGCGCACCGGCGTGTGACGCACCGGCGCCCGGCACGCCGGCGTTCGAGGGCCCGACGTCCCGACGGGGGTCGGGCCCTCCGTCTAGCCTGAGGGCATGAGCCGACTTCCCGACCCTCGCCCGTTCTCCTGCGCGGACGCCACCGGCGCGGTCTACGACCAGGGCGCCCACGTGACCGACTGGATCCCCCATGGGCAGGCACCGGTGCTGTGGCTGTCCCCGAGCACGGCACTGGAGACAGGCACCCCGGTGCGCGGCGGCGTCCCGATCTGCTTCCCGTGGTTCGCCGACGGGGCCGCGGGCGGCCGCGCGCCGAGGCACGGCTTCGCGCGCACGCTCCCGTGGCACGTCGAGTCGCGGGAGTCCTCCGACCACGAGGCCGTGGTCGTCTACCGGCTCACGGACGAGGACGTCACCGATCCGGTCCACCGCGAGCAGTTCCCGTACCGGTTCGAGGCCTACTACGTGGTGCGCTTCGGGACCGAGCTGGTCCTGGAGCTGAGCATCACGAACACCGACGACCGTGCCTTCGACATCGAGGAGGCTCTGCACGCCTACCTGGTGGTCGGGGACGTGCGGAAGATCCGTGTGGAGGGCCTCGACGGCGCCGGCTACCGGGACAAGGTGCTGGACCGCGACGACTGCGTCCAGGAGGGCGCGCTCCATCTCGAGGGCGAGACGGACCGCGTCTACCGCTCGGACGCGGAGGTCTCCGTGGTGGATCCCGTCCTGGGGCGCGTCCTGCGCATCCGCAAGGAGAACTCGCGGAACACCGTGGTGTGGAACCCGTGGGCGGAGCAGGCGGCCGCCATGCCCGACGTCGGCGCGGACGGCTGGACCGACTTCGTGTGCGTCGAGGGGGCCAACGTCCAGGCCGAGGCCGTGCACCTGGAGCCGGACGAGACCCACACCATGGCCTACCGGGTGGCGGTCGAGGTCACGGAGCAGGACCCGGGTCGGTCTCCCGCCTGAGAAGGGGGCCGGAGGCCGACACGGGGAGAGGCTCCGGGCCCGTCGCACCCGCCACGCTGCGTTGCGGGACGTCTCGGGTGTCCGGTGGGCGGCACTGTCGGAGGTTGCGGGTCTGTTCTCCATGCTGTGTTGCGGGACGTCTCGGGCGTCCGACGGTCAGAACGGGGGAGGGTCCGCCTCCTCCGGCGCGCATGCGTCCGGCGGCGTTCTCCCCGGCAGCGCTCGGTCCCGGAGCACTCCGTCCGCGGCCTGTCGATCCGGCGCCCACGCCCCGGACGGGGGCCCGGTCCACGACCATCCGGCCGACGGGTCCGGGACGGTCCGGTACGTCCGCCCGGCCGGCGACGTCCACTCGAGCACGCCACCGGCGCGCGCCGGCCCCAGCTGCCGCACCGACCAGCGGCCGAGTGCGCCGTGGCGGTGCTTGACCAGATGGTGGTGACGGCACAGGTGGGCCAGGTTGTCCGCGGCGGTGCGCCCTCCGTCCTGCCATGCCACCGTGTGGTCGAGGTCGCACCGCTCGACCCGCCGGCGGCACCCGGGAAAGCGGCAGGTCCCGTCGCGCAGCCGCAGCCGGCGGCGCAGGTCGGCGGGCACGACGTAGGTGGTGCGGTCGTGGTCGAGGACGGCGCCCGTGACGGGGTGCGTCAGGACGCGCTGCCACGAGGATGCGCCCGCAGCGAGCTCCCGGGCCACCTCCGCGCTGATCGGGCCGTGGCCTGCGAGCACGGGCGCGTCCTTGAACACCCCGTCGGCATGGCCACCGGGGCGTGGTCCCAGCAGCGTGAGCACGGGGACCGTCACACAGACCTGGCCGCGCACGCCGCGCGGGAACGAGGGGTCGTCGGGGACCTCCCCGGCCAGCAGGAGGTCGGCGAGGACGTCCGCGCGCAGCTGGGCCTCGGTCCGGGCAGCCACGTGCTGTCCGGTCCCTGCGGCGCGATCCGCAGCGCCCGGCGCCTCCACCGGCTGCGCGAGCTGCGGGCGCTCGGCGGACTGCGCCTGCAGGGGCTCCACCGGGGCGGAGCTCGGTCCCGCCCCCGCGCACGCCTCTCGGGGGCCCAGCAGCGCCACGAGCGCGTCGAGCCGGTCCTGGACCGCGAGCGCCGTGGGCGCGTCGAGCAGCGCGTGCAGGAACGCCATGCCGTCCTCGCCGTGCTCGATCCACACGCGGCGCCCGGCGCGGGCCGCCCGGTGCCTGGCCTCGTGGGTCTCCGCCAGCAGTGCCGCGCGGCGGCGTCGCGACCACGCCCGCAGCTGCGCCACCGTGCAGTGCGGCGCCCGCTCCACCAGTTCGTCCGCGAGCCGCTGCACGAGGGCGGCGGGTGCCTCCTGGCCCGGCGGAGCGTCCTCCACCAGCTCCCGCCACTGGTCGGCGATCACCGAGGCGTGGCGGGCGCTGAAGCGGCCCGCCTCCAGCGCCTCGAGCGCTCCGGGCAGGTGCAGCCCCAGCACGAGGGCCTCGCGGACGCGGTCGAGCGCCGTGCCCGCGGGCAGGTGGAGCGCCGGGCCGATCTCGTCGGCGACGTCGCGCACCAGCTGGTCCTCGGTCTCCAGGAGGGAGCACACGAGGTCGTCGGCCGCGGACGGCATCAGACGCGCGGAGGAGACCCAGTCGATCTCACGGTCCTCCCAGGCCAACAGCCACAGACGGTAGATGCAGCGCAGCTGGCGGCCCGCCTCCCGCGCCTGGGCGGCGGCTGAGTCCACGAGCTGCCCGACGACCGCCCGGGCCTCGGCCCGGACGCCGGCGTCCAGCACCCGCTCCCCGACGGGAGCGGTGCGGCGCGGGCCCGGAGCGGGACGGGACCGGCAGTGCGACGTCGTCGTCATAGGCCCATTCTCCCGGGCGCCTCGGACGTCCTAAGAGCTGCGCAGCCCCCGTCCGAAGGACACGCGGCGCCCTGCCCCGGGTGGGGATGCGAAACGGGTGCCGCCCGTCCGTCCGGACGAGCGGCACCCGCGGCGCTCCTGAGGAGCCGTGACTACTTGGAGACCACCAGGGCCGCGGCGATGGCGGCCAGGAAGGCGTCCTTCGAGAGGCCGGTGCCGGCCTCGGTCGGGCGGATGCCGTCCTCCTGGGTCATGTCCGGGTTGCGGAAGTACATCGCCAGCAGCCCGGCGGAGAACGCGCCGAGGGCCAGTCCCGCGAGGCGCTTGTTGACGAACGGGGTCAGCAGGGCGGCGCCGATGCCCATCTCGGAGTAGGCCACGAACTTGCCGAAGGTGTCGGCGTCCCACTCCTTGAACTGGGGGACACCGGTGGCGGCGAACTGCTGGAGCCCCGCGGCGGCCTCCGTGGGGAGGTCCTTCTTGCCGTAGCCGGACTGCAGCAGGTAGGCGCCGGAGACGCCGCGCAGGATCGCGTTGGAGAGGCTCATGGTCGGTCCTTTCGGGACGGGGAACAGGGTCATTGAGTCGTCAATGACCCTATCAGGGGCGACTCCGCCCCCTCCGGACGACATCGGCCCGCAGCGTACATCCCACCCCGGGGTGCCCGGCGGCGCCTAGGCTGGCCATCCGCCCGCGGGACGCCCTCCGCGTCCCGCCACCCGACGGAAGGACAGACATGGACATCGAGACCATGAAGAAGGTTCTGCTCGTTCTCACCAGCCACGACACCCTCGGTGACACCGGGGAGCCCACCGGCTACTACGTCGGCGAGGCGGCCCACCCGTGGAAGGTGTTCCGCGACGCCGGATACGTCGTCGACTTCGCCTCGATCGCCGGGGGGCAGCCTCCGCAGGACGGCAGGGACGAGGACGACGAGGTCCAGCGGCAGTACCTCGAGGACGAGACCGTGCGGGCCTCCCTGTACAACACACCGCGGATCAGCGTGGTCGACCCGGCGCAGTACGACGCCGTCTACCTCGTGGGCGGGCACGGCACCATGTGGGACTTCGCCGGCAACCCCGACCTGCAGTCGCTGGTGGCCGCCGTGCACGACGCCGGGGGGATCGTCGGCGCCGTCTGCCACGGACCGGCCGGACTCGTCGACGTGGAGCTCTCCACCGGACTGCGCATCGTCGAGGGACGCCGGGTGGCCGCGTTCACCAACGCCGAGGAGGACGAGGTCGGCAAGTCGGACGTGGTGCCCTTCCTGCTCGAGGACAAGCTCGTCGAGCAGGGCGCGGACGTGCGCACGGCGCCGAACTGGACCGAGCACGTCGTCGTGGACGACCGCCTCGTCACCGGGCAGAACCCCCAGTCCGCGGCCGGTGTGGCCAAGGAGATGACCAAGCTCCTGACCGAGGTGGTGCGCGAGCAGAAGGCCGCCCAGGAGGCGGACTCCGCCGCGCTGCGCCAGGCGCGGGACGCCGAGAAGGCCGAGGACGACGGCGAGGACTGAGTTCCGGCCGTCCGGAACGGGCGGGCGGCGCGAGCGGGAACGCCCCTGTCCTCCTCGCGGACCCGGCCGTTCCCGGACAGACTGGGAGCGCCGGCCCACCCGGTCCGGCCCAGCGGACACACGGCAGGAGAAGCACATGGCTGACCTCAGGAACAAGGTCGCGCTCGTCACCGGCGCCGCCTCCGGCATCGGCGAGGCCTGCGCCAAGGACCTCGCGGCGCAGGGCGCCAAGGTCGTCGTCACGGACATCGACACCCGGCGGATCGACGACGTCGTCCAGGCGATCATGGCCGCAGGCGGCGACGCCGCCGGCTTCCGGCAGGACGTGGCGAAGCCCGAGGACTGCGAGGCCGCGGTCGAGTTCGCCCAGCAGACCTACGGCGGCCTGCACCTGGCGGTGAACAACGCCGGCGTGGGCGGGTCCGCGGACGCCGTCGGCGAGTCGGACCTCGACGCCTGGGTGCGCACCGTGCAGATCGACCTGCACGCGGTGATGTTCGGCATGCGCTACCAGCTGCCGGCCATCGAGCAGGCGGGTGGCGGGGCGATCGTCAACATGGCCTCCGTCCACGGGACCGTGGCCACGGCCGCGGGCAACAGCGCCTACACCGCGGCCAAGCACGGGGTGGTCGGCCTGACCAAGCAGGCCGGGGTGGAGTACGGACAGCGCGGGGTGAGGATCAACGCGGTCGGTCCCGCCTACATCGAGACCCCGCTGCTCAACACCGCGCCTCCGGCGGTGCTCCGGGGGCTCGCCGCCAAGCACCCGCTGGGCCGGCTCGGCCGCCCCGAGGAGGTCGCCGCCCTGACCACGTTCCTGCTCTCGGACGCCGCCTCGTTCATGACCGGCGGCTACTACCTGGTCGACGGCGGCTACACCGCGCTGTAGCCGGACCACCCGCCGCGGCGGGAGAGAGGGGCGTGCCCTCCGCCACATCCGGGTGGTGGCGTGACGCCCGTGCTGTAGGGTGAGTCGTATTGCATATGGCACTGCTCCCCGTCCCCGGGTGAGCAGGCAGGCGTCGAGCACCCCGTTCTTCTTCCAGCGTGGCACCGTTCCAGACGGTCTCAGCCCGCTCGCAGGGGCTCCAGGAGTCATTCGGCGCAACCCGGCGCGCTACCCCCTTGCCGGGACATCCGATCGAAAGACGTATCCCAGTTTTGGCTACTTTCACCGACCTTGGCGTGCCCAAGGCCCTGTCCGCCGTCCTCGCCCAGCAGGGCATCGAGCAGGCGTTCCCCATCCAGGAGAAGACCCTCCCCGACTCGCTGGCCGGCCGTGATGTGCTCGGCCGCGGCAAGACCGGCTCGGGCAAGACCGTGGCGTTCGCGCTGCCGCTCGTGTCCCGGCTCGCCGGACTGAGCGGCAACGGTGCCCGTGCGGCCCGCCGCGCCAACCGGCCCACCGGTCTGGTCCTCGCCCCGACCCGCGAGCTCGCCACGCAGATCGACCGCACCGTGGCCCCGATCGCCGAGGCGGCCGGGCTGACCACCACCGTGATCTTCGGCGGCGTCTCGCAGAAGAACCAGGAGAAGGCGCTGGCCAAGGGCGCCGACATCGTCATCGCCTGCCCCGGCCGGCTCGAGGACCTGCTCAAGCAGAACGTCCTCACGCTGGACGACGTCCGCGTGACGGTCATCGACGAGGCCGACCACATGGCCGACATGGGCTTCCTGCCCGTGGTCACCCGCATCCTCAAGCGCACTCCGCAGGGCGGGCAGCGGCTGCTGTTCTCCGCCACCCTCGACGGCGGCGTGGACAAGCTCGTCAAGCAGTTCCTGTCCAACCCGGTCAAGCACTCCGTGGACGCCCCGCAGGCGGCCGTGTCCACCATGGACCACCACGTGCTCGTGATCGACGCCGACGAGAAGCAGGAGCTCATCGAGGCCCTGGCCTCCGGCACCGGGCGCCGCGTGATGTTCACGCGCACCAAGCACCGTGCCAAGAAGATGGCCCGCAAGCTCACCCAGATGGGCATCCCGGCCGTCGACCTGCACGGCAACCTCTCGCAGAACGCCCGTGACCGGAACCTGGCGCAGTTCTCCGCCGGCGACGTGCGGGTGCTCGTGGCCACCGACGTCGCCGCCCGCGGCGTGCACGTGGACGAGGTCGAGCTGGTCGTGCACATCGACCCGCCCACCGAGCACAAGTCCTACCTGCACCGCTCCGGGCGCACCGCCCGCGCCGGTGCCTCCGGCTCCGTGGTCACGGTGGCCACCAAGGAGGAGCGCCGCGAGGTCACCCAGCTCATGAAGGCCGCGGGCGTCACCGCCAACTTCGACACCGTGACCGTCGGCTCCCCGGCCGTGACCGAGCTCGTGGGCGAGCGTGCCGCGAAGGTCGCCTACGTGCCGCAGCCCGTCCAGGCCCAGGGTCGTCCGGCGGGCGGTCAGCGCTCCGGTGCCGGCCGGTCCGGCGGCCGCTCCGGCGGCAGCCGCGGCCGCGGCGGGCAGAACCGCTCCGAGCAGCCGCGCGGCGCCTCCCGCGACCAGCGCCCCGAGACCGGCGGGCGCGCCGGGTCCCGGCCGGGCAACGGCTCGGCCTCCCGCTCGGCGGCACCGGCGCGCTCGGCCGCGCCCACCCGCTCCGCGGCGCCCGCGTACTCCACCGAGTCCGCGCCGGACCGGGCGACGCAGGCCGCCGCGCGCCGCCGCAGCCGCAGCCCCCGTCGGGCGTCCTCCCCGCAGGGCGCCGCGACCCGCTGAGCCGCGACCCGCTGAGTCCCGGCACCGTCCACGGGGGCCCGTTCCCCGCCGTCCCGCATTCCGCGGAGCGGCAGGGAACGGGCCCTCGTCGTCGTCCGGCGGGGCGTCACCCGGAAGTCCGGCGGGGCGTCACCCGGAAGTCCGGCGGGTCGTCACCCGGAAGCCCGGCGGATCGTCAGACGGAAGGAGCCAGCCCGCGCAGGAACGCCAGGGTGACGTCGGTGTGGGCGTCCACGGGGACGAAGCCGGGCGCGGGCTCCACGGGCAGCTCCCCGGGCACCACGACCACCGGCATCCCGGCGGCCGCCGCGCTCGCGGCCCCCGTCTGAGAGTCCTCGACCGCCACGCACTGCGCGGGGTCCACGCCCAGCCGCCGGGCCGCGAGCAGATAGGGCTCCGGGTGCGGCTTCGCGTGCTCCACGTCCTCCTGGGACACGACCACCCGCAGCACCTCCGGGGCCCCGGACGCGGTGCCCTGCGCGACCACGGTCAGCGCGTTGGTCACGACGGCACCGGGGATGCCGGCCCGCCCCAGCTCGTCCAGCAGCGCCCGCATGCCGGGCAGGAACGGGACCTCGCCCGTGAGGGAGTCGGCCACCTCCTGGCCGAGCTCCGCGGTGATGGCCTCCACGGTGCCCGCGGCCCCGCGCTCGACCATCAGCCGCGCCGAGGCGGGCACGGTCCGGCCCAGCGTGGCGTGGTCGTCCTCGGTGCTCCACCCGACGCCGTACCGGGCGGCCACCGCCCGCTTGGCCACGGCCCACTGGGGCTCCGAGTTCACGAGGGTGCCGTCGTGGTCGAAGAGCACGGCGGCGGGAAAGACGGGGGAGCTCACGGGCGGGCCTCCTGGGCGGGGTGGAAGGGCGACGACGGGGACTGCGGGTCCAGCGAGCGCAGCAGCGCCAGGGTCAGCTCCCGGTGGGAGCGCAGGTGCAGCAGTCCCGGACCGGGCTCCACCGCCTTCTCCCCGGGCACGACCACCGTGGGCATGCCCGCGGCGACCCCGGCGGCCGCTCCCGCGGGGGAGTCCTCCACCACCACGCACCGCGCCGGGTCCACTCCGAGCCGGCGTGCCGCCGTGAGGTAGGCGTCCGGGTCCGGCTTGGGGCGCACGCCGCGGGCGTAGTCGTCGGTGCCCACGGTGGTCCGGACGAGGCCCGGTGGGGCCGCCGCGGCGGTGTGCCGGGCCAGCGCGGAGCTCGCGTTGGTGACGATCGCCGCGGGGATCCCCGCGTCCGCCAGCTCCGTGAGCAGCTCCCCGATCCCGTCGATGAAGGTCAGCTCCGTCCCCTCCAGCACCCGCACGCTGTGCTCGAAGATCGCCCGGAACATCTCGTCGTCGTCGAGCGGCACCCCGATCTGCCGCATGCGGTCGATCGTGGCGGCCACGGGGCGGCCCAGGGTGTCGTCGGTGTCCTGCGGGGTCCAGATCCGGCCGTGCTCGGCGGCGAGGTCCTGCTTGGCCCGGTCCCACAGGGGCTCGGTGTCGACGAGCGTCCCGTCGTGGTCGAAGAGGACGGCGTGCGGGAAACCGGGGGAGGACATGCGCCCCAGCCTACCGGGAGGCCCCCGGCGCTCCCGTGGTGGGCGCCGGCGCGGGTGGAGACGGCCGCCCGCATAGACTGGCGCGCGTGCCGCGCCCCCTCGACCCCGCTCCGCCGTGTCCGGGCGCCCTCCTGCGCGGCGGAGCGCCGGCCCAGGGCGGGGACACAAGCTGGACCGTGGGCGGGCACACAAGCCGGGCTCCGGGCGGGACCACGGGCCGGATCCCGGGCCGGCGGGGCCCGTGACCCGGGCCGACCGCCTGGCCGGGTCCTACGCGCAGATGCTCCGCCGACCCTGGTCCCGGTCCCTGATGCTGCTCGGCCTGGTGGCCAAGCTGCCCATGGCGATGGTCTCGCTGGCCCTCGTGCTCAGCGTCAACGCCGTGCACGGGCGTGAGCTGGCCGGCTGGTCCGCGGCGGTGCTCGCCCTGGCCCTCGCCGTGACGGGTCCCGCCCGTGGCCGGTGGGTGGACCGCTCGGGGCCGCGCACGGCGATGAGCGTCCTGGGGCTGGCGCAGGCCGCCGCCCTGCTGGGGCTCTGGGCCTCCCTGGCCGAGGCTCCCACGGCGGTGGTCCTGCTGTGCGCCGCCCTGACCGGCGCCCTCACCGCCCCGGGCACCTCGGTGCTGCGCAGCCTGTGGAGCATGCGCGCCCCGTCGTCGTCGTTCGGGCACGCGGCCCAGGCGTGGGAGTCCGTGACCCTGGACGTGGTCTTCATCCTCGGCCCCGCCGCCGTGGCGGCCGTGGCGGGATGGACGGCGCCCCGGCACGCGCTGCTCGTGGTCGCGGTGCTCGGGGCGACCACGTCCGTGCTGCTGGCCCGCGTCGCGGGCGCCCACTGGCGGATCCCGGTGCGTCCGGCGGCGCCGCACCCCCTGCCGCTGCGGCTGCTGCCCGTCGTCGCCCTCGCGGGCGGGAGCGTGGGAGCCATCACCACCGCGGAGATGGCCGCCGTGGGCGTCGCCGCGGAGGCCGGACGCGAGGCCCAGGCAGGCCTTCTCGTGGCCCTGCTCTCGGCGGGCTCGATCCTCGGCGGTCTCGTCTACGGGCGCACCGACCCGCCCGGCTCCCGGATCGCCCACATCCACGCGGCGGCGGCCGTGTGGGTGCTGGGCTGCCTGCTCGGAGCGTGGCGGGGCGGGCTCGTGTGGTCCGCGGTGGCCCTGACCGTGGCGGGGCTGGGCCTGGCGATCGTCATCACCGCGCAGTACGGCCTCGCCGCGGCCCGGGCGCCGGAGAGCCGGCGGACCGAGGTGTACTCGTGGATGGCCACCGCCGGACAGATCGGTGCGGCGGTGGGGGCGGCGGGCTCCGGCTACCTGGACGGCCGGCAGTCCTTCCTGCTCAGCGCGGCCCTGATGGCCGTCGCCTCCGTGCTGGCCGCGGTCTCCGGGATGCCCCGTCCGCGCCGGGTCCTCGCCTCGCGCCGGAGCCCCGGGTAGATTGGCCGCATGACCGCCGAGCGCCCCGAGGCCCCCGACATCTCCCCGGTCCCGCCCGAGACCAGGGACTGGACCGTGGTGATCGACCAGGGCTGCGCCGAGTGCGGCTTCGACCCGCAGCTGGACGTCTCCGCCACCGGCGAGCTGGTGCGGAGCACGGTCGACCGGTGGGTCGCCGTGCTCGAGCGCCCCCGGCTCACCGAGCGGCCGCGCCCGGGCACGTGGTCCCCGCTCGAGTACGCGTGCCACGTCCGCGACCTCAGCCGGGTCTTCCGCGAGCGCCTGCGGCTCATGCTCGACGAGGAGGACCCGGTCTTCCCCGACTGGGACCAGGACGCCGTCGCGGTCCAGGAGCGCTACAACGAGCAGGACCCGTACGAGGCCTCCGGGGAGATCGCCCAGGAGCTGCGCGCCACGGCGGACGCCTTCGACGCGGTGTCGGGGGAGCAGTGGACCCGGACGGGCCGCCGCGGGGACGGCACCGAGTTCACCGTGGCACGCCTCGCGGTGTACTTCCGGCACGACGTCGAGCACCACCTGCGCGCCGACGTCCGCGGCTGAGCGCCCCGGCCGGGCGCCGGGCTCAGCCCAGGCGCACGGTCCCGTCGTCGTCGATCCGCCATCCGGGGTTGTGCGCGATCTCCCACACGACGCCGTTCGGGTCCGCCACGTGCGCGTGGAACACGCCCCCGAAGGGCCCGTGGCGCGGGCTCGTGAGCACGGTTCCGCCGGCCGCCGTCATCGCCGCGACGGCCGTGCGCACCTCGTCCTCGCCGGCCACGTTGTGCGAGAGCGTCACGCCCTGCGCGGACGGCGTCCCCGTGCGGCCGAGGTCCTGGGCGAAGGACGCGGCGTCGAACAGACCCAGCACCGTGCCGGGGGCCGTCTGGAAGAAGAGGATCTCCCCGGGGACGTCCAGCAGCGGCTCCCAGCCGAGACCGTGCACGTAGAACCGCCGTGCGGCGTCGAGGTCCGGGGTGGCCAGGGTGACGAAGTGCACGCGCGGGTCCACGGAAGTCTCCTCGGGGTCCGGGGCGCAGTCCGGAGCGGGCTCCGCCTCACCCGCCCAGCGTAGCCCGCAGCCGCTGGGCGACGTCAGCCCGGGGCGCGGCCCCGCCGGTGGACGTCACATGGTCCGGGCCCCGGTGGACGACGACGTCGCCGATCGCTCCGCGGGCCCGGGAGGAGACGGTGCGGTGGCGCCGCGGTGCCGTGTCGGCACCGCGACGGGCTACCCTCGGAAGCAGCGGGGGCGGGCCCGGCCCGCCCGAGCGGGGCGACGGACGGACGGACGGACGGGAGGCCGGATGGCACAGCACCAGGACGAGGTGGAGCCCGCGGAGTCGCCGTACTACCACCGCGTGGTCACGGTGCCCAACGTGGTCTCGGTGGTGCGCTTCGCACTCATCGTCCCGGCCGTGCTGGCCGTGCTGGACATCGACGAGCAACCGGTCCGGGCGCTGGTCCTGGTGGCCCTCTTCTCCCTGACCGACTGGGTCGACGGCACCCTGGCCCGGGCGCTGCGGCAGCGCAGCCGGGTCGGGGAGGTGATGGACCCCATCGCGGACCGGCTGGGGACCGTGGCGATCGCGGTGGCCGCCAGCGTCGTCGGGCTCTTTCCCTGGTGGGTCCTGGTGGTCATCGCGGTGGTGGACGTCGTGGTGGGCATCGCCACGCTGGTGCGCGGTTCCCTCGGCGCGCTGCGGGTCACCACGGTCGGGAAGGCCAAGACGGCCCTGCTCATGGTCGGGACCGTGCTCGTGCTGGCGGGTCCGGCGTGGTCCAGCCCCGAGGTCACCGACGTGGGCCGCGTGCTGGTCCAGATCGCCGCGGTCCTGCACGCCCTGGCGGGGATCCAGTACTTCCGCCAGGCCCTCCGGCGCTAGGCCTCCGGGGGCGGCAGGGCCAGGTAGGCGTGGCGGGCGGCGCCGATGATGCCGGCCGCGTCCCGCAGCTCGGCGGGCACCACGCGCGTGTCCAGTCGCAGCAGCGGGAGGAACAGCTCGTGCTGGGCGGAGATGGCGCCGCCCACGATGATCAGGTCGGGCGAGAAGAGGAACTCGAGGTGGGCCAGGTACTCCTGGAGACGCTCGGCGTAGACGGGCCAGTCCAGTCCCTCGCGCTCGCGGGCCAGGGCGGAGGCGCGCACCTCGGCGTCCACGCCCCGCAGCTCCAGGTGGCCCAGCTCCAGGTTGGGCACCAGCCTCCCGTCCACGATCAGTGCGGAGCCGATCCCGGTGCCCAGGGTGATGAGCAGGACGGTACCGGCGCTCCCGCGGCCGGCGCCGTAGCGGACCTCGGCGAGCCCCGCCGCGTCGGCGTCGTTGATGACCTGCACGGTGCGGCCCAGCGTCCCCGTGAGGAAGCGGCGGACGTCCAGCCCGATCCAGGCGTCGTCGATGTTCGCGGCCGAGCACGCCACGCCCTGGCGGAGGATCGTGGGCAGCGCCACCCCCACGCTGGCCTCGGGATCCGGTGCGCTCGGCCCCTCGGACAGCTCGGCCACGACGAGCTCGAGCTGCGCGGCGACGGCCTCCGGGGTGGCGGGCTCCGGAGTGGGACGCTGGAGCACCGGGGTGGTCAGCGAACCGTCGGCCATGTCCACGGCGGAGTACTTGATCCGGGTGCCGCCGACGTCCACGCCGATGTGGTGGCGGTGCAGGGTCGACCAGCCGGTCGAGGCGGGCGTGGGGGCGGAACGGGGCGAGGAACGGACCATCCGACATCCTAGGGTCGAGGTGGGAGCACGCGGCGACGGACCGTGCCGACCGGTTCGACCCGCTCCACCGGAGGCGGGCCGCCGACGTGGCGGCACCCGGCCCATTCTGCCACTGCCTCCGCACGGTGCCCGGGCGATCCCGTTCCGGTCCCGGGCTGCCGGACCCAGGACTCCGCGGACTCGCGGTCCTCAGCTGAGAGGGCCGGGGCCCGGCCTCCGGCCGGTGCCGGGTGACCCGGCGTCGCCTCGTGAGCCCTGGAGCTCCCAGGAGAAGGGGGCCCGGGCGGCGGTCGTGCCGCCGGCCAGCTCGTTGACCGCGCAGGTGATCAGGTCCCGGTGGCCCGACGGCAGCTGCAGGCACTCGTGCAGGTACGCCTCGATCTCCAGGGCACCGACCTCACCGCCGAGCTCGAAGTACTGCCACCACAGCTGGTCCGTCGCCAGACCGGCCTGCTCGGCGGCCCGGCGGGCCAGGCGGGCCTGCACGGCTGCGGCGGTGTCGTCGTGCATGGAACCCCCTGGGTGCGGTCGCTTCGGGGACGGCCCCGGGCCGGGCGCGACGCTGCGCAGCGGCCCGGGCCGTCTCGGCGGCGGTGCAGCGGCACCACCGCGATCCATCGTCACCGGCGCTCCACAGGGTGGCCACCCTCCTCCCCGCGGCGGTGCGTTTTCCGGACCGGGGGTGCTCTCCTCGGACCACGTGCACCACCTGCAGCGCGGCAACCGTCCGGACTCGGAAGCGTGGGGAGGTCGTCAGCGGGGGCCCGCGGGGACGGCGGTCCTCGACGACAGGCCTGCCCGGCGGTTCTCGTCGACCGGTTCCCGGTGCCGCCCCACAACAGGGGGAGCGGGGCGGCCCCCCAGCCTGCCCCGCTCCCTGCTGCTCCCCTCCGCGGACCGATTCTCGACGACGCCACGGACCTTCCGGATCCGGGACGCCCCACCGGTCGACGCTGTGGGAGCCGGGGGATGGTCCTGTACCGACCACAGAATCCCCTCGTGAGAAGCAAGAATGCTCGCTTCCCGGCCCTTCGGCAACAACCCCGGTGTGAGCTGAGTCACATGCAGACACAAAGGGTTGTCATTGCAAATGCCCGGCCCTCAGGCGGCGCTCAGTGCCCGCCGCCGTTGAGCATCCCGCCCAGGCGCACCCGCATCCGGCGGCTGGCCTGGTTCAGGCCCACGACCCGGACCTGCTTGCCGTAGTGGGCGTACTTGTCGGTCACCGAGTCCAGGGCCGCGACGGTGGACGCGTCCCACAGGTGGGAGTCCGACAGGTCGATGACCACGTGCCCGGGGTCCGCGGCGTAGTCGAACATCGTGTAGAGGTCGTTGGAGGACGCGAAGAACAGCTCCCCGTGCACCGTGTAGACGGCCGTCTCCCGGCCGCTGCGCTGCTCGAGCTCCCGGTCCACGCTCACGAAGTGGGCGACCCGGCGGGCGAAGGCGACCATGGCGACGAGCACCCCGACGACCACGCCCAGGGCGAGGTTGTGGGTCCACACGGTCACGACCACGGTCGAGAGCATCACGAGGGTCTCCGGCAGCGGCATCCGGGACAGGGTCGCGGGGCGGACGGAGTGCCAGTCGAAGGTGGCCCACGACACGAAGATCATGATCGCCACCAGCGCGGCCATCGGGATCACCGCGACGACCTGGCCCAGGGTGACGACGAGGATCAGCAGGAAAACCCCGGCGAGGAAGGTGGAGATCCGGGTTCGGGCGCCGGAGGCCTTGACGTTGATCATGGTCTGGCCGATCATCGCGCAGCCGCCCATTCCGCCGAAGAGGCCCGAGACCACGTTCGCCACGCCCTGGGCCCAGGACTCCCGGGTCTTGGGGGAGGGCGTGTCGGTGATGTCGTCGACGAGCTTGGCCGTCATCAGCGACTCCAGCAGTCCCACCACGGCCATGGTCAGCGCGTACGGGGCGATGATCTGCAGGGTCTCCAGGTTCAGCGGGACGTCGGGGACGAACAGCGAGGGCAGGGACTCGGGCAGCGCGCCCTTGTCGCCCACCGTGGGGACCTCGGTGCCGAAGGAGACCACGAGCACGGTGATCACCACGATGGCCACCAGCGGTGCCGGCACCGCCCGGGTGATCCGCGGGAGGAGGAACACGATGGCCAGGCCCAGCAGCGTGAGGGGATACACCGCCCAGGGCACGCCGATCAGTTCCGGGATCTGCGAGCTGAAGATCAGGATGGCCAGCGCGTTGACGAAGCCCACCATGACCGAGCGGGGGACGAAGCGCATCAGCCGCGCCGCGCCGATCAGGGCCAGCGCCACCTGGAAGAGTCCGGCCAGGATCACGGCGGCGATGAAGTAGTCGATGCCGTGGGAGGCCATCAGCGGGGCGATGACCAGGGCCACCGCGCCGGTGGCGGCGGAGATCATCGCCGGACGGCCGCCGAGGACCGCGGTGGTGACGGCCATGGTGAAGGACGCGAACAGGCCCACCCGCGGATCGACCCCGGCGATGATCGAGAACGCGATCGCCTCCGGGATCAGGGCCAGGGCGACCACGAGTCCGGCCAGGACCTCGGTCTTGAGGTGGCGGGGGGAGCGGAGGGTGCGACGGACGGACTGGCGCTGCTCGGGGGTCAGCGCCGGGGCGGGGCCGGCGGTCGTCGTGGCCATGGGAAGGCTCCGTTCATGAGGGCAGGAGAGCGGAAGGGCGCAGGGGCGGAGTGCACGAGGGCACGCGGATCCCCGGGTGGCGTGCAGCCACGGGGAGGGGGGGTGCGCAGCGGCGGTGGCCGGGCACGGTGCGGTCCGGCGTCCGTGCAACCCTAACCTAGCGTAAGGGTAGAGTGCGCCCCGGGTCGTCCGAAGTGACCGATCGCACGTGCGGTGGGGGCGGGGCTGTCCGACGACGGGGGCCGTCACCGGCCGAGGCGGTGCTCCAGCATGGCGATGAACTCGTCCGCCTGGGCCAGCTTGCGGGCCAGCTTGTCCCGTTCCGGCCGCGCGCGTTCCAGGTATTCCGCGAGCCGCTCCGGGGAGGCCGGCTCGGCCCCGAGCAGCTCCAGGAGCTCGGCCATCTCCTCCAGGGTGAACCCCAGCGGCTTCATCTGCCGGACGACCAGCAGTCGCTCCACGTCCTGCTCGGTGTACACGCGGAAGCCGCCCTCCGTGCGCGAGGCCGGCAGCAGGCCCACGTCGTCGTAGTGACGGATCGTGCGCAGGGACAGGCCGGTGCGCTCGGCGAGCTCGCCGATCTGCATGGTGCCTCCGCGAACACGGTGCGGCATGGGGTGACCTCCAGGAAGTGCGGGACCCCCGAGTCTAGCAATCCGTCACGGGTGTCCCTGGGGTCCCGCTCCGGACCGGCCGGGGCGGCGCGGCGGCAGCGGGAACCGCTCGAGGTCCTGGGCCGCCCGCACGGTGGCGGCCCCGGCGCGCCGGCGTGCCTGCTCCGCGAGCGGGGCGACGTCGGGGTAGCGCGACGAGAAGTGGGTGAGGACCAGCGTCCCCGCGCCCCCGGAGGCCGCGAGCGACCCGGCCTGGCCGGCGGTGAGGTGACGGTACCGCGCGGCGAGAGCGGCGTCCTCGTCGGCGAACGTGGACTCGGCCAGGAGCAGGTCGGCGCGCTCGGCGAGCTCCTCCGCGCCCGGGCACGGCGCCGTGTCCATGACCACGGCGACGCGCCGGCCGGGGCGGGGGACGCTCACGTCCTCGAGGCGCACGCCGTGCAGCCGGCCCTCGCGCTGCAGCCGGCCGACGTCCGGGCCGGCGATCCCGGCCGCCGCGAGCCGCTCCGGGAGCATCGTGCGGCCGTCCGGTTCGGCGAGCCGGTACCCGTAGGTCTCCACGCGGTGGTGCAGGGGGCGGACCTCCAGGCCGGTGGCCACGGCCCCCGGGCCCCCGTGCGGGTGCAGCCGCAGGTCGAGGCCGGGGGTCGCGAGGGAGACGAGGGCCCGGACCACCTCCTCGCCGGAGGCCGGGTAGTGCAGGTCCACCGGGTGCTCCACGCCGTCCAGGACCATGCGCGAGAGCACCCCGGGCAGTCCGTAGCAGTGGTCACCGTGGACGTGGGTCAGGCAGATCCTCGTCACCTGCGCGGCGGAGACGCCCGCGTGGATCATCTGCCGCTGGGTCCCCTCCCCGGGGTCGAAGAGCAGGCCCGCTCCGTCCCAGCGCAGCAGATAGCCGTTGTGGTTGCGGGTGCGGGTGGGCACCTGGGAGGCGGTGCCGAGGACGACGAGCTCACGCATGGCACCGAGTGTGCCACCGTGCCGTGGCACGGTGGCACGGTGGCACGGTGGCACGGTGGCACGGTGGCACGGTGGCACGGCGGCGCGGTGGCACGGACCGCTGGGTCCGGGTCACGGAGCGGGGAGCACCGGGTGTCGGGTCCCGGGCCGGGCGGGCCGCGCCGGTGAGAGGCATCCCGTGCCGCCGCGGGGTGCGCGACGGTCCCGGGGGCGAGGCGGCCGCCCCCGGGACCGTCCCGGGGTCACTGCGGGACGAGCTCGCTCCAGGAGGTGGAGCGGGAGCTGCTCGCCGGGGCCGGGCCCGGCGGCGCGGTCTCGGGCAGGAGCACCACGAGCGTCCCGAAGGTCCGGGCGGGCCAGGCGGAGACGGCTCGCGCCGGGGTCCTCGCCGGAGCGTCACCGGAGCGCTGCATCCGCACGGCGTAGGCCAGGATGAGCAGGCCGGCCAGCGCCAGGCCCACACCGACCCAGGCCGGGGCGCGGTAGCCCCACCCGGCGGAGATCACGGCCCCGCCGAGGAAGGCGCCCATCGCGTTGGCCAGGTTGAAGGCGGCGTGGTTCATGGCCGCGGTGAGGGAGGGGGCGTCCTTGGCCTCGCGCAGCAGGCGCATCTGCAGGGACGTGGTGAACACGGACCCCATGATGCCGATCCACAGCACACCGAGCACGGCCGCGACGGCCCACTGGGCGAAGAGCCCGAAGAACACGAGCGCCACGGCGGAGACGGCGCCGGCGCCCAGGACGGTCTTCTCGATCGAGCGGTCCACCAGCGGGCCCACCAGGAGCGAGCCCAGGGTCATGCCCACGCCGAACACGGCCAGCACCCACGGCACCGCCGAGATGCTGAGGCCGGTGAGCTCGGTGAGGGTGGGGGAGATGAAGGTGTAGACCGCGAACATGCCGCCGAACCCCACGGTCCCCGCGATGAGGGTCAGGGTGACCTGGGGACGGCCCAGGGCCCGGATCTCCCGAGCGACGGAGACGCCGCCGCCCTGCCGGGTCTTGGGCACGAACACGGCCAGGGCCGCGACGGTCAGCAGGCCGATCAGGACCACCAGGCCGTAGCCGGAGCGCCAGCCCAGCGCCCCGCCCAGGGCGGCGGCCAGCGGGACGCCCACGATGTTGGCCACCGTCAGGCCCAGGGCGACGCGGGCCACCGCGGTGCCGCGCCGTTCGCGCGGCACGAGGGAGGAGGCCACCACCGCGGCCACCCCGAAGTAGGCGCCGTGGGGCAGGCCGGAGAGGAACCGGGCCACGTAGAGCCAGTCGAGGGTGGGGGCCGCTGCCGACAGGGCGTTGCCGACCGTGAAGGCCGCCATCAGCCCGAGGAGCAGGGTCTTGCGCTCCACCCGGGAGGTCAGGGTGGTGATCAGCGGTGCGCCGACCACCACGCCCAGGGCGTAGAGCGAGATGGAGTGGGCCAGGGCGGGGATCGAGGCGCCGAAGTCCTCGGCGATGAAGGGCAGCAAGCCCATCGAGGCGAACTCGGTGGTGCCCACGCCGAAGCCCCCGAGGGCGAGGGCGAGGATGGCGAACCGGGTGCCGGTGGGTCCAGGGGCGTTGATCACCTGGAGCACCGCAGTGCGAGGTGCGGACATGGCGGGTCCTTCCGGATGGAACAGGAACAGGGAGGAAGGCGCGTCGTCGAGCCGGACTGGATGAAGCATCGACACTACGGAGAAAGTCGGCGGCGCCCAAGGGTTCCGGCGTGTGATCTTGGACAAATCGCCGGGCGTGTGATAGGCGTCGCTCCGGTCGGTGAGTGCCACCACCAGCGCCCCCGTCCGGTGCGGTGCAGTGCCTGCCAGGCCGGCGCCCCGCACGGCGTGGCTGCAGGCGGTGCCGGAGGGTCGGCGTCCCGGGGAATATGTGCTGGCCGCCCAGAGTTGAGTGACGTAGACTCAGGTTAGCTGAACTGCCCGACCGCACTCCGAGGCGAGAGGCGCCCGGGTCGGTTCGCCCCGAACGTTCACAAGGAGCCGCTGTGGAGACCAAGTTCACCACCAAGTCGCAGGAGGCCCTCGCCGCCGCCTCCACCAACGCCTCGACCGCGGGCAATCCGCAGGTCGAACCCGCCCACGTCCTCAAGGCCCTGATGGACCAGCGCGAGGGCGTGGCCGTCGCCGTCCTGAAGGCCACCGGCGCCGACGTCGACGCCGTGTCCGCGCAGGCCAGCGCCGCCATCAAGGCCCTGCCCTCGGCGTCCGGCGCCTCGACCGCCCAGGCCCAGTTCAACCGCGGGGCGCTGCAGGTCATCCAGGCCGCGGAGCAGTTCGCCAAGTCCCTGGGCGACGAGTACATCTCCACGGAGCACCTCCTGTACGGCCTCGCCCAGCAGGAGGGCAGAGTCGGCGAGATCCTGCGCTCCGCCGGCGCCGGCCCCGACCAGCTCAAGACCACCATCCCGTCCGTGAGAGGAGACCGCCGGGTGACCACCCCCGACCCCGAGGGCACCTTCCAGGCGCTCGAGAAGTTCGGCACCGACCTGACCGCGATGGCCCGCGAGGGCAAGCTCGACCCCGTGATCGGGCGCGACTCCGAGATCCGCCGCGTGGTCCAGGTCCTGTCCCGCCGCACGAAGAACAACCCCGTGCTCATCGGCGAGCCCGGCGTCGGCAAGACCGCCGTGGTCGAGGGCCTCGCCCAGCGCATGGTCGCCGGCGACGTCCCCGAGTCCCTGCGGGACAAGACGCTGATCTCCCTGGACCTCGGGTCCATGGTCGCCGGCGCCAAGTACCGCGGCGAGTTCGAGGAGCGGCTCAAGGCCGTCCTGGAGGAGATCAAGCAGTCCGAGGGGCGGGTCGTCACCTTCATCGACGAGCTGCACACCGTCGTCGGCGCGGGCGCCGCCGAGGGCTCGATGGACGCGGGCAACATGCTCAAGCCCATGCTCGCCCGCGGCGAGCTGCGCCTGATCGGGGCGACCACCCTGGACGAGTACCGGGAGAACATCGAGAAGGACGCCGCCCTGGAGCGCCGGTTCCAGCAGGTCTACGTCGGGGAGCCCTCCGTGGAGGACACCGTGGCCATCCTGCGCGGGCTCAAGGAGCGCTACGAGGCCCACCACAAGGTCCAGATCGCGGACTCCGCCCTCGTCGCGGCCGCGGCGCTGTCCAACCGGTACATCCCGGGCCGCCAGCTGCCGGACAAGGCCATCGACCTCGTCGACGAGGCCGCGTCCCGGCTGCGCATGGAGATCGACTCCGCCCCGGAGGAGATCGACCAGCTGCGCCGCGCCGTCGACCGGCTGACCATGGAGGAGCTCGCCCTGGAGCGGGAGACCGACCCGGCGTCGGTCGAGCGGCTGGCCGCGCTGCGCCAGGAGCTGGCCGACAAGCGGGCCGAGCTGGACGCCCTCAACGCCCGCTGGGAGGCCGAGAAGGCCGGGCTCAACCGCGTCGGCGACCTCAAGGAGCGGATCGACAACCTGCGCTCGCAGGCGGAGATGGCCCAGCGCCAGGGCGACCTCGCCGAGGCGTCCCGGCTGCTCTACGGGGAGATCCCCGCGCTGCAGAAGGAGCTCGACGTCGCCCAGGAGCAGGAGGACAGCTCCGCCCCGCACGACACCATGGTCTCCGAGGAGGTCACGGCCGACGACGTGGCCGAGGTGATCTCGGCCTGGACCGGCATCCCCGCCGGGCGCATGCTGCAGGGCGAGACCGAGAAGCTCATGCACATGGAGGAGCTGCTCGGCAAGCGGCTCATCGGCCAGCACCGGGCGGTGCAGGCGGTCGCGGACGCCGTGCGCCGCTCGCGCGCGGGCATCTCCGACCCGAACCGGCCGATCGGCTCCTTCCTGTTCCTGGGCCCCACCGGTGTGGGCAAGACCGAGCTGGCGAAGTCGCTGGCGGAGTTCCAGTTCGACGACGAGCGCGCCCTGGTGCGGATCGACATGTCCGAGTACGGCGAGAAGCACACCGTCTCCCGGCTGGTCGGTGCCCCTCCGGGCTACGTCGGCTACGAGGAGGGCGGCCAGCTGACCGAGTCGGTGCGACGCCGGCCGTACTCGGTGGTCCTGCTCGACGAGATCGAGAAGGCCCACCCGGACGTCTTCGACATCCTCCTGCAGGTGCTCGACGACGGGCGGCTCACCGACGGCCAGGGCCGGACCGTGGACTTCCGCAACGTCATCCTGATCCTCACCTCGAACCTGGGCAGCCAGTTCCTGGTGGACCAGACGATCGACCAGGACGCCAAGCGGGAGGCGGTGATGAACGTGGTCAACGCCTCGTTCAAGCCCGAGTTCCTCAACCGGCTCGACGACGTCATCCTGTTCGACCCGCTGTCCACGGCCGACCTGTCGAAGATCGTGGACATCCAGGTCGCCCAGCTGGCCGACCGGCTGGGCCAGCGGCGCCTGAGCCTGGAGGTCACCCCGGCGGCGACCGAGTGGCTGGGCATCACCGGCTACGACCCCGCCTACGGCGCCCGGCCGCTGCGCCGGCTGGTGCAGCGCGAGATCGGGGACAAGCTCGCCAAGGCGATCCTGTCCGGGACGGTCGTGGACGGCGACACCGTGCGGGTGGACGTCAACGCGGACGTCGTGGCGGACGGGCTGACCGTCAGCGCGGTCCGCGAGGAGGCCCACGCCGCGGGCTGAGCCCGAGGGGCGGCCGTTCCGGGCCACGGGCCGGGACCGGGGGAGACCCGGTCCCGGCCCGCCCCGCGCGGTTCCGGACCCGGGGCCCGGCCCTCTCCCGTGAGGTTCCCGACAGTCCACCGTGCACGCGGCGGAGCGGGCGCAAGGGACCGGCAAACCATGTACCCTGGTCTCACGAACCATTCATACGACATTTCCGGGGCCGTACTCTGTGCCTGAGTGCCGCCGTCCGGACCAAGAGACAGAGGGGGTCACGCCATGGGGCGCGGCCGTCAAAAGGCGAAGGCGACACGGCAGGCGCGGGAGATGAAGTACTTCAGCCCGCAGACCGACCTCACGGCACTCCAGCGGGAGCTGCGCGGCAGCGAGCAGATGCCGCCGCTGCGGGAGCCGGTCGAGGAGACCGTCGAGGAGGACGAGGACGACTACTCGGCCTACGTCGACAAGTACGCCGACGACTACGACGAGGACTACCGCCGGTAAACGCCGGAAGCTCCGCTCGTCTCAACAGAATCACGCAACAGGTGCCCGTCCAGGACGAGCACCTTCTTTGCGTTCCCGGACCACCCCGGACCACCCCGGGAGGAGCTCCCGGAACTTCTCGTCGAGCAGCAGGACCGCCCGGGCTTCCGCTCGGGCGGTCCTGCTGCGTGCTGCGGAGCCCGCTCAGCCGGCGTAGGCGCTGACCATGCGCACCGCGCCGCCGTCCACGCCCTTGGCGCCCTGCACCCAGTCGGGGCCGTCGTGCTCGGCGGCGGGGTCGATCTCGGCCACGGTGCCCATGACCCACGCGCTCAGCCCGCGGGCGGCGAGGTGGGCGACGGCGTCCTCGGCCACGGCCGGGTCGACGATCGCGACCATCCCCACGCCCAGGTTGAGGGTCCGCTCGAGGTCGGGCAGCGGGACGTTGCCGAGCTGGCTGATCAGCTGGAAGACCGCGGGCAGCTCCCAGGTGGAGCGGTCCACGGTCGCCTCGAGGCCGGCGGGCAGCACCCGGGCGAGGTTCGCGGCGAGCCCGCCGCCGGTGACGTGGCTGAAGCCGCGCACGCCGTGGCCGGTGGTGCGGTCCGGGCCGTTGACGGGGAAGGCGGCCGCGAGGTCCAGGACGTCGGCGGCGTACACGCGGGTGGGCTCGAGCAGCTCCTCGCCCAGGGTCCGGCCGAGCTCGCTGACCTGCCGGTCCAGGGACCAGCCGGCCACGTTGATGACCTTGCGCACCAGGGAGTAGCCGTTGGAGTGCAGCCCGGAGGAGGCCATGCCGATGACCACGTCCCCGGCGCGCACCCGGTCCGGGCCCAGCAGCTCGTCGGCCTCGACCACGCCGGTGGCCGCCCCCGCCACGTCGTACTCGTCCGGGCGCAGCAGTCCCGGGTGCTCGGCGGTCTCCCCGCCCACCAGCGCGGTGCCCGCCTGCTCGCAGGCGGCGGCGATGCCGCGCACGATGTCGGCGATCCGCTCGGGCACCACCCGTCCCGTGGCGATGTAGTCGGTCATGAACAGGGGCTTGGCGCCCACCACCACGATGTCGTCGACGACCATGCCCACCAGGTCGAAGCCGATCGTATCGTGCACGTCGAGGGTCTGGGCGATCGCGACCTTCGTGCCGACGCCGTCGGTGGAGGTCGCGAGGTAGGGCTTGCGGTAGCCCGTCAGCTCGGAGACGTCGAACAGGCCCGCGAATCCTCCGACCCCGCCGATCACGTTCGGGGTGTGCGTGGCCTTGACCGCGCTCTTCATGAGCTCGACGGCGCGGTCGCCGGCCTCGACGTCCACGCCCGCGCTGGCGTAGGTGACGGTGCGGTTCGTGGAGGAGGGGTGCTGGGCCATGGTCAGGCGTCCTTCGCGGTCTCGGGCTGGGTGGCGGGCTGGGCGGCAGAGGGGGTCCCGGGCCCGGCCGGCACCCGGTCCTCGGGCAGCAGCAGGTCCTCGAGGTCGGAGTCCGGCCCCGGGTCGCAGCCCGTGGAGCCCTCCTGCACGCCCGGGTCCTGGTCGGAGATGCGGGTGCGCCCGGCCGCCCGGCGGGACAGGCCGTCGTCGGAGGAGGGCCGGGTGTCGATGGAGACGGCGGAGGCGTGCTCGGGCCGCTGGGCCACGGACGGCCCGCCCGGCTCCCGCCGGGGCGAGGAGTCCACCGGCGTGCGGGCCTCGAAGACGTTCTTGCCCAGCTTGTCCGCGTCCGGCAGGCGGGTGGGGTACGTCCCGGAGAAGCAGGCCGTGCACAGCTCGGCACGCTCCTGCCGGGTGGCCGAGACCATGCCGTCCTCGGAGATGTAGCCGAGGGAGTCCGCGCCCAGGGACGCCCGGATCTCCTCGACCCCCAGGCCGTTGGCGATCAGCTCCGCGCGCGAGGCGAAGTCGATGCCGTAGAAGCACGGCCACTTGATGGGCGGGGAGGAGATCCGCACGTGGATCTCCGCGGCCCCGGCCTCGCGCAGCATCCGGATGAGCGCGCGCTGGGTGTTGCCGCGCACGATCGAGTCGTCGATGACGACCAGGCGCTTGCCCGCCACCACCGACTTCAGCGGGTTGAGCTTGAGCCGGATCCCCAGCTGGCGGATGGTGTCCGAGGGCTGGATGAAGGTCCGGCCCACGTAGGCGTTCTTGACCAGGCCGTTGCCGAAGGGGATCCCGGACTCCTCGGCGTAGCCGATGGCGGCGGGGGTCCCGGACTCGGGGGTCGGCATGACCAGATCGGCCTCGACCCGGTGCTCCCGGGCCAGCCGGCGGCCCATCTCCACGCGGGACTCGTACACGGAGCGGCCGTTGATGGTGGTGTCCGGGCGGGCCAGGTACACGTACTCGAAGACGCACGCCGCACGGCGGGTCTCGGCGAAGCGCTGCGAGCGCAGGCCGTGCTCGTCGATGGCCACGAACTCGCCGGGCTCGATCTCCCGGACCAGGGAGGCACCCACGATGTCCAGGGCCGCGGTCTCCGAGGCGACCACCCAGCCCCGGTCCAGCCGGCCGAGGACCAGCGGGCGGATGCCCTGCGGGTCGCGGGCCGCGTAGAGGGTGTGCTCGTCCATGAACGCCAGGCAGAAGGAGCCCACGAGCTGGGGGAGCAGCTGCATGGCGGCGTCCTCGAGGGAGCCGTGCGGGTGCTCGGCCAGCAGCGCGGTGACCAGGGCGGTGTCCGTGGTGTTGCCCTGCGCCATCTCGCCGCGCGAGGGGAAGCCGGACTTGTCGATGAGGTTGTCGTAGAGCTCGGCCGAGTTGGTGAGGTTGCCGTTGTGCGCCAGTGCCACGGTCCCGTGCGGGGTGGCACCCAGGGTGGGCTGCGCGTTGGCCCAGTGGGAGCCGCCCGTGGTGGAGTACCGGCAGTGGCCCACGGCCAGGTGCCCGGTGAGGGTGTTGAGGGTCGTCTCGTCGAAGACCTGGGAGACCAGGCCCATGTCCTTGTAGACGGCGATGCGCTCCCCGTCGCTGGCGGCGATGCCGGCCGACTCCTGGCCGCGGTGCTGCAGCGCGTAGAGGCCGTAGTAGGCCAGCTTCGCGACCTCCTCCCCGGGGGCCCACACGCCGAACACGCCGCACGCGTCCTGGGGGCCCTTCTCTCCGGGGAGCAGGTCGTGGCTGAGTTGTCCGTCAGGGTGAACCACGTCGATCAGCTTCTCTCACGCTCGGGGGTCGGTGGGCCGCGGATCCTCGGCCTCCGGGTCCGCGGCTTCCGGGGCCGCGTCCTGCGGGGCCGCGGGGTCGTCCTCGCCCACGACCTCGGTCGTCACCGCCCGCGCGCGGGCCACCGACAGGCGGTCCAGCATGAGGGCCACGACCGCCCCGGCGGCCAGGCCGACGACGGCGAAGACCGAGACCATGAACATGACCACGGCTCCCTGGGTGAACTGGGCGCTCTCCCCGCCGGCCAGGCCGACCAGCACGCCCACGACGACGCCGACGACACCGCCGAGCACCACGAACGCCCAGATGTTGGGCGCGCGGCGCAGCGTCATCTGCTGGCTGCCGGCCGCGGCGAGCGGCACGGCCGTGGGCCGGCGGCGCCGGCGCGGCCACTTCCGCGCGGGCGGGCGCGAGGAGGGGGATGGTGCGGAGGTCATGCCCTCAAGGCTACCGGGGAAAGAGGGGGAGGGCGTCCGCCAGATCGGTCCGTGTGCCCGAGGCCACAACCGCACCCGCGGCCACGGCCTCGGGCCAGGACAGGGCACCGGTGACCAGGCCCAGCCAGGTGCCGGCGTCGGTCTCGACGACGTTGGGCGGGGTGCCGCGGGTGTGCCGGGGCCCGGCCACGCACTGGGTCACGCCGAAGGGCGGGACCCGCACCTCCACGCTGTTGCCGGGACGCCGCTCCGCCAGCTCCTCGAGGCTGTAGCGCACGGCCGTGGCCACGGTGGGCCGGGCGGCGGCGGCCGGGTCCGCACGCCAGGCGTCCAGGGCGAGGACCCCGTCCGCGGGGTCGATGCGCCGGCGGGCCACGGCGCTACTCCTGCCCGAGCGCCCGGGCCAGGTCCGGGCCCAGAAGCTCCAGGAGCGGGTCCGCCGCCCGGATCCGGCCCACCGGGCGGGCGGCGCCCATGATCGGGCGCACCACCCGGCCGATCACCGCGGCGGCAGCCGGGACGGGCACGGCCCCGGCGTGGGCCAGCAGGCTCAGCCCGATGAGCGCGTTGGCGCGGGAGCTGCCGTCGAGCACCTTGAGCGCCACCGACCAGCCGGCCCGGGTGCCGATCGCGAGCACGCCCTCGGCCCCCAGCTTGGCCACGACGTCGAGCTCCTCCATGACCACGGTGTTGTACCTGCCGGGCCCGTGCACGAACTCGGGGTAGTCGAGCATGCACTGGGCCACCGTGGCGGCCCGGGCGTCGGCGTCGAGGTTGCCCGCGGCGCGGCCGAGGGTCGAGTAGGCGCGGGCGAGGCCGGTGAGCGAGATCGCCGCCAGGGGCGCCCCGCAGCCGTCCACGCCGACGTGGGCGACGCGCTCGCCGGAGAACTCCTCGACGGTCTCGAGCACGGTCCGCTGCAGCGGGTGCTCCGGGTCCAGGTAGCTGTCCGTGGGCCAGTCGTTCTCGGTGCACGCCCACAGGAACGCGGCGTGCTTGCCGGAGCAGTTCATGCAGATCCGGGTCTTCCCCCGCCCCGCCCGCAGGAGCTCCGCACGGACCTCCTCGTCCTCGGGCCAGTCCGGCGGGCACTGCAGCGCCTCCTCGGTCAGCCCGGAGGCCTCGAGGATGGAGCTGACGGCGCCCAGCTGCTCGAAGGAGCCGATGTGGGAGGCCGAGGCGATGGCCACCTGGGCGCCGCGCAGCGGGACCCCGGCCTTCATCGAGGCGATCGTCTGGAACGGCTTGAGCGTGGAGCGGGGGAAGATCGGGGTGCCGATGTCGCCCAGCGCCACGGCCACGTTCCCGTCCGGGTCCAGGACCGCGGCGGAGCCGCGGTGGCGGGACTCGACGAAGCCGCTGCGCTCGATCACCGCGAGGTCCACGGCACGGTCCGAGGTGAAGGTCTGCATCCGCCCAGTATGTCAGCCGGGACGGGCGCGCCCGGGCCGCTCCGGGACGGCCCCGGCGCGCCGGGGTCAGTTGTCGGTGCCGGCCTCGGCGTCGGTGTCCGCCCCGGTGCCCGCGCCGCCGGCGTCACCGCCCGCATTGCCCTCGGGCGAGGTGCCCTCGGCGCCCGTGTCGGTGGTGGCGTCGTCGCCCATGCCGGTCTGCCCGGTGGTGGGCGCGGTCGTCGCCTCCTCCATCGGCGCGGTGGTGGTCTCCGCGGGGGCCTCCGGGGTCTCCTCCGTCTCGGTGTTGTCGCAGCCGGCCAGGAAGAGGCCGAGGGCCGCGGCGGCGGATGCTGCGGTGAGTCGTCTCTGCGTGCTCATGCCTCCACGGTAGGACTGCGATCCGGCTCACCAGGGGGATGTCCGAGGAAGTCGCCACCGTGCGGAAACTGTGAGACAAACATCAGGTCACTTACCTATACTGGAGGGTCGGCTTGCGCCGGCGGCGACGATGTGTCAGAAGCCGCCGCCGACCACTAGCCTGAGGGCGTGAAGGTTCTGGTACTGGGCCCCGGAGGCCGCGAACACGCAATCATCCGCGCACTGCTGGCAGATCCCGAGGTCGCGCAGGTGCACTGCGCGCCGGGCAACGCAGGCATCGCGCAGCTCGTCCCGGTCCACGCCGTGGACGCCGACGACCCTGCGGCGGCCACGGCCCTCGCCCGCGAGCTCGCCGCCGACCTAGTCGTGATCGGCCCCGAAGCGCCCCTGGTCGCTGGCGTGGCCGACGCCCTGCGCGCGGCGGGCTTCCCCGTCTTCGGCCCCTCGCAGGCCGCGGCACGGCTCGAGGGCTCGAAGGCCTTCGCCAAGGAGGTCATGGCCGCGGCCGGTGTGCCCACCGCGATGGCCCGGGTGGCCACCACCGAGGAGGAGGCCGCCGACGCCCTCGACACCTTCGGCGCCCCCTACGTCGTCAAGGACGACGGGCTCGCCGCCGGCAAGGGCGTGGTCGTCACCTCCGACCGCGCGGCAGCCCTCGAGCACGCCGCCGCCTGCTTCGCGGCGGGCGGGTCCGTGGTGGTCGAGGAGTTCCTCGACGGCCCCGAGGTGTCCCTGTTCGTGCTCACCGACGGCTCCCGGGTGATCCCGCTGAGCCCGGCCCAGGACTTCAAGCGGATCCGTGACGACGACGAGGGCCCCAACACCGGCGGGATGGGCGCCTACACGCCGCTGCCGTGGCTGCCGGAGGGCTTCGTGGACGAGGTCGTGGAGCGGGTGGCCCGCCCCACGGTCGACGAGATGCGCCGCCGGGGCACGCCCTTCGTGGGCGTGCTGTACTGCGGGCTGGCCATGACCAGCCGCGGACTGCGCGTGATCGAGTTCAACGCCCGCTTCGGCGACCCGGAGACGCAGGCCGTGCTGGCCCGGCTCGCCACCCCGCTCGGCCGGCTGCTGCTCGACGCCGCGGCCGGCCGGCTCGACGAGGCCGAGCGGCTGCGCTGGCGCCCGGAGTCGGCCGTCGCCGTCGTCGTCGCCGCGCAGGACTACCCGGACACCCCCCGCCGGGGCGATCCGATCGGCGGGCTGGAGCAGGCCGAGGCGCTCGAGGGCGTGCACGTGGTCCACGCCGGCACCGCGGTGGCCGGCGAGGGCCAGCACGCCGGGCGGACCGTCTCCGCCGGCGGGCGCGTGCTCGCCGTCGTCGCCCTCGGCGCGGACCTGGAGGCCGCCCGCGAGCGCGCCTACCGCGGGGTGGAGCTGGTCGAGCTGGAAGGCTCCCAGCACCGCACCGACATCGCCCTGAAGGCCGCCCGGGGCCTGATCACGGTCCCCAGCGTCTCCGACCCCCGTCCCCGGCAGGAGCAGGCATGAGCGAGCAGAGCACCGTCACCACCCCACCGCAGATCCCCGGGTGGACCCACATCTACTCGGGCAAGGTCCGGGAGCTCTACGTCCCCGAGGAGTCGCAGCTGCGGGCCACGGGGGTGGCGATCCACGACAACGCCGAGTACCGGGCGGGCTCCGTCCTGGTGGTGGCCACGGACCGGATCAGCGCGTTCGACGAGGTCGTCCCCACGCTGATCCCGGACAAGGGCAAGATCCTCACGCAGCTGTCCCTGTGGTGGTTCGAGCAGCTCGCCGAAGTGCCCAACCACGTGCTCACCACCGACGTGCCCGAGTCCGTCCGGGGCCGCGCCGTGGTCTGCAAGAACCTCTCGATGTTCCCGGTCGAGTGCATCGCCCGCGGCTACCTGACGGGCTCGGGGCTCAAGGACTACCGGGAGACCGGGGAGGTCTGCGGGATCCGGCTGCCCGAGGGGCTCGTGGACGGCTCCCGGCTGGCCGAGCCGATCTTCACCCCGACCGGCAAGGCGGAGGTGGGCGAGCACGACCTGCCCATCACGTTCCAGGAGATGGCCGACGTGGTGGGCCGCGCCGTGGCCGACCGGCTGCGCGAGCTCACGCTGACGATCTACGGCGCCGCCGAGGAGATCGCCCGCGAGCGCGGGATCATCGTGGCGGACACCAAGGTCGAGTTCGGGCTGGACTCCTACCGCGGCGCCATCACCCTGGGCGACGAGGTGCTCACCCCCGACTCCTCCCGCTTCTGGGACGCGGAGACCTACGCGCCGGGGAAGGCCCAGCCGTCCTTCGACAAGCAGTACGTGCGGGACTGGCTGCGCTCGGACGAGTCCGGGTGGACGGGGACGGGCCCGGTGCCGCAGCTGCCGGACGACGTCGTGGAGAAGACCCGGGCCCGCTACGTCGAGGCGTTCGAGCGGCTCACCGGCCGATCCTTCGACCCGCAGGGCGGCTTCTTCGAGGTGGCCGGGCCGCCGGAGTACTGAGCCGGCTCGGGCGCCCGGGGCTCAGTCGCTCGGGGCTCGGTCGCTCGGGGCCTCCGGGGTCCACAGTGCGCGGGCCATGTCCACGCGCACCAGGTGCCGCTCGTCCTCGAGCAGGGGCGTGCCCTCCTCCCGGTACCGCTCCCGGGCCTCGGCCTGGAGGTGGTCGGCCAGGGTGCCCTGCGCGGTCACCACCCGCCACCACGGCAGCCGGGCTCCGGTGGGGTTGCGGGCCATGAGCGTGCCGACCACGCGCGGGGAGCGGCACTCGGCCAACTCCGCCACGTCCTTGTAGGACAGCACCCGGCCCGGGGGAATGGCGACGACGACGTCGGCCACCCGCCGTGCCAGCCGGTGCTGCGCGGGCGGGGGCCCGGTCACAGCGCCTCCCTCAAGGGGACACCGTCAGAGGGGCGCCGTCCGTCACGGGGACGCCGTCCGTCACAGGGCCTCCCTGCCGTCCACGGGCAGGCAGACGTCGAGCACCCACTGCCCGCCCTCGGGCCCGCTCTCGGCGTGGCCGCCCAGCAGCGAGACGCGCTCGGTGATCCCGCGCAGGCCGAGCCCCGAGGACAGCTCGGAGGACCGGCCTGCCGCGTGCGGGGACGAGCGGGGGAGCGGGTTCGTGACGCGCAGCTTCAGCTCGTGGTCGTCGGTCGCCACGGAGATCAGGCAGCGGGACCCCCGCGGGGCGTACTTGATGATGTTGGTGACGGCCTCCTGCAGGATGCGGGCCGCCGTGCCGCGCACGGTCGTGGGCGTGGCCTCCAGGTCCCCGGTGAGCTCCACCTGGGGGTCGAAGCGCAGGTCCCGCAGGCTCGCCGCGAGGGAGGTGACCACCTGGTCCAGGCTGCCGATGGCCAGGCCCGCGCCCGTCACGTCGCGCGGGTGGTCGCCGTCGTTCTCGTCCCGCAGCAGCCGCAGCAGCACCCGCAGCTCGTGCAGGGCCGAGCGTGCCGCGCCCTCCACGGTCTCCAGGACCTGGTGCAGCTCCCCGACGTCCTCGGAGCGTCGCCGGCTCATGGTCTGCATGGTGATGAGCGTGAGCTCGTGGGCGACCACGTCGTGCAGGTCCCGGGCCAGGGCCTGCCGCTCGTCCTCCCGGAGCCGCTCGTTGAGGATCTCGAGGTCCCGCACACGCTGTTCGGCATGCCGTCGTTGTGCGCGGAAATAGCGTATGGCTCCCCCGATAAGAGCGGAGGCGACAAGAGCGTTGACCGTCGACCAGAAGAGTGAGAAGTCGAAGCTTCCGTAGATCGCCGAAATGGTGACTGCCCACAGGAGATAGATCCCGAGGTGCGTGGCAATGAAGGACTGTGTTGCCGTTGCGACGACCGCGATCGTCACGACGCACACGGCAAAGATCGCTGATCCGTAGTAGTCCGCGAGGATGGAGGTCACGAGACACGGGATCGAAAATGCCGAAGCCCATGTCGACCGCAGGGCAACGAGAGCGATGACTGCTGACGACAGGACGCCGTCCACGGTTCGCATGAAGTCCGTGGTCGGGTCTCCGGTCAGATGCGTCACCAGATGTCGTAGCTGGTCGAGCATCACCATCAACCCATAAAGAACAAGCACCACGGACAGCCACCGAGGTACGGGCTCGGCTTGGAAGAAGGTCTTCTTCCACGCTGTCCGTGGTGCCTGGACCACGGGGGAAATCAGATCAGTCACATCTCGAACATACAGTTATGTGCGGTTTCATCGGCAGAAGACGGGGAACCAGCCGCATACGACGTAACCCGGCGCGGCGTTGGCGGGGGCGACGGGGGCGACGACCAGAGTGGTGGCGACGAGAGTAGCGGCGAGGGCGCTGGTGATCTTCTTCTTCACGGGGGGCTCCTTGGATCACGAGAGCAGCACCGGATCGGGGGGATGCGGCCGGGATGGGGGGAGAGATGTCCCAGCTGCGAGGGGGGTGTGCTGCTCTGGTAACTACAACTTTGCCAACGTTAACAGGCGGGGTCCATCTACCTTTGTCCAGAGTGTTTGTGACTTAAGTCGAAGATGACGCATTGCACTTTGGGGGACAGGAAAAAATAGACTGTGCGGGTGACTGATACCAGAGTTCTCGTCGTGGACGACCAGCCGCTGATGCTGGAGGCCCTGAAGTCCTTCTTCTCCGCCGAGCCGGGGTTCGACGTCATCGGGACGGCGTCCAACGGGCGTGAGGCCGTCGACCGCTGCCTGGTATCCGATCCCGACGTGGTGCTCATGGACATGAAGATGCCCGTGATGGACGGCATCGAGGCCACCCGGGAGATCACCTCCCGCAGCCCCCGCTCCAAGGTGCTGGCTCTCACCACGTTCTCCACCCTGGAGTTCGTGGTGCCGGCCCTGCGCGCCGGCGCCGCCGGCTACCTGGTCAAGGACGCCCGGCCGGACGAGATCATCACGGCGGTGAACCAGGTCCTCGACAACGAGATCGCGCTCTCGCCGGCCATAGCCCGGGCCCTGGCGGACAACGTCATCTCCGTGCCGGACCAGCAGCAGACGCGCTCGGCGGACGACGCCCTGCGCTCGCTGCTGACGGACCGGGAGATGGAGACCGTGACGCTGCTGGCCCAGGGGCTCAGCAACCGGGAGATCGCCGAGCAGATGCACGTCTCCGAGGGCAGCGTGAAGGCCTACCTCGGCCGGGTGTGCGAGAAGTTCGGCGTGCGCGACCGCGTGCAGGCGCTCATCAAGGCGTACCAGAGCGGTCTCGTGGATCCCCAGCTGCGCGACCTCTGAGCCGCCGCCCGGTCCTCGGGGCCCTGTCCCGGCCGGAAGTCCAGCCGCAATGTAGACGAAAGTGTATTCATCTGCATGTGCAGATCCGGCAGAATCGTCAGTGCGAGCAGAGAAAAGAAGTCGGTGGACGAGCGAGAGACGTCCCCACGGTGCACGGCCCGTCCCCCCATGAGGCCCTGCACCCGACCGGATGGTCCACCGACCTGCTCACGGTAGGGGGCCGCCCCGGGATAGTCCCCCCTGGACCGGGATGCGGCCGTGCAAGGCTTGGATCACCTTGCACCCCCAACGGCCGATGGCCCCCTACCGTGCAACATCGCTGACGAGCGCAACGGCCCCACCGGTTCCGGTGGGGCCGTTCTCGTGTCCCCGGCCGGGGAGGCGGTCAGTCCCGTCCGCCCTCGCGGGCGCGGCTGTGGCCGAAGAACCAGGTGATGTGCTCCCGCAGGGCGGCCGCGGCGTCCTGACCCCGTCGCTCCTGGAAGGCCCGCAGGATCTCGTGGTGCTGCCGCTGGAGCGTGCGGCGCACCTGCGGCCAGTCCTCGAGTCCCGCCACCGTCTCCTGGACGTAGCCGATCGTGGCCTGGCGCAGCGAGGACATGACGGTCTCCACCACCACGTTGCCCGCCAGCGAGGAGAGCAGGACGTGGTACGCGGCGTCGTGGGCGTGGAACTGCTCGTCCGGCAGCTGCGGGTCGTCCATGGCCGCCACGAGCTCGGCCGCGTGCTCGAGCGCCGCCGCCCGCTCGGGGGTCTCCGGGGCGGTGGCCGCCTCCAGCGCCGACTGCGTCTCGAGCAGCAGCCGGGTCTGCACCAGGTCCCGCACCGGCAGCGACCGGGTGGCCACGTGCAGGCGGAGGGCTCAGCCGAGGGCGGCCGAGGGCTCCGAGATGACGACCGCGCCGGCGGCCGGGCCCGAGCCGGTCGAGGACCGGACGAGGCCCATGGCGTCGAGGATGCGGATCGCCTCCCGCACCGAGGCGCGGGAGATGCCGAACTCCTCGGCGAGCTGGCGCTCCCCGGGCAGCTTGTCGCCCACCGAGATCTCCCCGGAGCGCAGGCGTTCCTCGAGCCAGTCGAGGACGACGGTGTACATGCGCGAGGCCGTGGGCACGGGCTGCTCCTGACGTTGGGCGGGATGCGCTCCAGTCTAGGGAACGGACGAGGCCCCGCCGGATCCGGGATCCGACGGGGCCTCGCGGGGACGCTCAGGAGGTGGGCACCATCCAGGCCAGCACGTTGGACTGCAGGAACACCAGGGTGCACAGCAGGAGCAGCAGGCCCAGCGACCACCAGATGACGGAGCGGAAGATCGCGGACTCCTTGCCCTCCATGCCCACGGCGGTCGCGGCGATGGCGAGGGACTGCGGGGAGATCATCTTGCCGACCACGCCGCCGGAGGTGTTCGCGGCGGTCATCAGGTGCGGGTCCAGCCCGGTGCCCTCGGCGGCGGTCTTCTGCAGGTTGGAGAACAGCGCGTTGGCGGAGGTGTCCGAGCCGGTGACGGCGGTGCCGAGCCAGCCGAGCACGGGGGAGAAGAAGGCGAAGGCCGCGCCGATGCCGGCCACCCACGTGCCGATGGAGATGGTCTGCCCGGAGGTGTTCATCACGTAGGCCAGCGAGAGCACGCTCATGATCGTCAGGGCGGAGAAGCGCATCTTCCAGAACGAGCGTCCGATCTCGACCACCGCGTCGCCGACCGACAGCCGGAAGCGGCCGCCGGCGGTGAACACCGAGTAGATGACCGCCACGAGCAGGCCCGTGAGCAGCAGCAGCGTGCCGGGGCTGGAGAGCCACTGCAGCTTGTAGACCGTGCTGCTGAGCGGCTCGCCCTCGGCGTCGACCAGGCGCCCGTCCAGGCCGGGCCAGGGGATCGACACGTCGGTGCCGGCCAGCGCGGCCGGCACGTCCGCGCCGAGGGTCCACAGCTTGGCGACCCCGAACACGGCCACCACCAGGACGTAGGGCAGCACGGCCATCCACACGCGGGCCGGGGTCAGGCCCTCGGGCGCCGGGGGCTTGTCCACGCCGAGGCGGGCGCGGACGCCGTCGGCGCCCCTCGGCCGCCAGAAGCGCAGGAGGACCACGGCGGCGGCCAGGCCCACGAGGGACGCGACCACGTCGGTGAGCTCGTAGGAGAAGAACGTGGCGGTCCACCACTGGGCGACGGCGAAGCAGACGCCGATCACCAGGGCGGCGAGCCAGGCCTCCCGGAGCCCGCGGACGCCGTCGATGATGAACAGCAGGATGAAGGGCACGAGCACCGCGAAGAACGGCGCCTGGTGGCCGACGACCGCGCCGATCCGGGCGGGGTCCAGGCCGGTGAGCACACCGGCGGTGGTGATCGGGATGGCGATCGCGCCGAAGGCCACCGGGGCGGTGTTGGCGATCAGCACCACGGTGGCCGTCTTCAGCGGTTTGAGCCCCAGCGCCAGGATCATCGTGGCCGTGATCGCCACGGGGGCGCCGAAGCCGGCGAGGGCCTCCAGCAGGCCGCCGAAGCAGAAGGCGATGAGCACCGCCTGGATGCGCAGGTCCCCGCCGCCGATGGTGTCGAAGATCGTGCGCAGGTCCTCGAAGCGCCCGCTGAGCACCGTGACCTGGTAGAACCACAGGGCCATGACCACAATCCACACGATCGGGAACAGGCCGTAGACCGCCCCCTGCGTCGCCGAGAGCAGGGCCAGTCCCAAGGGCATCCCGAAGGCCAGGACGGCGACGACGATCGCGGCCAGCAGGGCCGTGGCCCCCGAGACGTGGGCGCGCGCCTTCACGCCCAGGAGCATGACGAAGAAGGTGAGCAGCGGGACGGTGCCGACCAGGGCCGAGAGCGCGACGCTCCCGCCGACGGCGTCGGTCATCGAGGTGAAGGTGGTCACGCGATCTCCGGGGGGACGAGGGCGGGCGGGGCGGGGGGTACCCGTGGACACGACCGCCTATGGTCGGACCACAGCGGCACGACCACGAACAGTACATGTCCCACGTCACACGCCCAAGCCGGACACGGGTCCGGCAGGGGGAGGCCGGAGGGCGATTGTGTGACCGTCCTCACCGGTCTAGCATGGTCAGACCACAGGCGGCGGCGCGTCGTCGCCCCCCGTTTCCCGCACCGTCCGGAGGCCGCATGAGAATCGCACTGTTCGCCACGTGCATCGTGGACGCGATGTACCCGAAGGTCGCACTGGCCACCGTGCGGGTGCTCGAGCGGCTCGGCCACGAGGTGGTGTTCCCGCCCGGGCAGGGCTGCTGCTCCCAGATGCACGTCAACAGCGGCTACTTGGACGACGCCCTGCCGGTGGTCCGCAACCACGTGCACGCCTTCTCCGCCGCCGACTACGACGTGGCCGTGGCCCCTTCCGGCTCCTGCGTGGCCTCCCTGGGGCACCAGCAGCCCATGGTCGCCCGCGCCGGCGGCGACGAGGACCTGGCCCGGCAGGCCGAGGCCGTCGCCGCGAACACCTACGAGCTCTCCCAGCTGCTCACGGACGTGCTCGGCGTGACCGACGCGGCCGCCCAGCTCGGCTCCTGGTTCCCGCACACGGTGACCTACCACCCCTCCTGCCACGGGATGCGCCTGCTGCGCCTGGGCGACCGGCAGCGGGACCTCATCGCCTCGGTCGCCGACCTCGAGCTCGTGCCGCTGCCCGACGCCGAGGAGTGCTGCGGGTTCGGCGGCACCTTCTCCTTCAAGGTCCCCGAGGTCTCCGCGGCGATGGCCGAGGAGAAGATCGACAACATCGTCGCCACCGGCGCCCAGCTGTGCACCGGGGGCGACGCCTCCTGCCTCATGCACCTGGGCGGGGCCATGGCCCGCCGGGACACCGGCGTGACCACGGTGCACTTCGCCGAGATCCTCGCCTCCACCCGGGGGAACCCGCTGGAGGTCTCCGGGCCGGTGGAGCTGTCCATCCCGTCCCCGAAGGCGCGCCGCGCGGCGCCGTCGTCGCGCCCGTCCGCCACGTCCGTGCCGTCCGCCACCCGAGGAGGTGCCCGGTGAGCCGCACCGCCCTGGGAATGCCCGCCGTCCGTCCCGTGCACGGGCAGGGGAACCTGCACGCGTCCACCGCGTTCCCCGCCGCCGCCAAGGCGGAGATGGGCAACGCGCAGATGCGCGCCAACATCCGGCACGCCACCCACACCATCCGCGGCAAGCGCGCGCGGGTGGCGGGTGAGCTGCCGGACTGGCAGGAGCTGCGCAGCGCCGGCTCCGCGATCAAGGAGCGCGTCATGGCGCACCTGCCGGAGCTGCTCGAGGAGTTCGAGCGCAACGTCACCGCCCGCGGGGCCACCGTGCACTGGGCCCGCGACGCCGCCGAGGCCAACCGGATCGTCACCGAACTCGTGCAGGCCACCGGCTCCACCGACGTCATCAAGATCAAGTCCATGGCCACGCAGGAGATCGGCCTCGACCAGCACCTGTCCGCGGCCGGGATCGAGGCCACCGAGACCGACCTCGCCGAGCTCATCGTCCAGCTGGGCCACGACAAGCCCTCCCACATCCTCGTCCCGGCCATCCACAAGAACCGGCACGAGATCCGCGACATCTTCCTCCAGGAGATGCCCGAGACCGACGAGACCCTGACCGCGGAGCCCCGCGACCTCGCCGAGGCGGCCCGGTCCCACCTGCGGGAGAAGTTCCTCTCCACCTCGGTGGCGATCTCCGGGGCCAACTTCGGCGTGGCCGAGACCGGGACGCTGACCGTGGTGGAGTCCGAGGGCAACGGGCGCATGTGCCTGACCCTGCCCGAGACCCTGATCACCGTGATGGGCATCGAGAAGATCGTGCCCACCTTCCAGGACCTCGAGGTCTTCCTGCAGCTGCTCCCGCGCTCCTCCACCGGGGAGCGGATGAACCCCTACACCTCCCTGTGGACCGGCGTCACCCCCGGGGACGGGCCGCAGGACGTGCACGTGGTGCTGCTGGACAACGGCCGCTCCGCGGTGCTCTCCGACCCGCAGGGGCGCTCGGCGCTGCACTGCATCCGCTGCTCGGCGTGCCTGAACGTCTGCCCGGTCTACGAGCAGACCGGCGGCCACGCCTACGGCTCCACCTACCCGGGGCCCATCGGCGCGATCCTCTCCCCGCAGCTCACCGGCATCACCTCCGAGCAGAACGCCTCGCTGCCCTACGCGTCCTCGCTGTGCGGGGCCTGCTACGACGTGTGCCCCGTGAAGATCAACATCCCGGAGATCCTCGTGCACCTGCGCGACGAGGACGTGCGCACCCGCCACGGCGAACGGCCCGACGACGGGGCCGCCGCCGGGGCGCCGTCCCGGCGCGGGCCGCAGGTCCCGTCCCAGATGGACCTGATGATGAAGGGGGCGTCCTTCGTGATGTCCTCGGGCACCCGGATGGCGCTCGCCGAGAAGGGCCTGCCGCTGGGGCGGGCCGTGGCCGGGCGGGACCGGGCCATCTCCTGGCTGCCCGGCGTGGTGGGCGGCTGGACCGAGCAGCGGGACATCCCCGCTCCGCCGAGGGAGTCCTTCCGCAACTGGTGGGCCAAGCACGGCGACGAGACCGCGCAGCGGCTGCGGCAGGACGGGGTCCCGGGTACTGCGGCCGACGAGGAGGGGACCGCATGAGCACCGACGCGAAGACCGAGATCCTGGCCCGCATCCGCGGTGCGCTGGGCGACGCCCCGGCCGCCCCGGAGGTCGAGCGCACCTACCGGAGGGCCTCCGGGCGGGCGCGCGCGGAGGTCGTCGACATGCTCGAGGACCGGCTCGTCGACTACAAGGCCACCGTGCACCGGGAGACGCCCGAGTCCCTGCCGGGCCGGATCGCCGCGCTGCTGGGTGCGCCCTCCCGCTACGTGGTGCCCGAGGGCCTGGACCGCTCGTGGCTGCCGGAGGAGACCGGCATGCGGCGGGCGATCGTGGACCCCAACGACGCCCGGGCCGCCTCGGCCCTCGGGGTGCGAGAGCTCAACGCGGTGGACGCCGTGATCACCTCCTCCACGGTCTCCTGCGCCGAGACCGGCACGATCTTCCTGACCGGCCGCGCCGACGAGGGCCGGCGGGCGATCAGCCTGGTCCCGGACCACCACATCTGCGTGGTGGCCCTGGACTCGGTGGTGGAGCTGGTCCCGGAGGCGCTGGCCCGGGTCGAGCCGACCGCTCCGGTCACGATGATCTCCGGGCCGTCGGCGACCTCGGACATCGAGCTCGAGCGGGTCGAGGGCGTGCACGGGCCCCGGCGGCTGGACGTGGTACTGCTCGGCTGACCGTGCCAGGGCTCGCCGCCGACCTGCCCGACTGGCTGCGCTGGGGGCCGGAGGAGAGCTGCACCGAGCCCGGCTCCTGAGCCGGGCACCGCTCCTGCGCCGGGCTCAGGAACCGGGCTCGGTGTAGGCCCGCCCGCTACATCGACTACATCGACGCGGACGGCGTCATGATCACGAAGGTCTCACCGTCCGGACCGGTCGCCACGGCCATCCGCCCGTACTCGAAGTCGGACGGCTCCGCGGTGATCGAGCCCCCGGCGCGGCGGACGCGCTCCGCGGCGGCGTCCACGTCCTCGACCTGGAACGCGACGCCCCACCCCGGCTGGGCGCCGTCCGCATTGGGGTCCGGCCCGCCGATCCCGCCGGCGGGCCGCTCGCCGCCCGGCACGCTGAACATGGCGTAGGGCATGGAGTCGTCGCCGATGTCCTGGTACCGGTAGTCGAACACGCTTCCGTAGAAGTTCCGGGCCGTCCCCGGATCATCGGTCATGAGATCGCACCAGGCCACGGTGCCGGGCTCGTCGACGCGGCGGAAGCCGGTGTGCTCCTTGGCCTGCCACATCCCGAAGGTGGAGCCCGTGGGATCGACCCACATCCCCATGGACCCGAAGGGGCCGACCTCCATGGGCTCGTAGACCGGTGTGGCCCCGGCCTCCGCGGCCTTCGCGGCGTGGGCGGCGATGTCGTCGGTGGCGAGGTAGACCGACCACACGTGCGGGGCGTTCTCCATGCCCTCCATGGTGGGAGAGAGCCCGGCCACGGGGTCACCGTCCCCGTCGCCGCTGGTGCTGCCGCTGCCGTCCAGCATGGCGTTGCAGTAGCCGCCGTACTCGGGCTGGGACGCGGAGTACGTCCAGCCGAGGACGTCTCGGTAGAAGGCCTGGGTGCGCTCCAGGTCGGAGGCCATCAGGTCCACCCAGCAGGGCGTGCCGGCGGGCCAGGGATTCGTGTGCGTGCTCATGACGATCGTCCTTCGCAGAACCGATGGATGGTGTGCGCCGGAGATCCGCACCGGCCGGTGTGACCTCCGACACTGCCCATGCTAGGTGTTGCGGGGCATGAGGTTCTTGGCGCGGGTGCGGCGCTGAGATGAGGAACGGGCTCCTCGCTTCAGGATGGAAGTTCCTACACCAACATCCGCGCGAGAGAGCCCGTTCATGACCCACCGTAATGCACCCCTGACCCCCACCGGCCGGCTGCGCATGGTCCACCGTCACCTCCACGACGGCATCCCGAAAGCCCATGTGGCGACCGAGTTCCGGGTCAGCCGTCCCACGGTGGCCACCTGGGTGGCCCGCTACCTCGCAGCGGGTGAGGCGGGGTTGGTCGATCATCCCTCGACTCCGCGGCGCAGCCCTCAGCGCACCCCTGCGGCGGTCGTGGAGCTCATCGAGTCCCTGCGCCGGGACCGGAAGTGGTCGGCCCGGCGCATCCACCGCCACCTGCTGGATCTGGGGCACCGCCTGCACCTGCGCACCGTGGGCCGCTGGCTGTCCCGGCTGGGCATCTCTCGGCTGCGCGACCTCACTCCGGACGGGGACGACCTGCGGCGCCCGCCGCGGCGGATCCGTGCGGGGTGGCCAGGGCACATGGTGCACCTGGACGTGAAGAAGGTCGGACGGATCCCCGACGGCGGCGGCTGGCGGGCCCACGGCCGTGGCAGCGCTGCTGCCAAGCAGTCCAAGCGTGGTCCCGGGGCGAAGGTCGGCTACACCTACCTGCACTCGGCCGTGGACGGGTTCTCAAGGCTGGCCTATACCGAGGCCCTCGAGGACGAGCGGGCGACCACCACGATCGGGTTCTTCTGCCGGGCGAGGGTGTTCTTCGCCGCCCACGGCATCGACCGGCTGCATCGGGTGGTCACCGACAACGGCGCCAACTACCGGGCGAAAGACTTCACCCGCACGGTGGAGGTCCTCGCCTCCCGGCATCAGCGGATCCGCCCGTACACCCCGCGCCACAACGGGAAGGTGGAGCGGTTCAACCGGCTGCTCGCCGACGAAGTCCTCTACGCCCGCCCCTACGCCAGCGAGCAGGCCCGCCGGGACGCGATCGGGGTGTGGGTCAACCACTTCAACTACCATCGGCCCCACACCGCCTGTGGTGATCAGCCCCCGGTCTCACGCACCCCGGCCCGTGCCAATAACGTCATGCCCTCTTACAACTAGAAGCGGGACAAATCAGCAATCCTCAGGCCAGCAACCTTGTCGCCATCGCTGATGTGCTCAGCGTGACCGTAGGTGACCTCATGGGTGACTCCACACGCCGTACCGCAGCAGGTCTTCCGACTCTCGCTCCATACCTCCGTACCAAGTACAAAGATCTGCCCGAAGACGCACTTCAGGAGATCGAATCCCACTTCAATGACCTCGCAGCCCGCCACGGCATTGCGCCGAGTAGTGGTCCTGCGCCTCACGAAGATGAACAATAAAAGAAAGGAATGCTATGACAAATACATCACTCGTACCGCGCAGCGTGTTGGCGACTCTGCGCGGACTCATACCAAGCCGCCAAGTTCACGAATTTTATGAGGCAAAGAAAATTGCTGAACTCCAGGCCACTCGTCTTCTCGAACTTCACCACATCACTACCGGCCCCGTGCCGGTCGAGCTGATCGGTGAGCTTCCAAAGATCCACATCGAGCTCAGCGACATGCCAGTGTCCGGTGCCAGCTTCTGGGACAGCCGAGCCTGCCAATGGGTCATCCAGCTCAACAGATACGAGGGTCCGCGACGCCAACGCTTCACGCTGGCCCATGAGTACAAGCACATCATCGATCACGGTCGCTCCAGTGGCCTGTATAGCGGCACAGCCATAAACACGCCCGCGGAGCAAGCAGAACAGGCGGCGGACTACTTCGCCGGATGCCTCTTGGTACCCAAAGTGCTGCTCAAACGTGCCTACTACGGCGGTATGCAACAAGTGGCGGACTTGGCTCGGCACTTCGACGTATCCGAAGCCGCCATCACTTGCCGCCTCAGTCAGACCGGCATCGTGACGCGGTCCGACCGGTTTCGATCCGACCGTCGTGCTTTCCCAGGCACATTCCGCTACCGCATGAAGCCCGAACTACAGCTCCAGGGAGTTTGATCATGAAACCGACCATGCCGTCCGCCACCGTCTCGGTTCCTCGAAAGGCTGTCCTGTACCTACGTGTATCCAGTAAGCGCCAGACTGAGACGGCGTTCGATATCGACAAGGACGGCAATTCGATCGCCACCCAGCGTGACATCTGCCAACAGAAGGCCGACTCGCTTGAGGCCGAGGTCGTCCAGGAATTCGTCGAGCCGGGAGTGTCCGCTCAGACCATCGAAAAGCGCCCCGTGTTCCGGAGCATGCTCGCGTACCTGCAGGAGAACCCGGACGTCGACTACGTGATCGTCTATGCACGCTCACGCGCGTTCCGATATTTCGTCGACGCTGCCATCACACGTCGTCATCTCGACAAGCTCGACGTCCGGTTGCTGTCCGCCCGCGAGGATTTCGGGGAGGGCACGTACGCCGAGGCCATGGAAGCTGTCACCGACATCATGAACCAAGTCCAGAACCAGCTCAGCGGTGAGGACATCAAAATCGAGATGCGGAATAAGGCCATCAACGGCGGCACGCTCGGTAAGGCACGGCTCGGCTACTTGAATGTTCGCATCGACGTCGAAGGTCGGATGGTCAACAGCATCGCCCTCGACGAGAAACGAGCTTCGCTCGTGCTCAAAGCTTGGGAACTTTACGCCTCCGGAAGCTACACGATCGACCGGCTCGAAGCGACGATGGCGGATCTTGGCCTCACCACACGTCAGACCGCCAGGAAACCCGAGAGCCCTGTCTCTGCTAGTCAGCTGCACCGCCTGTTGCAGGACCCGTATTACGTGGGACACGTGAAGTACCAAGGCCAGCTCTATCCCGGCCGACATGAGCCCATCGTGGGACAGGATCTCTTCGATCGAGTACAGGACGTCATGCGTAGTAGAAGCGGAGCCGGCTCACGCGATCGCGTACATCACCACTACCTCAAGGGCATGCTCTTCTGCGGGCGTTGCCATGACGCGGGACGCGAGTCGCGGATGGTCTACGTCGAGGCGAAGGGCCGAAGCGGCTCCATTCATGAGTACTACTTCTGTCGGGGCAAGCAAGACGGCTTCTGCGACCAGCGCTACCTTCCTGTCGACATCGTCGAAGACAAAGTGGCCGAAGCCTACGCCCAGCTACGGCTCGATCAAGACTTCGAGTCCGACATCTCTCAAAAGCTCCGGGAGAGCCTCGAAAACGAGCACGCTGACACGCGTGATTTCTTCGCTCGACTTCAGAACCAGCTGGCTGAGGTGGACGACAAGGAGCGTCGCCTGGTCACCTTGGCCGCCGAGGGGGTCCTGCCGATCGACAAGGTGCGCCAGCTCTCCAACGAGTACCGGATGCAAAGGGCTCGGATAGAGGAACAGCTGTCTACGACCAACGATCGGCTCGAGCTGGGCACGAAGGTGATCACTCAGGCGCTGGCGCAACTGGGAAGCCCTCGTCAAAGCTACGAGCGCACCACGGACCGTGTTCGCCGGCTGATGAACGAGGCCTTCTTCCGCCGGTTCTATGTGGACGAACATGGTCCGGCCCATGGTGTCCTCAACGATCCGTACGCGGACATTATGGCCGCCCAGACCGCCTTCCGGTCGTCCGTTGTGACCGAGATGGCGTCCGGACCAACGTCGACGCCATCGTCCCGCCAGACGCCGATTTCGGACGTCCAGACGCGTCCTGGCCGGACCGATGCGGACATGAGAAATGCCCCTGATCTCTCAGGGGCACCTCTGTCTGTCTCACTTGGGTCGATCTACTTGGACCATGGTTCAAGTAAAGCGACCTTGGTCGGGATGACAGGATTTGAACCTGCGACCTCGTCGTCCCGAACGACGCGCGCTACCAAGCTGCGCCACATCCCGTGAAGCGTCCGGCCTCGGCCGGAAACAACTGCTCCATCATAGCCATCCGGCCCCGCGCGTGGGAAATCGAGTTCTCGCGGCCGTGTTGCACCGGAGAACGAGATCGGCCCGCGGACCGTTGACCGGAGGCCCGGGCCGTGCTTGCCTGGGCGCAGAGCACCGTCGGTCGCGGCGGACGTCATGGGGGACGTCCGGTCCCGGCAGGCACGGCGCCATGTCGCGGGGGAGGGGCCGTGCGTCGACGAGCGTCCAGCAGAGGGCTCCTCCCGGTCGCGCGCTGGGGGTGGTCCTCTCGCTCGCGGCCGGTGTCCCTGCCACGGCCCTTCCGGCAGGGCCCGACGGCGCCGCCTCGACGGAGGAGATCACCCGGGCCGTGACCGCCGAGCAGCTGGCGGGCCACCTGCGGGCGTTCCAGGACGCCGCGGATGACCACGACGGCAACCGCGCCGTCGGCACCGCCGGCTACCGGGCGAGTGTCGACCACGTCGTCGAGCGTCTGCGCGCCGCCGGCTACGACCCCCGGGTGCAGGCCTTCACGGTCCCGTACGACGAGGACCACGGCGACTATCACGACGACCACCACGACGAGGAGACGGTCACGGAGCGCCGCGTGACCTACAACGTGCTGGCGGACACGCCCACGGGGGACCCGGACAGCACCGTGCTGGTCGGCGCGCACCTGGACAGCGTGCCCGAGAGCCCGGGTCTCAACGACAACGGCTCCGGTGCGGCGGGCGTCCTCGCCGTCGCCGAGGCCCTGGCCGGCACCGACACGCGGAACAGGGTGCGCTTCGCCTGGTGGGGCGCGGAGGAGGTGAACCTCAACGGCGCCGACCACTACGTCTCCGACCTCCGGGCCAACGACCCCGGGGCGTTCGACGACATCGCGCTGTACCTGAACCTCGACATGATCGGCTCCCCGAACTACGGGCGCTTCGTCTACGACGGCGACACGTCCGGGGGCGGCTGGCACGACGACTCCGTCGAGGCCCCGGCAGGGTCGGAGGCCATCGAGGCGGCGCTCGAGGGCTACTTCGAGTCCGTCGAGATGGCCGTCGAGGAGGTCCCGATCGACGACGGCAGCGACCACCTCGTGTTCGCGGAGGCCGGGATCCCCGTGGGCGGGCTCTTCACCGGCGACACCGGTGAGAAGACGCGGCAGCAGGCCGCTCGGTACGGCGGTGAGGCCGGCGAGGACTACGACCCCTGCTACCACTCCGCCTGCGACGACCTGGACAACGTCGACCTCCAGGTCCTGGAGGAGATGAGCGACGCCACGGCCGCGGTCGTCCTGGGCTTCGCGTCGTCCACGATCGACGACGGTGCGCGCCTCCGTCCCCCGGACGGGTGGCCGCGCCGCAGCGCGCTCGAAGAACTCGACCCGGTTCTCACGGGCCTCGTGGCCCTTGGGGTGCTCGTTGCGGCGACCGCCGCAGTGGCCGTCGCCGTGCGGCGCCGCGCCCGCGTACGCCGGTGAGTGCCGCCGGTCACACAGGTCTGGACGAAAGTCGTTGACCCACCGGTAACCCAGCTGTGAACATATGCAAATCCGCGTCATCCCCCGATGACTGTGAACCGCGTCATGGCCGGGTCACCTCCCGGCCGTCGCTCACCTGGAGGTTCCATGCCCGTTCGCACGCCCAGCTCCTGGATCACGTCGGCCGCCCTGGCCGGCGCCCTGACGCTCACGGCTACCAGCGCCGTCGCGGCCCCCTCCCGCGACAACAGCAACAACAACACCACCCACAAGATCACCCAGGCGGTCTCCGAGCAGAAGCTCACGGAGCACCTGACCGCCTTCCAGTCCATCGCGGAGGCCAACGACGGCAACCGCGCCTCGGGCACCTCCGGCTACCGGGCCAGCGTCGACTACGTGGTCGAGCGGCTGCAGGCCGCCGGCTACACCCCGGAGGTCCAGGAGTTCACCTTCCCGTACTTCCAGGAGGTCAGTCCCGCGACGGTCAGCGCGGACGGCACGCAGCTCGCCGCGGAGGACGTCGCGGTGATGACCTACTCCGGCACGGGCACCGTCACCGCCCCGGTGCAGGCGGTGGACACCACCGGGGAGCGCGTGGGCAGCACCAGCGGGTGCGAGGCCGAGGACTTCGCCGGCTTCCAGGCCGGCAACGTGGCCCTCCTGCAGCGCGGCAGCTGCGCCTTCGCGGTCAAGGCCGCCAATGCGGAGGCCGCGGGCGCCTCCGCCGTGCTGATCTTCAACACGGGCCTGCCCAACAGCGAGGACGCCGTGGCCGGCACCCTGGGCTCCCCGGAGGCCACCACCCTGCCGACGGTCGGGCTCAGCTACCAGGCCGGCGTGGACCTGCTGGACGCCCAGGAGGTCACGGTCAGCACGGACACCGTCTCGGCGACCCGCACCACCTACAACGTCCTCGCCGAGACCGGCACGGGCGACCCCGAGAACACGGTCATGGTGGGCGCGCACCTGGACAGCGTGCTCGAGGGCGCGGGCATCAGCGACAACGGCACCGGCTCGGCGGGCATCCTCGCCATCGCCGAGGCGATCGCCAAGACCAAGACCGAGAACAACGTGCGCTTCGCCTGGTGGGGCGCGGAGGAGCTCGGCCTGCTGGGCGCCGAGCACTACGTGACCGATCTGCGGGAGAACGACCCCGAGGCGTTCGAGGACATCGCGCTGTACCTCAACTTCGACATGATCGGCTCCCCGAACTACGGGCGCTTCGTCTATGACGGCAACGCCTCCACCTTCGACCCCGGTGACACCAACGTCCCCGAGGGCTCCGGCGCGATCGAGGCGGCGTTCCACGAGTACTTCGCCTCGGTGGGACTGGCCTCCGGCGACACCGAGTTCAGCGGCCGCAGCGACTACGGCCCCTTCATCGAGGCCGGCGTCCCGTCCGGCGGTCTCTTCACGGGCGCCGAGGGCGTGAAGACCGAGGAGCAGGCCGAGCTGTTCGGTGGGCAGGCCGGTGTCGCCTACGACTCCTGCTACCACTCCGTGTGCGACGACATCACCAACGTCAACCTCCAGGGCATGGAGGAGATGTCCGACGCCGCCGCGGCCGTCGTCCTGCGCTACGCGATGTCCACCCACGACGTCAACGGCGAGGGCGAGCCCTACCAGCAGAAGGGCAAGGGCGCCGTCGGCCACCCGAAGGGCAACGACCGCGGCCACGGCCCGCACTCCGAGCACGGTCACGGCCACGGCCACGGCCACGACAAGGCGGCCGCCTGACCGCCACGCAGCTCGACGGCCGGACGGCCCCGCCAGGACGCACAGCGCGTCCCGGCGGGGCCGTCCCGTTTCTCAACATGGCCGGAATCCTTGTCCCGGTCACTCCGACCTGGGACTCTGTGCACATCGCTCCATCCGCCCATCGCTCCATCCGCACATCGCTCCATCCGCACGGTGGAGCCGCCGCCACGGTCGAGCCCCCGATCGGCCCCTGCCCCGGGAGGCACCATGCGCCAACGCACCCACCACCGGACCGAGGCCGCCGCCGTGCGGCCGCCCGCACCGTGGTGGTCACGGTGAGCCCGGCCGCCGTCCCACCGGGGCAGGTCATGCGCCACCTCGAGGTGTTCCAGGCCGTGGCGCACGCCAACGACGGCAACCGCGCCTCGGGCACGCCCGGCTACCGGGGCAGCATGGACTACGTGCTGGGCCGGCTGCGGGCCGCCGGCTACGCCCCGCGGGTGCAGGACTTCTCCTTCCCGTTCTTCCGGGAGATCAGGCCCGCCACGGTCGCCGCGGGCGGCACGCAGGTCGCCGCCGAGGACGTCGCCGTGATGACCTACTCCGCCTCCGGCACCGTGACGGCACCGGTCCGGGCGGTGGACACCACCGGCGAGCCGGGCGCCGGCACCAGCGGGTGCGCGGCCGAGGACTTCGCCGGCTTCCCCGCGGGCAGCGTGGCCCTGCTGCAGCGCGGCGGCTGCTCCTTCGCGGACAAGGCCGCCGCCGCGCAGGCCGCCGGGGCGGCCGCCGTGCTGATCTTCAACACCGGCCTGCCCGGGGAGGAGGACGTGGTCACCGGCACCCTCGGCGCGCCGGGCGTGGCGACCGTCCCCGTGGTCGGCCTCAGCCACGCGGCCGGCCGGGCCCTGCTGGGCGCCGACGAGGTCACCGTCACCGTCGAGGCCGTCTCGGAGCAGCGGGAGACCTCCAACGTCCTGGCCGAGACCGGCACGGGCAACCCCGAGCGCACGGTCATGGTCGGCGCCCACCTGGACAGTGTGCCCGAGGGCGCGGGGATCAACGACAACGGCTCCGGCTCCGCGGCGATCCTGGCCGTGGCCGAGGCGCTCGCCGGGAGGGTGGTCGAAAACCGGCTGCGCTTCGCCTGGTGGGGCGCGGAGGAGTTCGGCCTGCTCGGCTCGCGGCACTACGTGGCCGACCTCAAGGCCAACGACCCCGCCACGCTGGCGGCCGTTGCGCTGTACCTGAACTTCGACATGATCGGCTCCCCGAACTACGGGCGCTTCGTCTATGACGGCGACGGCTCGGCGTTCGGCCCGGACGTCTCCGCCGAGGCCCCTGCCGGCTCCGCCGCGATCGAGGCGGCCTTCCACGCGCACTTCGGCTCCGTGGGCCTGGCCTCGGGCGAGACCGAGTTCAGCGGCCGCAGCGACTACGGGCCCTTCATCGCGGAGGGCGTGCCCGCCGGCGGGCTGTTCACCGGCGCCGAGGGCATCAAGACCGCGGAGCAGGCCGCGCTGTTCGGCGGCCGCGCCGGCGTCGGCTACGACTTCTGCTACCACGCCCGGTGCGACGACCTCAGCAACATCGACGTCCAGGGCCTCGACGAGATGACCGACGCCGCCGCCGCGGTGATCCTGCGCTTCGCGACCTCCACCGGGGACGTCGAGGAGGTGGGCCGGCAGCTGCGCACGGCCGCCGCGCCCGCGCCGCCCGTCACGGTGGACCAGGGCCACGGGCCGTCCAACGCGGCCGCGCGGCGGCAGGTGTCCTGAGCGGGGCGTCCCGGGCCCCGGGGGACCGGTCCGCGGCCTCGCCGTCGGCCCGCCCGGTGCGCTCACGGGATCCCTCGTGCGCCGCCGGCGGCGCCGGCGTAGTCCCGCGACCCGTCGATCACCCGTTGCCCGCCCGGCCACCGGGTGGGAGGGTGAGGCCATGACTGCTCCCCGGACCCCCGACTCCTCCGCCGGCAACTCCGCCGATTCCTCCACCGGCGCCCCCACGCCGGCCAGACGCGGCGTCCTGTTCGACGTCGACGGCACCCTCATCGACTCCAGCTACCTGCACACCGTCGCCTGGTGGCACGCCTTCAACCAGGCCGGCCACGACGTGCCCATGCACCGCATCCACCGGCTCATCGGGATGGGCTCGGAGCAGCTGATCGACGAGCTGCTGCCCGCCGACCGGGACACCGACGAGGACGACGCCATCGGCGCCGCCCACGGCGCCCTGTTCTCCGTGCACTGGCCCGGCCTCAAGCCCACCCGCGGGGCCACGGAGCTGCTGCGCCGCTGCACCGACGCCGGCCTCGTGGTGGTGCTGGCGTCGTCGTCGAACGTCACCGAGGTCGCCGCCATGCGCGAGGCCCTGGGCTCCGACGACGTCCTCACCGCCGTCACCACCGCCACCGACGCCGAGCAGAGCAAGCCCGCCCCGGACATCTTCGCCGCGGCGCTGGAGGCCGGGGACCTGCGCCCTGAGCACGCGCTCGTGGTGGGCGACGCCCGCTGGGACGTGGAGTCGGCGGGACAGCTCGGACTGGACGCCGTGTGCGTGACCAGCGGCGGGATCAGCGAGACCGAGCTGCGGGAGGCCGGGGCCGTGGCCGTCTACACGGATCCGCTCGCCCTGCTCGAGGACTTCGAGAACAGCCCGCTGGGCCGGCTCGCCGCCGGCGGCTGAGCGCGGCCGGGAACGCCGCCGGACTCAGCGCTCCCGCGCAGCGGACCGGCTCGGCGACCCGGCTCAGCGACCCGCCCGGTCTCCGTCCTCGACCGCGTCCGGCCACATCGCCACCGCCCGCACCGGGGAGCCGTCCATGCCGGCCAGGTGCAGCGGCAGGGCCGCGAACACCGCCCCGGGGCGGTCCACGGCCGCGAGGCCGGTGAGGTTCTCCACGATCGCCCCGCCCGCCCCGAGCACCACCTCGTGCACGGGCAGCGCCACCGGGCCGGTGGCGTCCGCGGTGGGCGTGGGGTCCGGGTTGAGGGTGTCCACCCCGAGGGTGCGCACCCCCGCCGCGACCAGGCGGCGGGCGATCTCCGGGTCCAGGACCGGGTGCTCGAGGTAGCGCTCGGTGCCGAAGTGCGCCGACCAGCCGGTGCGGAAGAGCACGATCGTCCCCGGCGCGAGCCGGTCGAGCTGTCCGGCCACGTCCGCCCAGCGGATCACCCGGCCGGGCGCGCAGCCCGGGACGTCGACGACGCGGGCCGGCCCCACGAGCGAGGACAGCTCCAGGGCGTCGACGTCGGCGCCGCCCTCGACCGTGTGCGAGGGGGCGTCCACGTGCGTGCCGGAGTGGGTGCCGAGGTGCAGCTCCGCGACGCGGAAGCCGTCCTGGGCCACGGTCGCGGCGGTGCGCGTGCGCACGTGCGGATCGCCCGGGAAGACCTGCATCCCGGTGCGCACCGGATGGCTCAGGTCAACGACGCGCACCGGTGGCCTCCGGCTCGGTGCCGCCTCCGGGGGTGCTGTCGGACAGGTGCTGCGAGACGGGCCGGTCCGTGCGGATCCGGCGGGTCGCCGCGGCCCACGCGAGGTAGAGCACGAAGGAGATCGCGAAGGTGGGGATGGTCGCCCCGACCGGGCTGGCCAGCACGTAGGTCAGCAGCAGCGAGGAGCCGGCGCCCACGAGCCAGGTCAGCACGGCGGCCGCGTTGACCCCGCCGCGGTACCAGTACTTCCCACCGCGCCCGCGCAGGATGTCGGCGTCGTAGGAACCCTTGTGGACCACGTAGTAGTCGGCCAGCATCACCGCGAAGACGGGCACGAAGAGCGCCCCGATGACGGTGAGGAACGCGGTGAACTGGCCCAGCAGGCCCAGCCAGGTGGCGCCCACCACGGAGATCGCGCCGAGCACCAGCGCGGTGGGCAGGAACCGGATGCGCGAGGACGGCACCATGTTCACCACCGAGGAGACCATGCCGTAGACCACCATCGTGTTGGTCGCCATCACGGACAGGAACACCACGACGGCCAGCGGGGCGCCGAACGCCTCGACGATCACGGTGGGGTCGAACGGGACGGCCTCGCCGCCCTCGAGGACCACCCACGCGATCGCGGTGGCGCCCAGGGCCATGGCGAGCGTGGTGGACAGCGTGTAGCCGACCGCCGAGCCGACCACGCCGGCGGCCTGGGTCCGGGCCAGGCGGTTGAACTCGGCCGAGAGCACGGTCCAGGAGATCGCGGTGGCGATCACGACGTCCAGCACCGACACCGCGGTCCAGCCGGCGGACGGGTCCGCGGGCAGGGCCAGGAAGTCCCCGACCGGGTGGGTCGTGAACGCGACGACGAAGATCCACGCCATGATCGCCAGGATCACCAGGGCCAGCCACGGCTCGACCCGGGCGATGCCGGTGTGGCCGAAGATGGCCAGGCCCACCACCACCAGCTGGGCCAGCACGGAGAACAGCACGGGGCTGGAGAAGCCGGTGGTCTGCGCCACCACGTGGTTGACCGTGACGCCTGCGAGCATCGCCTGCACCCAGCTCCAGCCCATCAGCACCACCACGTTGGCCGCGACCGGCAGGAACGAGCCGCGCAGCCCGAACGCGCCCTTGGTCAGCGCCATGGTGGGCAGGCCGGTGCGGGTGCCCATGTTGCCCACCAGCACCAGCACGGCCCCGCCCAGCAGGGTGCCCAGCAGGATCAGGCCCAGGGCGGTGGCCCAGGGGACACCGGGCACGAACAGGGTGCCGGTGAGCAGGGTGGTGACCACGAGGTTGGCCGCGAGCCAGATCATGGCGATCCGCCCGGTGGGCAGCGTGCCGCGCAGGGGCCCGTAGCCGTCGGTGTTCTCGTCGAGGTGGTTCGACAGGCGGGCCCAGGGGGAGGCGGAGGACCGGGTCCTGGGGGCGTGATCGGCGGGTGCGGGGTGCTGGGAGCTCATCGGCCCTCCTGGGCGCTGGTGGTGGGCGGGGCGGCGGGGGAGAGATGCTCGTGGACGGCCAGGAGCGCCCCGGAGTCCCGGCGGGCGAAGACGATGGTCTCCCGCTCGTGCGTGGTCTCCGAGCCGTCCGGGGTGAGGACCGTGGTGCGGACGTCGTGGGTGAAGACCCCCACGGAGCCCAGCACCTGGGCCCGGGCGGCGGTGCTGCGGCACTCGAGCACCCGCCACCCGGCATCCAGCCACGAGCGCCACAGCGCCTCGTAGGCGGCGCGGTCCTCCAGCCGGTGCGGCTCCGTGTGGAAGACGAACGTGGCGTCCTCGGCGAAGGCCGCGAAGTACGCCTCCGTGTCGGTGGCGGCGAACGCCGCGACGAGCGCGCCGGCGGCTCGGACGACGTCGTCCTCGGTCAGGGCAGCTGGCATGGTGCGTGCTCCGCATCGTCGTGCTGGGACATCCGCCTGGCGAACCCGGCTGGGAGATCCTGGTGGGCGATCGTGGTGGAACCGGGGACCCGGCCTGGCGGCCGGGTCCCCGGGGGCTTGAAGAAGTGATGCCTGTGGGGCAACAAATGTTGCCCTAGTTTGTTGTGACGACCACCACTCTGTCAACCGGTTCGTGACGCGCACTGCGCGGCGGCGGGACGGGGCCGCCCGTATCCTGTGGGCACCACGGGCACCCAGGGCTCCGCAGGGGAGTGCCACCGGGGAGTGCCACAGGGCGAGGGAGCAGGCATGACCGCCGACCAGAGACCGGTCCTCGTGTTCGACGTCAACGAGACGCTGTCCGACACGGGCCCGCTGCACGGTGTCTTCGAGGAGCTGGGCCTGCCCGGCCCGCTCGCGCAGACCTGGCTGAGCGGAGTGCTCCGGGAGGGCTTCGCCCTGGCCGTCCACGGCGAGTCCCAGCCCTTCGCGGTCCTGGGCGAGGCCGTCGCCCGCTCCCTGTTCGCCGTCCACGCCCCGGACCGGGACGTGGAGGAGGCCGTGCGCCACGTCCGGGAGGGCATGCAGCGCCTGCCCGTGCACCCGGACGTCGCGCCCGGCATCGAGGCCCTGGCCGGGACGGGCTTCCGGATCGTGGCCCTGACCAACGGCTCCGAGGCCACCGCGGAGGGCCTGCTCGAGCGCGGGGGAGTGCGCCAGCACTTCGAGCACGTCCTCTCCGTCGACGACGCCCCGTGCTGGAAGCCCGCCCCGGAGGCCTACGCCTGGGCGAGCGGCGTCTGGGGCCTGCCGCTGGAGCGGGCCCTGATGATCGCGGCGAACCCCTGGGACCTGCACGGCGCGGCCCGGGCCGGGATGCGCACCGCGTGGATGGACCGCCACGGCGCGCCGTGGCCGGGATACGCGCGCACCCCGGACCTCAGGGTGTCCGGGGTGCGCGAGCTCGCCGCACGGCTGTGCGGCGACGTCGTGGGTCTCAGAGCCTGACCACCATCTTGCCGGTGTTCGCCCCGGCCAGCAGGTCGATGAACGCCTGCGGGGCGTCCTCGAGGCCCTCCCGCACGGTCTGGTCCCAGGCGATCTCCCCGGAGGCCAGCCAGCCGGCCATCTTCTCGCGGAACTCCGGGGCCATGTCCTGCCAGCCGCCGACCAGGAAGCCCTGCAGGCTCAGCATCTTGCCGATCGCCAGCGCCAGGTTCCGCGGCGCCGCCGGCGGCTCGGTGGCGTTGTACTGCGAGATCGCCCCGCACAGGCACACCCGGCCCCGGGTGTTGAGCACGGAGATCGCCGCCTCGAGGTGCTCGCCGCCCACGTTGTCGAAGTAGACGTCGATGCCCTCGGGCGCCGCCTCGCGCAGCCGGTCGACCACGCGGCCGTCGTGGTAGTCGAAGGCGGCGTCGAAGCCGAGCTCCAGCAGCCGCTGCACCTTCTCCGGGGAGCCGGCGCTGCCGATCACGCGGGCGGCGCCGCTGAGCCGGGCGATCTGCCCGACCAGCGAGCCCACGGCTCCGGCGGCGCCGGAGACGAACACGGTGTCCCCGGGCTGGAAGCGCGCGGCACCCATGAGGCCCGCGTAGGCGGTGAGGCCGGGCATCCCCAGCACGCCCAGGTAGGCGGACTCCGGGGCCAGCTCCGGGTCCACCACGGTGACGGCCCCGGCGTCCAGCAGGGCGTGCTCGCGCCAGCCGGCGCCGTGCAGCACGGTGGCCCCCACCGGCAGCTCCGGGGCGTCCGAGGCGATCACCTGGCCCACGGCCCCGCCGTCGAGGGGCTGGTCCACCTGGAACGGCGGGACGTAGGACTTCACGTCGTTCATCCGCCCGCGCATGTAGGGGTCCACGGACATCCAGCGGTTGGCGACCAGGACCTGGCCGGGGCCGGGCCCGGGCAGCTCGGCCTCCTCGAGCCGGAAGTTCTCCGGCACGGGGACGCCCTGCGGGCGGGAGGCCAGGGTGATCCGGCGGGTGCGGGTGGGCTGCGTCATTCGGTGCTCCATCGTCGATCGGTCGGTCGGGTGCGGGGCCGCGTCAGGGGCGGCGCGGGTCAGTCCTGGGCGACGTCGACGACGACGTCGATGTTGCCGCGCGTGGCGTTGGAGTACGGGCAGACCTGGTGGGCCTTCTCGGCCAGCGCCCGGGCCGTCTCCTCGTCGAGGTCCGGCAGGACGACCTCGAGGGCGACCTGCAGGGCGAAGCCGCCCTGGCCGTCGGCGCCGATGCCCACCCGGGCTCCGACGCTGGAGTCGCCCAGGTCGACCTTCTGCTGCCGGGCGACGAGCTGGAGCGCGGAGTGGAAGCACGCGGCGTAGCCGGCGGCGAAGAGCTGCTCGGGGTTCGTGCCGTCGCCGGAGCCGCCCATCTCCTGCGGGACGGCCAGGCCCAGGTCGATCCGGCCGTCGCTGGTGCGGGTGCGGCCGTTGCGGCCGGCGCCGGTGGCGAGGGCCTCGGCGGTGTAGACGGTCTGCATGGGTTTACTCCTCGGTGGGGTTCTCGGTGGGATTCTGGGTGGCATTCTGCGTGGGGTGCGGGCCGGGGTGCTGGGTGGTCTGCACGCTGGTGTGCTGCGTGGCGAGCGGGGGCGCGGGCCCGGCCGGGACGGTCCCGGGCGCGGCGGAGCCCGGGGTGGTGGCTCCGGGGCCCGTGGCAGGGGGGTCGGCGGCTCCGGGATCGGCGGGGCCAGGATCGGCCGCCCCGATCCGGCGGGCCAGCCGCCGCAGGGTGGCCATCTCCTCCGGGGTGAGCCCGGAGGCCTCCAGGACGCGGCGCTGCACGTCCGGGGCGCGCTCGCGCAGCCGGTCGCCGGCCGCGGTGAGGTGCACGGTGACGCGGCGCTCGTCCTGGCGGCCCCGGCGGCGCTCCAGCAGCCCGACGGTCTCCATCCGCTTCAGCAGCGGCGAGAGCGTGCCGCTGTCCAGGTGCAGGCGGGCGCCCAGCCCGGTGACGGTCTGCCCGTCCTCCTCCCACAGCGCCAGCAGCGCCAGGTACTGCGGATAGGTCAGGCCGAGCTCCGCCAACGGCTCGCGGTAGGCCGCGGTCGTGGCCCGGGAGGCCGCGTAGAGCGCGAAGCACAGCTGTGCGTCGAGCCGGAGATCTGCATCCATGCCCTCATGGTCGCACTCAACTCAATTGTGCACAACCTAACCAGGAGGGAGGCGCTTCAGCGGGTCGCCGCCTCCAGGTGCTCCAGGACGTGCCGGTAGGCGTGCCCGGTGGCCTCCGTCATGCCCTGCTCGCACGTGCGGTTCAGGGAGGCGTAGGCGTCGAAGCGGCGCTGGTTGACCTCCCGCGCCTCGGCCGCCGTGGCCGAGGCGGTGAGCTCCGGGTGCAGCATGCCGCGGTCCCCGGCGTAGGCGCAGCAGCCCCAGGCCTTCGGCACGACCACGTCCGCGCTGATCGCCCGCGCGATCGTCTCGAAGGCCCCGGTGACGCCCAGGTGCACGCTGGAGCAGGTCGGGTGCAGCGCCATGGAGCCCACGGGCCGGGTCACCCGCAGCCGCCCCAGCACCCGGTCGGCGACGAACTCCACCGCGTCCACGAACCGCAGGGCGTGGTACTCGCTCGAGGCCGCCGCCAGCTCCGCCATGGTCTCCAGGCCCTCGGTGCAGGACGCGGCGTCGCAGACCACCGGCAGCGCGCCCTGCCCGGAGGCCTCCCACAGCGCCGCGAGGGTGCGCTCCGACATCGTGGCCCAGCCGCTGGGCAGGCCCTTCGACTTCCACGGCGTGCCGCAGCACAGGCTGCCGATGCCCTCCGGGACGGTGACGCGCACCCCCGCGCGGTCGCACAGCGCCAGGAAGGCCTGGGACGCCGTCAGACCCTCGCCGTCCGGGGGCCCGAACATGGCGTTGATGCACGCGGGGAAGAACACCGCCTCCGCGCCCGCGTCCTGCCGGCGCGGCCGGGCGGGACCGCCCGCGGGCAGCTCGTCCTTGTACTGCGGGACGTGCTCGGCGCCGAGCACCGCCCGGGCCGCGGCGGTCGCGGCGGCCGGCAGCGCGGTGGGCAGGGCCTTCGCGGCGGTCAGGCCGAGCGCGGCCCCCGTCGTCGTCGCGCCCCAGGCCTTCGCGGCCACGCCCCAGCCGGCGTCCGCCACCCTGCTGTGGTTCTCCGCCCGCAGCCGGCGCACGAGGTCGCCCGTGTTGATCAGCACCGGGCAGGCGGTCACGCACATCCCGTCCACCGCGCACGTCTGCAGGCCCTCGTAGTCGTACTCGGCGCGCAGCCGGGCGGCGAGCGCCGCGTCCCCGCGCTCCTCGGCGGCGGCGATCTCCCGCCGGCCCACGATCCGCTGGCGCGGGGTGAGGGTGATGTCCTTGGACGGGCACACCGGCTCGCAGTAGCCGCACTCCACGCACCGGTCCACCTCCTGCTCCACCGGAGGCGCGGTCTTGAGGTCGCGCACGTACACCGTGGGGTCCTCGTTGAGGAGCACCCCGGGGTTGAGCAGCCCCGCCGGGTCCACCAGCCGCTTGAGCTCGACCATCACGTCGTAGAGCTCGTCGCCGTACTGGCGGCGCACGAACGGGGCCATGTTGCGCCCGGTCCCGTGCTCGGCCTTCAGGGACCCCCGGTGGTCCAGGACGAGGGCGACCATGTCCTGGGTGAAGCGCTCGTAGCGGGCCAGCAGGTCCGGGCGGTCGAACTGCTCGTTGAGCATGAAGTGGACGTTGCCGTCCTTGGCGTGGCCGAAGATCACCGAGTCCCGGTAGCCGTGGGCGTCGAACAGCGCGGTGAGCTGCTCGCACGTCTCGCCCAGCTCGGGCACGGGGACCACGACGTCCTCCAGCAGGGCGTTGGACCCGCTCGGCCGGTTGCCCGCCACCGTGGTGTAGAGGCCCTTGCGCACCGTCCACAGCGCGGCCCGGGCGGCGGGGTCGTCGGTCAGGGCGGCCGGTGCGGCCAGGTCCAGGGAGCGGAACAGCCCGGAGGCCGCCGCGGAGAGCTCCCGCTCCTCCTCGAGCGTGGCGCCCTGGTACTCCACGAGCAGCGCCGCGTGCTCGTCGACGTCGACGTCCATGATCTGCGCCGGGGCCAGGCCCGTGCGCTGGGAGACCTTCAGGGACTTGGCGTCCAGCAGCTCCACGGTGGCCGAGTGCGTGCCCACGAGGGCGGGCACCGTGCGGGTGGCCGAGGCGAGGTCCGGGAACACCAGCAGCCCGGTCGAGGCGAACGGCAGGATCGGCACCGTGCGGAAGACCGCCTGCGCCACGAAGCCCAGCGTGCCCTCGCTGCCGATCAGCAGGTGCTCCAGGATGCGGACCGGCTCGTCGTGGTCCAGGAACGAGTTGAGGCCGTAGCCCATGGTGTTCTTCATCGAGAACTGCTGCTCGATCGTGCGCACCGACGCCGGGTCGGCCCGCACCCGGTCGCGCAGCCGGAGCAGCCCCTCGTGCAGCGCGGGCTCCAGCGCCCGCAGGCGGGCGTCCGCGTCCGGGGCGGCGGTGTCCACGGTGGTCCCGGAGGGCAGCACGACCACCATGGACTCGAGCGTGCGGTACGTGTTGGCCCGGGTCCCGCAGGCCATGCCGGAGGAGTTGTTCGCCACCACGCCGCCGATCGTGCACGCCGCCTCGCTCGCCGGGTCCGGGCCCAGCTTGTGCCCGTGGGGCGCCAGCCGGGCGTTGACCTGGCGCACCGTGGCCCCGGGCTGCACCCGCACGCGCCGGCCGCCGTCCAGCACCTCGACGTCCCGGAAGTTCCGGCGCACGTCCACGAGCACCTGGTCGGTCACCGCCTGCCCGGACAGGGACGTGCCGCCGGAGCGGAAGGTCAGGCCCAGCCCGTGCCGGGACACCGCGCGGAAGAGGTTGCCCATGTCCGCGGCCGAGCGGGGGCGGACCACCGCGGCCGGCTGCAGCAGGTAGTGCGAGGCGTCGTGGGCCAGTGCCCGGTGCTCGAGCTCCGAGTCCACCACCGCGTCGCGGCCGCACCAGGTCCGCAGGTCCTCCAGCAGTGCCTCGGCGGCGATGGGGCTGTGGTCGGCGACGGTCATGGGGATCCTCCGGGAAGTCGGGGCAGCCGGTGTGGTGCGTGCCACAGTCCATGGTAGGACCACACCGGCGGGGGCGGAGCCTCCGCGTCGGGCCGTTGCGCGCGGGCGGTTGTGACCGGCGCCGATTTGCGGGAAGCTCGCCCCACGGGCACCCGGGCCCGCAACCCGACCCTGGAGGAGACGACCATGGACCCCATCTGCCCGTCCTGCGGAGGACCGCTGCGCCAGATCCCCGAGGACCAGTGGCCCGAGGGCGGACCGGTGCCCGACGGCACCGAGGAGATGTATCTCTGCGACCGCTCCAACCACCGGATCATCGTGGCAGTGCCCGAGATCTCCGGATGACCGTCCCGGACCCCGACGTGCGCACCGTCGTGGTGGTGCACGGCTACGACGCCGCCCCCGACCAGCACTGGTTCCCGTGGCTGCGGGCGGCGCTGGCCGCCGACGGCGTGCGCACCGTGCTCGTGGAGCTGCCCGAGCCCTCCGCCCCGGAGCCCGCGGCGTGGCAGGCCGCCGTGGCGCGGGCGGTGGGCGAGCCCGACGAGCACACCCACCTGGTCGGCCACAGCCTGGGCTGCATCACGATCCTGCGCCACCTCGCCGGCCTGCCGCAGCCCTGGTCGCTGGGCGGGCTCGTGCTCGTGGCCGGCTTCACCGGCCCGCTCGAGAGCGAGCCCTCCCTCGACGCGTTCCTCGCCGAGGACGTGGACGTCGCCGCGGTGCGCACCCACGTGCGGCGCCGGCTGGTGCTCCGCTCCGACGACGACCCCACGGTGCCGCCGGCCGCGACCGACGCGCTCGCGGCGCGGCTGGACGCCGAGGTGCAGGTGGTGGGCGGGGCGGGGCACTTCCGCGGCCGGGACGGGATCACCCGGCGCCGTGGCGGGTCGGCCGGTGAGGTCCGGCCGCTGGGAGTCCGTCGGTGAGGTCCGGCCGGCGGGGTGTCAGTCGGTGAGCGTCAGCAGCACGGCCTCCGGCGGGCAGAACAGCCGGATGGGCGCGAAGCGGGAGGTGCCCAGGCCCGCCGAGATGTTGACCGGGACGCCGCCCTGGGTGATCAGGCCCTTGCAGCGCTCCGGTTCGAGGTCGCAGTTGCTCACCAGCGCCCGCCCACCCGGCAGGCAGACCTGTCCGCCGTGCGTGTGGCCGGCGAGCACCAGGTCCGCGCCGTCGGCGGCGAAGCGGTCCAGGGTCCGCAGATAGGGGGCGTGGGCCACGCCGAGGCGCAGGTCCGCCGTCCCGGGCGCCCCGAAGCCGGGGTGCCGGTCGTAGCCCAGGTGCGGGTCGTCCACCCCGGACAGGTCCAGGCGCAGACCGGCGACCTCCATCCGGGCGGAGCGGTTGATCAGCGGGGTCCACCCGGCGGCGTCGAAGGCGTCGTGCATCGCCCGGGTGGGCAGCCGGGGGGCCTCGTCCCGGGCCTCCCCGGAGGTGTCCCGCCACAGGTAGCGCAACGGGTTCTTCAGCCGCGGCGCGAAGTAGCAGTTGGACCCGGGGACGTAGGCGCCGGGGAAGCGCAGGAGCGGCTCCAGGATCTCCAGCAGCCAGGGCAGCGCCTCGGGGTGGGAGAGGTTGTCCCCGGTGTCCACCACCAGGTCCGGCTGCAGCTGCGCCAGCGAGTGCACGAAGTCCTTCACCGACCGCTGCCCGGGCCACACGTGCAGGTCGGACAGGTGCAGGATGCGCAGCGGCGGGCTGCCCGCGGGCAGCAGCCGCAACCGTTCGGTGCGCAGCTGGAAGCGGCGGCGCTCGACGACGACGCCCCACGCCCCGAGGCCCGCCGCCGCGGCGGCGCCGGCCCCCGCGGCGGCGGCGGCCGCGCGCAGGGCCGGGGCGGTCTGTGCGGTGTTCGCGGTGCTCATCCGGCGGTCCGGGGTCAGCCCGGACGCGAGGTGCCGTTGCGGCCCTCGAGCACCCGCTTGGAGGGCTCCTCGAACTTGCCGGTGTCGTAGTCCCGGGCCACCTCGCGCATGAAGCGCTGCCACTGGCCGCCGGCGTAGGTGGAGCCGTCCACCCAGTCGTCGCCCTCGGTGCGCTTGCCGCCGATGGACAGCCCGTTGAGGGAGCGGGAGCCGAACTCGTAGTTGCCGACCCACGAGGCGGTGGCCAGGCCCTTGGTGTAGCCGACCATCCAGGTCTGGGTCGAGTTGTCCGTGGTGCCCGTCTTGGCGGCGGAGGCCCCCGGCAGGTCGATGTCCCGCTGCCAGCCCGACCCGCGGATCAGGGTCTGGTTCAGGGCGTAGTTGACGCCGTCGGCGACGTCCTCGTCGATGACCTGCTCGCAGGAGGTCCCGGGGATCTCGTACTCCCGGCCCGTGTAGTCCACGACCTTCTCCAGGGCGCGCGGCTCGCACATCTCGCCGCGGTTGGCGAAGGCCGAGTAGGCCCGGGCCATGGTCATCGGGGAGATGTCCACGGAGCCGCCCAGCAGGGAGGACAGGACCGTGGTGTCCACGGGCTCGCCCGCCTTGCCGTCGTGGATGCCCAGGGCCTCGGAGATCTCCCCGATGTGGCACAGGTCCAGGTCCTCGGCCATCGCGTAGATGGCGGTGTTGATGGAGTTGTACAGGCCGAAGTCGGCCTCCATCTCCCGGGTGTAGCCGGGCTCCGCGTTCTGGATCTCGAAGCCCTCGCCGTTGTTGCCCGGCTCGATCTTGTAGCCGCGCTCCAGGCAGGAGGCCTTCCACCGGTGGTCCGCCGGCCACCGGGTCTGCGTGGCGTCCAGGTTGTCCTCGGCCCCGTTGCCGGCGTCGATCCACGTGGCGTAGGTCAGCGGCTTGTAGGTCGAGCCCACCTGGAAGCCGCCGGCCCCGCCCATCGAGCGGTCCACGTTGAAGTTGTACGTGGTGTTGGAGTCGCCCTCCTCGCCGGAGTAGTACGTGTTCTGCGCCATGGCCACGATGTCGCCGTTGGTGGGCTCGAGGGACACGAGCGCGGTGGAGACGTTGTCCGGGTTGTCATCGCGCGGCTGCGTCTCGTTGACCGCCTCCTCGGCGCTGCGCTGGGCCTCGACGTCGAGGGTGGTGGTGATCGTGAGCCCGCCCAGCTGCAGCGTCTTGAGCCGCTCCTCGGGGGTCTCGCCGAACGCCGGGTCCTGCAGGATGAGGTTCTGGACGTAGTCGCAGAAGTAGGGGGCGATCTCCGCGGCGGTGCACCCGGAGTTCGTGCGGTGCAGGTCCAGCTGGATGGGCTCGGACGCGGCGGCGGCGTGCTCCGCCTCGGTGATCGCCCCGGTGCTGAGCATCGTGTCGAGCACGATGTTGCGCCGCTCCGTGGCCGCCTCGGGGTTGGCGGCGGGATCGTAGTAGTTGGGGGACTGCACCATGCCGGCCAGCACCGCGGACTGGGAGATGCTCAGCTCCGAGGCCGGGATGCCCCAGTAGTACTGGGCGGCGGCCTCCACGCCGTAGTTCTGCCCGCCGAAGAGCACCATGTTGAGGTAGCCCTCCAGGATCTGGTCCTTGGACAGCTCCTGCTCCATGGACAGGGCGAGCTTGATCTCCTTGATCTTGTCCGCGTAGCCCTTGTCGGCGCCGATGGTCGTGGCCTCCTCGCCGGCGCGGACCTGGGAGTCGATGATCAGGTTGTTCACGTACTGCTGCGTGATCGTCGAGGCGCCCTGGCGCGCGTCCGGGCGGATGATGTTGTTGCCCAGCGCCCGGGCGATGCCGCCGAGGTCCACGCCGCCGTGCTCGTAGAAGTCCCGGTCCTCGATGGCCAGGATCGCGTCCTCCATGTGCGGGGAGATCTGCTCCAGCGGGACGGGGGTGCGGTTCTGCGCGTAGAACGAGGCGATCTCGGTCCCGTCGCGGGCCACGACCGTGGACGCGCGGGACATCGGCCCGGCCTCCATCTGGGCCGGGAGGTCCTTGAACCACCCGATCGAGGCGTTGGCGGCGAGACCCGCGGCGGCTGCGGGCGGGACCAGGAGACCGGCGGCCACGATGCCGGCAACGATGCTGGTGGCGATGAACGCCACGACGTTGCCCAGGGCCGACGGTGACTGCGCGGCAGAGTTCTTGCGGGAAGCCATTGGGACAGTCTACAAGTGCGAACCCGGCCGGAACCGGCGGACGGGCCGTCACCGCGGAGCACGTCCCGCCGTTCGTGGCTACGCTGGGGCCATGACTACCTGGGAATACGCCACCGTGCCGCTCATGATCCACGCCACCAAGCAGATCCTCGACAACTGGGGCGACGACGGGTGGGAGCTCGTCACCGTGCTGCCGGGCTCCACGCCGGCCGACGTCCCGGCGGGCAACATGAACGCCCCGGTGCAGACCAACCCCATCGCCTACTTCAAGCGCCCCAAGGGCTGACGGCCGGGCACCGCGGCACCAGAGATCCTCGGAGGAATCCATGAGCAACCCATCCCTCGTCGACGCCCGTCTCGCCGAGCTCGGCCTCGAGCTGCCGGCGGTCGCGGCCCCCGTGGCCGCGTACGTGCCCGCCGTGGTCACCGGTTCCTGGGTGCACACCTCGGGCCAGCTGCCCTTCGTGGGCGGCGAGCTGCCCGCGACCGGGAAGGTCTCCTCGTCGGGGGCCCCCGGCACCGTCTCCCCGGAGGCGGCGCACGAGCTCGCGGCCCGGGCCGCGCTCAACGCCGTCGCGGCGGTCAAGGACGCGGTGGGGGACCTGGACCGGGTGGTGCGCATCGTCAAGGTCGTGGGCTTCGTCGCCTCCGCCCCGGACTTCACCGGCCAGCCCGCGGTGATCAACGGCGCCTCCGAGCTCCTGGGCCGGATCTTCGGCGACGCCGGGGTGCACGCCCGCTCCGCGGTGGGCGTCGCGGTCCTGCCGCTCGACTCGCCGGTCGAGGTGGAGCTCGTTGCAGAGTTCCGCTGAGCCCCCGAGCGGCGCCCCCCGGAGGGGCCGGGCGCCGCAGGTGCGGTACTTCGAGGTCCCGGAGCGCCAGCGCGGGGCCGCCGAGGCCTGGCTGGAGCGCGGCTCCGGCATCCCCGGCAGCACTCCCACGCCGGCCTCGGCGGTGGTGTTCGTCCGCGACGGGGAGCACGGCGTGGAGACATATCTCACCTACCGTCCGGGCAACTCGCCGCTCGGCACCGTGGGCTTCCCCGGCGGGCCCGTGGAGGCCCACGACGACGAGCCCCTGGACTGGGCCGGCCCCGTGCCCACGGAGTGGGCGCGCCGGCTGGGCATGGACGGGGACGTCAGCCGCGCCCGGCGCGCCGTGGTCGCCGCGGCGCGCCACGCGTTCGAGGAGGCCGGCGTGCTGCTGGCCGGTGCGGACCCGATGAGCACGGTGGAGTCCGCGGAGGGCGCCGAGTGGATGAGCTCACGCGAGGCCCTGGCGGTGGGGGACGTGTCCCTGGCCCAGGTGCTCGGACGCCGCCGGCTCGTGCTGCGCACGGACCTGCTGCGGCCCCTGGCGCACTGGGTCACCTCCGACTTCGCCCACCGCCGCTACGACATCCACTACTTCACCGCGGTGGTCCCCGACGGGCAGGTCCCCGTCCCGCTGCAGTCCAAGGGCGTCTGGGGCCGGTGGGTGGAGGCCGCCGAGGTCGTCTCCGACCCGGTGGGCAGCCGGCTCGGGGACCTGGTGGGCCAGGAGGACACCGTGGGCCGCACGGTCGGGGACCTGTCCTCGCCCGGGGTCCAGTGCGTGCTGGAGTCGGTCGCCGAGTGCTCCTCGGCCATCGCCTTCCTCGCCCGGAAGCGGGCCGTCGTGACCCGCAACCCGGTGCTCGAGGTCCGGGACGGCCGCCCGGTGCTGCGCCTCGACTGGTCCTGAGCCCCCGGCACGACGGCCGGAACGGACACGGCCCGGTGGGCTCAGCGGCTGCGCTGCTTGAGCCGCTGCAGGTCCAGGATCACCACGGCGCGGGCCTCCAGCCGGATCCAACCGCGCTGGACGAACTCGGCCAGTGCCTTGTTGACGGTCTCCCGGGAGGCGCCCACGAGCTGGGCCAGCTCCTCCTGCGTCAGCTCGTGCGCCACGAGGATGCCGTCCGTGGCGGGGCGGCCGAAGCGGTCGGCCAGGTCCAGGAGGGCCTTGGCCACGCGGCCGGGCACGTCCGAGAAGACGAGGTCGGCGAGGCTCTCGTTGGTGCGCCGCAGCCGGCGGGCCAGGGCCTGGAGCAGCTGCGCGGACACGTCCGGGGAGCGCTCGATGACCTTCTTGAGGTTCTCGTGCTTGAGCCCGGCCAGGCGCGTCTCGGACACGGCGGTGGCGGACGTGGAGCGCGGGCTCGGGTCGAACAGGGCCATCTCGCCGAACAGCTCGCCCGGGCCCATGATGGCCACGAGGCTCTCGCGTCCGTCCGCGGCGGTGCGCCCGAGCTTGATCTTGCCCGAGACGATGAAGTACAGCTGGTCGCCCGGATCGCCCTCGTGGAAGAGCGTGGAGCCGCGCGAGAGGTCGACCTCGGTGAGCTCCTCGGTCAGGGCGGCGAACGCCTGGTCGTCCAGGGACGCGAACAGGGGAGCGCGGCGGAGGACGTCGATATCCATGGTTCTCCTCAGAGTAACGCCGCCGTCGAGCCGTGGCCCGCGGCGGCCGATGTCAGCGGGAGTCGCCCGCACCTGCGTGTGAGCGACCTAACGTACCTGACGTTCACTGTAGTGTCTCCGGCGCGCGATTCCCAAGGACGGGCGTGGCGGGCCGGGGGCGGGGACAGGCCGGCCCTACGAATCTCACAGCCGGGGTCCCTATGCTGGTGGCTCGCTCCCGGGCCCCGGCCCTCCAGAACATCCAGAGGAACCCGATGTCTCCGTCCTTCAACCTGCTCGACGTCCTGCTGGTCGTGGTGCTGCTGGGCTATCTCTTCTACGGGTTCAGCCGCGGGTTCTTCAACTCCCTGTTCTCGCTGGCGGGCCTCGTGCTCGGCGGCGTGGCGGCGTTCACCGCCGCGCCGTGGGTCAGCGCGCAGGTCGACGCCCAGTACCGGGTGGGCGCCGTGCTGGCCACGGTGCTCGTGCTGCTGATCGCGGGCCAGATGCTCGGCGGGATGCTCGGGCGCGCCCTGTCCGCGGTGACGGAGCGGATGCGCCTGGGGCTGCTGAACCGGATCGCCGGGGCGGCCCTGGACGTCACCGTTGCCGCGCTGGTGCTCTCGCTGCTCGCCTCGCTCGTGGGCCAGCTCGGCATCCCCTCGGTGTCCCAGCAGGTCGCCTCCTCCGCGGTGCTGCGCACCATCGAGGAGCGCACCCCCGCCCCGGTCCGCGAGGTGGTGACCGAGGCCCGGGACGCCGTGGGCGGGGCCACCGGGATCCGGCAGCTGGACGCCCTGCTGTTCCCGGCGGCGGAGGCCCCCGCGGAGGGCGCGGCGACGCCGGCGCAGGAGCAGGCCGGGGAGTCCGTGCTGAAGGTGTACGGCACCGCGGACGAGTGCCGGCAGAACCAGACCGGTTCCGGGTTCGCCACGGCCGCCGGTCAGGTGGTGACCAACGCCCACGTCGTCGCCGGGGTCGCCGAGCCCGTCGTGCAGACCCGGGACGGGCAGGTGCACACCGCCTCGGTCGTGCACTACGACCCGGACGCGGACCTCGCCGTGCTCTCCGCCCCGAGCCTGCAGGTGCCGGGCCTGGCGCTCGGGCAGGATCCCGCGCCGGGGGACCTCGTCGCGTTCATGGGCTACCCCCTGGGCGGGCCCTTCGCCGTGGGGCCCGCCACCGTGCAGGGCGCCGCCCTGGCCCCGGTGCCCGGTGACGGCGCGGCCCCCGCGACCATGGAGATCATCCAGCTGGCCGGTGAGGTGCAGCAGGGCAACTCGGGCGGGCCGCTGGTGGCCCAGGACGGGACGGTGGTCGGGGTGGTCTTCGCCAAGGCCCTCGAGGGGCAGGTCGGCTACGCCCTCACCCTGGCCGAGCTGCGCGGCGCCCTGGACCAGGCCGCGGGCCGGACCGAGGCGCTCGTGCCGGGCACGTGCGCGGCCTGAGGGACTAGGACTCCAGGGTGCGCAGCAGGTGCTCGACGGCCAGCTCGTAGCCGAGGGCGCCCGCACCGGCGATCACCGCGTCCGCCTGCAGGGACACGTAGGAGGTGTGCCGGAACGGCTCGCGCCGGTGCACGTTGGACAGGTGCACCTCGACCACGGGCAGCTCCGCCGCCTCGAGCGCGTCGTGGATCGCGATCGAGGTGTGGGTGTACGCCGCGGGGTTGATGACGATGGCCGCGCCCGCGGTCCGGGCCTCGTGGATCTGGTCCACCAGCACGCCCTCGTGGTTGGTCTGGCGGAACTCCACCTCCCACCCGCCGGCCGCGGCCCGGGCGCGCACGGCCTCCTCGACGTCCGCGAGCGTCGTGGTGCCGTACACCTCCGGGCGCCGGGTGCCGAGCAGGTTGAGGTTCGGGCCGTTGAGGACGTAGATCGGTCTGCGCGTGGTGGTCATGCCCCGCATCCTCTCACCCCGGCGCACCGGTCCCCGGACGTGGCGGCGCCCCCTCGCGCGGCAGGTGCGAGGGGGCGCCGCGGTCCGGTGCCGGACTGCCGGGCGGCAGTCCGGTGCGGGACTACTTGGCCAGCGAGTCCACGATCTGCTGCATGACCGTCTGGTCCGCGAGCGTCGAGACGTCGCCGACCTCCCGGTCCTCGGCGACGTCCTTGAGCAGGCGGCGCATGATCTTCCCGGAGCGGGTCTTCGGCAGCTCGGGCACGATCAGGACCTTCTTCGGCTTGGCGATCGGGGAGATCTCCTTGCCCACGTGGGCGCGCATCTCCTCGGCGAGCTCCGCCTTGTCCCGGCCCTCGGCGTCGGCCTGGTCGGAGAGGATCACGAAGGCGATCACGGCCTGCCCGGTGGTCTCGTCCGTGGCGCCCACCACCGCGGCCTCCGCCACGGAGGGGTGGGAGACGAGCGCGGACTCGATCTCGGGGGTGGAGAGGCGGTGCCCGGAGACGTTCATGACGTCGTCGACCCGGCCGAGGATCCAGACGTCCCCGTCCTCGTCGCGCTTGGCGCCGTCACCGGCGAAGTACATGTCCCCGAACCGGGACCAGTAGGTGTCCACGTAGCGGTCGTCGTCGCCCCAGATGGTGCGCAGCATCGACGGCCACGGCTCGCGCAGCACGAGGAACCCGGAGGTCCCGTTGGGCACCGGCTGCCCGTTGTCGTCCACCACGTCCACCTTGATGCCGGGCATCGGCACCTGCGCCGAGCCCGGCTTGGCCACGGTCACGCCGGGCAGCTGGGAGATCATGATGGCGCCGGTCTCGGTCTGCCACCAGGTGTCCACGATCGGGCATCGCCCGCCGCCGATGACCCGGTGGAACCAGGTCCACGCCTCCGGGTTGATGGCCTCGCCCACGGTGCCGAGCACGCGCAGCGACGAGAGGTCGTACTCGCCCGGGATCTCCTCGCCCCACTTCATCATGGTGCGGATCGCGGTGGGGGAGGTGTACATGATGGTCACCCCGTACTTCTGCACGATCTCCCAGAACCGGCCGCGGTGCGGGGAGTCCGGGGTGCCCTCGTAGATGACCTGCGTGGAGCCGTTGACCAGGGGCGCGTAGGCCACGTAGGAGTGGCCGGTGACCCACCCGACGTCGGCGGTGCACCAGTAGACGTCCGTCTCCGGCTTGAGGTCGAAGACGTACTTGTGCGTGAACGCGCCCTGCGTGAGGTAGCCGCCCGTGGTGTGCATGATGCCCTTGGGCTTGCCGGTGGTGCCCGAGGTGTAGAGCACGAACAGCGGGTCCTCGGCGCCCTGCTCGGCCGGGGTGTGCTCGGTCGAGGCGGAGCCCACGGCGTCGTGCCACCACACGTCCCGGCCCTCGGTCATCTCGACCTCGGCCTCGTTGCGGCGCACCACGAGGACGTGCTCCACGGAGGACGCGCCCTCGGAGAGGGCCTCGTCGACGGCGGGCTTGAGCATGGAGGGCTTGCCGCGGCGGAAGGATCCGTCCGCGGTGACCACCAGCTTCGCCTGCCCGTCCTCGACGCGGGAGCGCAGGGCGTCCGCGGAGAAGCCGCCGAAGACCACGGAGTGGATCGCGCCGATGCGCGCGCAGGCCAGCATCGAGATGACGGCCTCGGCGATCATCGGCAGGTACAGGGCCACGCGGTCGCCCTTGACCACGCCCAGGCCCTCCATCGCGTTGGCGGCCTTCGACACCTCGTCCTTGAGCTGCGCGTAGGTGTAGCTGCGGCTGTCGCCCGGCTCGCCCTCGAAGTGGATGGCCACGCGGTCCCCGTTGCCGGCCTCCACGTGCCGGTCCACGGCGTTGTAGCAGGCGTTGAGGGTGCCGTCCTGGAACCACTTGGCGAACGGGGGGTTGGACCAGTCGAGGACCTCGGTGAAGTCCTTGTTCCAGGTCAGGAGCTCGCGGGCCTGACGGGCCCAGAAGTCGACGCCCTCGGCCTCGGCCTGGTCGTAGAGCTCGGCGCCGGCGTTGGCCTGGGCGGTGAACTCCGGGCTGGGGGCAAAGGTCTGGGTCTCGGCGGGCGTGGTGTCCGAAGCCATGTGGTCTTCCCTTCTCGTGGCGCACCCCGCACGGACCCCCGGTGCCCCCGGACGCCCGTGTCGCGGCTCACATAGTGTCAGTGTCACCCTAGACGATCGCCCCACCCGGTTCCACAGACGCCCCGCCGCGCGGAGTCACGGAACCGGGCCCCTCGGACCGGCCTAGAATCGAGGGATGGTCCCACCCGCCGTGCCCCGCCCGCCCGCCCACCTGCGCGTCGTGGACCCCGCGAAGGCGCGGGCCGGCGCCGCGCGCCGCCGCCGCACCGGGACGCCGGAGTCCCCGCTGGCGCTCAAGCGCCGGGCCCGGCGGATCAACGCGGTCCTCGCCGGGGCCTACCCCTACGCGGTCGCCGAGCTGGACTTCCGCTCGCCCTACGAGCTGCTCGTGGCCACGGTGCTCTCCGCGCAGACCACGGACGTGCGCGTGAACGCGACCACCCCGCGGCTGTTCGCCGCCTGCCCGACGCCGCGGGCGCTCGCCGAGGCGGACGAGGCCGAGGTCCAGGAGATCGTGCGGCCCCTGGGCTTCTACCGGGCCAAGACCCGCGCGATCCAGAACCTGGCGCAGAAGATCGTCGACGAGTACGACGGCGAGGTGCCCGGCCGGCTGGAGGACCTGGTCACCCTGCCCGGCGTGGGCCGCAAGACCGCGAACGTGGTCCTGGGCAACGCCTTCGGGGTCCCCGGGATCACCGTGGACACCCACTTCGGCCGGCTGGCCCGCCGCTTCGGCTGGACGGCGGAGGAGGACCCGGTCAAGGTCGAGCGCGACGTCGCGGCGCTGTTCGCGCCGCGCGACTGGACGGACCTGTCCCAGCGGCTCGTCTACCACGGGCGCCGCATCTGCCACTCCCGCCGCCCGGCGTGCGGGGTGTGCCCCGTCGCGGACCTGTGCCCGTCCTACGGCGAGGGCCCCACGGACGCCGCCGAGGCGGCGTCGCTGCTCAAGTACGAGTTCGCCCCCGGCCGCGAGGAGCTGCTGGAGCAGTTCCTCGCCGGCCGCACCCGGGCGCAGCTGCAGGCCGACGGCTGGCCGCTGAGCTCGTGAGCGCCGCCGAGGACGTCGGGGGAGCGCCGGTGGGCCACGCCTATCAGGACCTGCTGCGGGTGGCCCGCAGCGGCCACAGCCTGCGGATGGAGGACCGCGAGCCGTGGCGGATCGGGCGCATCGACGAGAACTACCGGCGCTCCGCGGTGCTCATCCTCTTCGGGGCGCTCGACGACCTGCCCTCCCGCAGCCCCGCGCACGCGGAGGGGGTGGGGCGCGACCTCGACGTCCTGCTCGTCCAGCGCGCCGCGACCCTGCGCTCCCACCCGGGACAGGTCGCCTTCCCCGGCGGCCGCCTCGACCCCGAGGACGGGGACCCGCACGAGCTGGTCTCCGTGCCCGGCGGCCGGGTGAGCGGCGCCCATGTGCGCGCCGCCCTGCGCGAGGCCGAGGAGGAGACCGGGCTCGACCCGCGGGGCGTGGAGGTGCTCGGGGCCCTCGCCCCGGTGCCGCTGCCGGTCTCCAACCACCTCGTCACCCCGGTGCTCGGCTGGTGGCAGGACGTCTCGCCCGTGGACGTCGTCGACCACGCCGAGTCCTCCCTGGTCTTCCGCGTCCCGGTCCTGGACCTGATCGACCCGGCCAACCGGCACTACGCGACCGTCACCCGCGGCCGGCAGACCTACCGCTCGCCGGCGTTCGCGGTGCCCGTGGCCGGCACCGACTCCCAGGTGACCGTCTGGGGGTTCACCGGCGTGCTCCTGGACCGGGTGCTCACCGCCCTCGGCTGGGCCGTGCCGTGGGACACCGGCCGGGTCCTGCCGGCACCGCTGTAGCAGGTCCCGGGGACATCGCGCACCTGCGGGCGCAACATTGCCGGAGCCCCGGCAAGCCGACTTACGATGCCAGGGTCCCCCCGTGCCCACGATCCCCCGAGGAGGCTCCCGGTGGCCTCGCCCCGACCCGGCGCCGACCGGCCACGGCTCGCCGAGCAGCTCAGCGCCGCACGCCGCCGCCGCGGCCTGTCGGTGCGCGCGCTCGCCGCGGCCTGCCGCCTGCCCGCCAGCACCATCCAGGGCTGGCTCAGCGGGGCGCACCTGCCCGGCCCGGCCCTGCGCGAGGAGTTCACGGCCCTCCTGGACGCCCTCGGGCTGACCGAGGAGCGCCCGGCGGAGCTGTGGTGGGAGGACGTCAACCGCTCCCGCACGCCCGTCCAGCCGGCGACCACCCCGTACGTGGGCCTGCGCTCCTACCGCGCCGAGGACGAGGCGCACTTCTTCGGGCGGACCGCGGAGGTCGCCGAGCTCGGGGAGCGGGTGACGCGGCTGGCCGGCGCCGACGGGCCCCGCATCCTCGCCGTCGTGGCCGCCTCGGGCGCGGGCAAGTCCTCCCTGCTGGGCGCCGGCCTGCTCGGCCGGCTGCGCGCCGAGGGCCAGCCGCTGCACGGGTGGAGCGCCCTGGCGACCACACCGGGCCTGGACCCCGGGCGCCGGCTCGACGACGCGATCGAGGCGGACCCGGACCTGCTCGTCGTCGACCAGCTGGAGGAGCTGTGGACCGGCACCCGGGACGCCGAGCAGCCCGGGCGGTTCCTGGACCGGCTCGCCGCCGCGAGCCGGGACCGGGTGGTCGTGGTGGGTCTGCGCGCGGACTTCTTCGGGCCGGCCAGCAGCCACGCCGAGCTGCGCGCCGCCCTGGAGCGCCCCGTGCTGCTCGGCGCGCTGACCCGCGAGCAGCTGCAGCAGATCGTCGTCGGCCCCGCCGAGGCGGTCGGCGCCCGCGTCTCCCCGGACCTGGTCGAGGTGATCCTGCGCGACGTGGCCCCCCGCGGCGCGGAGATCGGGGTGGGGCTGCTGCCCCTGCTCTCCCAGGCCCTGCTGGGCACGTGGGAGCACGCCCGCGCCCGCGAGCTCACCGTGGCCGACTACCACGCCGCGGGCGGCATCACGGAAGCCGTGGACCGCCGGGCCGAGGAGGTCTACGACGCGCTGGAGCCCGGCGAGCGGGACCTCGCCCGGGCCATCTTCCTGCGCCTGGTGCGCGTGGTGGGCACCGGCTCCTCCGCCACCGTCGTGCGCACCCCGATGCCGCGCGAGGAGCTGCCCGAGGGCGGTCCCGCCGTGGTGGAGCACTTCGCCCGCGCCCGGCTGCTGACCGTGGACCGGGACGAGGTCCAGCTCAGCCACGAGTCCCTGCTCGACCACTGGTCCCGGCTCAGCCGCTGGATCGAGGACGGCCGGCGCGACCTCTACGTCCGGCAGCAGCTGCAGCGCGCCACCCAGATGTGGCTGGCCAACGACCGCGATCCCCTCGCGCTGATCCCGCTGGGCCAGCTGGCCTCCTTCCGGGACTGGACCGGTGACCCGCAGCAGCAGGTGCTGCTCAGCCCGGCCGAGCGCGAGTACCTGGCGGAGAGCGAGCGGCACTACGACGACGCCCTCGAGCGGCAGAAGCGCACGGCCCGGGAGATCGAGCGGCGCGGCCACGTGGCGCTCGTCCTGCTGGCCCTGGCGGTCTGCGCCGCCGTGGTCGCGGGCGCCCTCGGGATCCGGGCGGAGCGCTTCCAGGCCGACGCGGAGATGGCCCGTGACCAGGCCCTGTCCCGCCAGACGGCGCTGGAGGCCTCCCGGATCCGGGGGGAGTCGCCGAACCTGGCCGCGCAGCTCAGTCTCGCGGCGTACCGGATGGCGCCCACCCGGGAGGGCACCTCCGCGCTCATCGACGCGACCGCGGTGAGCTCCCCGGAGCGCTGGCTGGGCCCGGACGGCGCGTCCCGGCTCGCGGCGCTGGACGACGGCTTGGTGGTGGCGCGCGCGGCCGGGGACGGCCGCCTGTCCGTGTGGCGGGACTTCCAGAGCCTGGTCGAGGACCGGGAGGACGTCGTGGTCCTCGAGGGCGAGGAGCGGGGCCTGGCCGACGTCGACCTCGTCGAGCGGGACGGCAGGGTGCTCGCGGCGGTCTCCGGGACCGGCCACGTCAGCGTGTGGGACGTCACGGACCGGCCCGTGCGGCGGGTCGCCGGCCTGGAGGTGGACACCGGGACGCCGTTCAACGCGGTGGTGTTCTCGCCCGGCGGGCGGCAGCTGCTGGCCGGGGGCCGGGGCGAGGTGCTGCGCTGGTCGCTCGAGGACCCCCGGTCCCCGCAGGCGCTGCCGCGGCTGCCCCTGGGCGAGGACGCCGACGTCCTGGCCGTCGCCGCGGCCGCCGACGGCACCGTCTACGCCGGCGGCAGCTCCGCGGGCATCGTCCGGTACGCCACCGACGGCCGGGACACCGAGCGCCTCGACCCGGTGCCCACCAGCCGGACCGTCCGATCCCTGGCCCTCGACGACGACGGCGCCCGCCTGGCCGTGGGGCTGAGCGCGCGCGAGCTGCGGCTCTACGACGTCGAGGGCGACCGGCTGGCCGAGGCCGGGACCGTCCGCGACTTCGGCAGCTGGGTCAGCGACGTCAGCTTCTCCCCGGACGGGCAGCAGCTCGTGGCCGCGAGCTACGACCAGAACGCCTACGTGCACCGGCTGCCCGACCTCGCGCGCGTCGAGGTCTTCCCCACCGCCGCGCGGGTGACGGGGGCGCTGCGGGTGGGGGAGCGGCTGATCACCGCCTCACAGGACGGCACCACCCGCTCGTGGGACCTGGAGGGACCGGTGATCCACCGGCGCGGGGAACCGGTGTACCAGCTCTCCACCGACCGCTCGGCCACGGTGCTCAGCGCCGTGGGCATCGGCGAGGGCGTCGTCTCCCTGTTCGACCTCACCGGGGAGGTGCCCGTTCCGCTGCCCTCGCCGGAGGCCCCGCCCGGGGAGACCCTCTGGTACGCCGGCGCCGTGGCGCCCGACGCCTCGTTCGTGGCCGGTGGCACCGAGGACGGGGACGTCCTGCTCTGGCCCCTCGAGGACGGGCGCCCGCAGGAGCCGGCGCGGGCCGCGGCCCTGGACATGGGCGTCACGGGCGCCGACGTGACGGCGGACGGCTCCACGATCGCGGCGTGGTCCGAGGTCGGCACCGAGATCGCCCTCCTGCGCCGGGACGCCGGCGGAGGGGTCCGGCGCGTGGCCACGATCCCGGTGGCCGGGACGGAGGCGGCGCGGTTCAACGCCTCGGGCACGGTGTTCGCGGCGGCGGACGACTCCAGGAACGTGCAGCTGTGGGACGTCTCGGATCCCGCCGCGCCCCGCCGGACCGCGGAGCTCACCCTGGACTCGGTCGTGACCTCGGCAGTGTTCTCCCCGGTGGCCGACGTCCTGGCCGTGGGGACCGAGGGCGGGCGGGTGCGTCTGTGGGACGTCGCGGACCCGTCCGAGCCCCACCCCCTGGGCGAGACCTCCGACGCCCTGTCCTCGGTCAAGGGACTGCAGTTCTCCCCGGACGGCACCCGGCTGGCGGGCGCCTCCGGGGACAAGTTCGTGTGGATCTGGGACGTCGGCGCCGCTGACCTGCGCGTCTACGCGGCCCTGTCCGCCTCCGGGGACCGGATGAACGACGTGCGCTTCGTCGGCGACCGGCTGGTCGCCACCGGCGACGACGGCGTGGTGCGCAGCTGGCTGGTGGAGGCCGAGGACGCGGTCGCCGCGGTCTGCGCCGGCCGCGGCGACCGGATCACCGAGAACGAGTGGAGCCGGCACGTGACGGGAGCCCCGTACCGGGACCTGTGCTGACCCCGGCGCCGGTGGCGGGGCCTGTCGCGGAGCCTGTGCCGGGGCCCGTGCTGAGCGTTGCGCCCAGGCCGGGGCAGGGCCCTGTGCTGGGCCCGGTGCCGGGGCGGGGCCGGCGGCCCGAGTCCCGGCCCGCAGGTCCCGGCGCGGTCCGCCACCGGGCCGCTCACTTGGCGTCCGCGTAGGACTCCACCACGGCCACGCTGACGGGGAACTCCACCGGGATCCGGCCGAACACCATCCGCCCCGCCTGCTCGGCGCATCCCCGGACCAGCTCGGCCGCGCGCTCGGCGTCCTCCTGGGCGCAGTGCAGCACGATCTCGTCGTGCAGGAAGAAGACGAGCTCGGCGTCGAATCCCTCCCGCACCAGGGCGGAGCGGATGGCGCCCATCCAGCACATCGCCCACTCCGCCGCGGTGCCCTGCACCACGAAGTTGCGGGTGAACCGGCCCTGGCCGCGGGCCATCGCCCCGGCGCGCCGCTCGGCCTCCGCCGTCGCGGTGTCGCGCTGGGCCGCGTCCCAGTCCGGCCCCGGCCGGGGCGACCAGCGGCCCAGGTGCGTGCACACCTGCCCCCCGGTCTCCCCGACGCGGGCCGCCCGCTCCACGTAGTCCACGGCCCGCGGGAACATCCGGGCCAGGTGCGGCATGAGCCGCCCGGACTGCCCGGTGGTGGCCCCGTACATGGCCCCCAGCATGGCCACCTTCGCCTGCGGGCGCTCGGTCAGCTCCGACCCGCGCTCCTCGCCGAGGTCCGCGATGGCCTGGTACAGGTCACGGCCGTGGGAGGCGGCGGCCAGGGCGTCGTCGTGGGCGAGGGCCGCGAGGACGCGCGGCTCCAGCTGGGCGGCGTCGGCGACCACGAGCACCCGTCCCGGATCCGCCCGCACGGCGTCGCGCACCACGTGCGGGATCTGCAGGGCGCCACCGCCGCGGGCCGACCACCGCCCGGTGACCACACCGCCCACCACGTACTCGGGCCGGAAACGGCCCTCCCGCACCCAGCTGTCCAGCCAGTGCCAGCCGTTGGCGCTGAGCAGCCGGGCCTGCTTCTTGTGCTCCAGGATCGGCTCGATCAGCGCCTGGCGCCGCACGGCCAGGTCGGGCACGGCCCGGGCCCACTCGACGAGCTCCCACTGCCGGGTGCTGGTCACGTCGATGCCCGCCGCGCGCATGGCCTTGAGCAGCTCCTGCGGGGAGTCCGGGTTCAGCCCGGGCGCGTGCAGCACCTCCCGCAGCCGCCGGACGGTCCGCTCCATCCGCTCCGGCCGCTCCCCGGGGGCCGGCTCGGGCCCGAGCGCCTCCTCCAGCAGGGCACGGTGGACGTCCTCGCGCCAGGGCACCCCGGCGTGCTGCATCTCCGCGGCGATCAGCGCCCCCTGGGACTCCGCCGCCAGCAGGAGGGTCAGCCGGCGGGGGTCCGCCGCGCCGGCCACGGCGGCGAGCTGGGCGAGCAGCTCGCCCACGAGCTCGTCCACCCCCGGCCCGGCGGCGCGCGGCAGCTCGAACAGGCTCGACTGGTCCTGCGCCGGCCGCGGCGGCGGGAGCAGGCCGGGCGCCTCGTCCTCCGGCAGGGCCGGCAGGACGGGAGCGTAGGGGAGGGGACCCTGCGCCCCGGAGCCGTGCGCGGTCGCGGCCGTGGCGAGGATCGCCTGGCACAGCCGCAGGTCGTGGCACCGTTCGACCCGCGCTCCCGCGGCCAGCAGCTCGGGATAGACCGCTCCGGTGCGCTCCCACGTCCAGCGCGGGGCGGTGTCCCCGGCCCGGTGGGCGGACGCCTCCCGCTCGGCGACGAACGCGGCCAGCTCCCCGGCGGGCACGTCCACGGCGGCGCCGGCCGACCCGCCGGTCACCACCACGGCACGGTGCCCGGCCCGTCCCTCCTCCGCTGCTCCCACCACGATGTGCATCAGGCCATTGTCCTGCACGGGTCCGTCACCGTAGGCCGGTGCCCGGACTGCACACGCGCCCGCGCCGCTCCGTGCCCGGCGGCCCGTCCACACCTCCCGCCCGGCCCGGTCGGCGCCCGGCCGCCCGGACCGAGAGTGGGCCCATGAGCACCGCCGCCCACCGCCCCGCCCCGGCCCGGACGCCGGGCGCCGCCGCCGCCCGGGCCCGCACGGTCCGCCTCGTCAGCGACGACCCCGCCCTGCGCGCCACGGTCGGACGCGTCTGCGCCGCGGCCGGCGCCGAGCTGCTGGCCGAGCCCGCCGATCCGAGCTCTCCCGCGCGGGCGCCGCTCGCCGACACCGAGCTGGTGGACGTGCACCACGCGGTGCGGGGCCGGGTCCGGCCCGGCACCGTGCTGGTGGGCCGGCCCGAGGACACCGGGCTGTGGGACCGGGCCGCCGAGCTCGGCGGCTGCACCGTCGCGGTGCTGCCGGACGCCGCCGGCTGGCTCGCCGACCTGCTCTGCGCGCGGAGCGCGGGCGGACCCGGCCCGGGCGGGACGGGGCACGTCGTGGGCGTGCTGGGCGCGGTGGGCGGGGCGGGCGCCTCCACCCTGGCGTGCTGGCTCGCGGACCGGGCCGCCCAGGAGGAGCGCACGGCCGTGCTCGTGGACGCGGACCGCGAGGGGTGCGGCATCGACGTCCTGCTCGGCCTCGAGGACCGGGACGGGCTGCGCTGGCCGGACCTGCAGCGCATCGCCGGGACCGTGCACGCCGAGCAGCTGTGGCCGGCCCTCGCCCGTACCGGCCGGCTGCGGTGGCTGTCCTGGGACCGCTCCCGGCCCGACGGCGCGCCCGCGCCCTACGCGCCCGTGCTGGAGGCCCTGCGCCGGGCCGCGGAGCTCGTCGTCGTGGACCTGGGCCGGGCCGGCCCGGCGGCGGCGGACACGGCCGTCCTGTGCGACGAGGTCCTCGTGCCGGCGCCCCGCACGGTGCGCGGCATGCTGGCGGCCCGGTGGGCCGCGGACCTGCTGGCCGGTGTCCCGGCCCGCCTGGTGCCGGCCGGGCTCAACGTGGCCGACGTGGACGACGCCCTCGCCGCCGCCACGACCGGCCTGCCGGTCGCGGGATCCGTGCGCTTCTGCGGCGGTGTGCCCGAGGCCGCCGAGACCGGCCGCCTCCTCGAGGCCGGCCGCTCCCGTCGGCTCGGCCGGGACGTGGCCGGGCTGCTCGGGGCCGTGGGAGCGCTCCGGTGAGCACCTCCCCGCCCGAGCTGCCGGACGCGCTGCTGGAGGACGTGCGGGACCGGCTGCTGTCCGCCCCGGGCCCGGTCACCGACGCCGACATCGCCGAGGCCGTGCGCGCCGGCGGCCGGGTGCTCGGTGCGGCCGGCACCCTGCACGCGGTGCAGGTGGTGCGGGCCGAGCTCACTGGGCTCGGCCCGCTGGAACCCCTGCTGCCGCACCGGGGACTCACCGACGTCTACGTCAACGGACCCGACCAGGTGTGGCTGGAGACCGAGGCCGGGGTGCGGCGGGTCGCGTCCCCGTTCCGCTCCGACGCCGAGGTGCGGGCCCTGGCCGTGCGGCTGGTGACCGCCGCCGGGCGCCGGCTCGACGCCGCCCACCCGTGCGCCGACGTCCAGACCGCCGCCGGGTACCGGGTGCACGCCGTCCTGCCGCCCGTCTCCACCGGAGGGACCCTGCTCTCCGTGCGCTTCCGGAGCCACCGGACCCTGTCCCTGCAGGACCTCGTGGACGTGGGCACCGTCCACCCGGACACCGCCGAGCTGCTCGCCGGGGCGGTGCAGTCCGGAGCGAACTTCCTGGTCAGCGGGGCCACCGGGGCGGGGAAGACCACCGTGCTCAACGCCCTGCTGTCCCGGGCGCCGCAGCACGAGCGGATCGTGCTGATCGAGGACGCCGCCGAGCTGCGCCCCGAGCATCCCCACGTGGTCGGGCTCCAGGCCCGGCACGCCAACGCCGAGGGCGCCGGAGGCATCGACCTGGCCGAGCTCGTCCGCCAGGCGCTGCGCATGCGACCGGACCGGCTCGTGGTGGGGGAGTGCCGCGGGGCCGAGGTGCGCGAGCTCCTCACCGCGCTCAACACGGGGCACACGGGAGCGGGCACGGTCCACGCCAACTCCGCCGAGGCGCTGCCCGCTCGGCTCGCGGCCCTGGGCGCGCTCGCCGGGATGAGCCGGGAGGCGGTCACGCTGCAGGCCGTGAGCGCCCTGGACCTCGTCGTCCACGTCGCCCGCGCGGGCGGGCGCCGCGAGGTCCGCGCGGTCTCCCTGCTGGAGGAGCGCGCCGGATCCCTCGCCACGGTGCCCGCCGCCGTCCAGGCCGACGGCCGGCTGCGCCGCGCACCGGGCTGGGCGGGACTGTGCGCCCTGCTGGACCGCGCCCTCGCCCCGGCGCCGGCCACCTCACGGAGCACCCCGTGAACGCGCTGCTGGTCCTCGCCCTGTGCCTGGCGGGCTGCTCCGCGGCGCTGCTGGGCGGACCGCTCCACCGGGTCCGCGCGGCCGCGCGGCGGGACCCGGGTGGGACACGGGCGCCGGCGTGGCGGTCCCGTCTGTCCCGGGACGCCGCCGCGGAGGCGGCCGAGTGGGTCGCGCTGCTGCGCCGGCTCGCGGCGCTGCTGCAGGCGGGACGGTCGCCGGCGACGGCCTTCGAGGGCGCCGCCGGTGGAGCCGGCCACCGGTCGCGCACACCCACCGCCCGGCACGTGGAGCAGCTGTGCGCCGCCGTGGCGGCCGCCGCCCGCCTGGGCCTGGGCACCGCGGACGCGCTCGCCGCCGTTCCCTCCCCGGCGCTCGGCCACCGGCCCCTGGAGCGGTGGGCGGCCTCGGCCACGGCCGAGCTGACCCTGTGCTGGGAGGTCTCCGAGCGCACCGGCGCACCGCTGGCTGAGCTGCTCGGCGGCCTCGCCGACGCCCTCGAGGCCGAGCTGGACGCCGAGGCGGCCCGGAGCACGGCACTGGCGGGCCCTCGGTCGACCGTCCGGATCCTGTCCTGGCTGCCGGTGCTCGGGATCGCCCTGGGCATGCTGATGGGCGTCGACCCGCTGCGCACGCTGTTCACCACGCCGTGGGGCGTGGCCGCGCTCGTCGCCGGCGCGGTCCTCACCGTCCTCGGCCGTGCCTGGACGCGAGCGCTGATCGCCCGGGCCGAGGCCGTGGGTGCGCGATGACGGCCCTGATCGCCGCCGCCGCCGGGCTGCTCCTGCTCGCGGCCGCGGCCGTGGCGCTCCTGCCGCACCGGGCGCGCCTGACGGCGTCCTCCGGTCCGGCCCCGGACTTCCGCCGGGCTCCCGCGGCGCACGTCTCCGCCGGGGTCCTCGTGGAGCTGACCGCGGCCATGCTGGACGCCGGACTGCCGCTCGGAGAGGCCGTGGCCGTGCTGGGCGGCAGCCGGGGGCACGCGCCCGGCAGCGCCCTGGCCGGGGTGGGCGCCGGGCTGAGGCTGGGTCTGCCGTGGGCCACCGCCTGGGCCGCGGCCGGCGAGCTGCCGGCGCACCTGGAGGACTACCGCGCGGCCCTCGCGTTCACGGCGACCTCCGGGGCGCCCTCGGCGCGGAGCCTGCGGTCCCAGGCCTCCCAGGTGCGCCGGGCCGCCTACCGGCGGGCCGAGCGCGCCGCGGAGGTGCTGTCCGTGCAGCTCGTGCTGCCGCTGGGGCTGTGCTCCCTGCCGGCCTTCGTCTGCTGGGGCGTGCTGCCGGTCGTGATGGGCCTCGTCCCGGAGGTGTTCCGATGACCCGCCGCGCACGGAGCCGCGCGCCCCCGTCCGCGGGAGCCCGCTCCACCCGAAGCACCGCCCACCGATCGATGCGGATCACGCCGCCTCCCTCCGCTCCACCCATCCCGAAAGGACCCGTCATGTCCCAGCAGCAGCTCTCCCGGCCCCGGTTCTCCTCGCGCGAGGCGTCCCGGCGCCGCAGGTCCGTGGCACCCGACCTCGCGCGGGGCACCGGCCTCACGCCCACCGCCGGTCGAGCCGCCCTGCGCGGCGCCACCGCCCCGCCCCGTCCGCTCCGGCGGGCGGAGGACGCGGACCTCGGGGCGACCACGGTCGAGTACGCCATGGTGGTGCTCGCCGCCGCGGCCTTCGGCGGCGTCATGGCCGCGGTGCTCTCCTCCGGTCAGGTGCGCGAGCTCCTGACCGCGATCGTCGAGAAGGCGCTCGGGGTCTGAGAACCGCGACACCTGGGGTCCGCGGCGCCGGTCCCGGCGCCGCGGACCCCACGGTTCTCTCTCCCCTCCCCGGGGCGGGTGCCTGTTCCCCACGCCCGGGTCCGGCGGTGCTCGGGCCCGGGCCGCCGACACCCGCCCTGTCCCCGCCGTGCAGGTCCTGCTGCCGCGGGTCCGTCCGCCCGTCCGGCCGTCGGCACCCGTCCTGTCCCCGCTGTCCACCGGCTCACCGCCTCATCACCGTCCACCGGCTCACCGCCTCATCACCGTCCGCCCACTCACCGCCTCATCACCGTTCACCCTCCACCTGCTCACCGTTCGCTCACCATCCGCGAGGAGACCGCCATGACCGCCGACCGTCCCCGTCCGTCGCCGCGCGCCGCGTGTCCCGACCGCGGGGCCGTCACCGCCGAGACGGCGGTCCTGCTGCCCGCGCTCGTGCTGCTCCTGGCCGTGCTGCTCGCCGCGGCGGCGGCCGGGATGACGCTGATCCGCTACGAGGAGGCCGCGCGGGCCTCGGCCCGGGCCGCAGCCCGCGGCGAGAGCTCCGCGAGCGTCCGCTCCATCGCGCTGTCCGTGGCGGGACAGGACGCCGCGGTGCACCTCGAGGCCGGGACCGGGACCTCCACGGTCGTCGTGGCCGGACCCGCCCCCGGGATCCTGGGCACCTGGGGCGGCTGGGAGCTGCGCGCCGAGGCCTCCGCCGAGACCGAGGGCGCCCGGACGGCGGGGGACCACGGTGGCTGACCCGGCAGCCCGTGCGGCGATCCGCCCGGTGCCTGTCGGCGGCGTGCCGCCGGCCGCCGACCGTGGCAGCGGCACCGTGCACGTGCTGACGCTCTCCCTGGTGCTCGGCGTGCTCCTGGTGACGGTGCTGCTGCTGGCGCAGGCGGGTGTTGCGACCCACCGGGCGGGCAAGGCCGCGGACCTCGCCGCGCTCGCCGCCGCGGACGTCGCCCGCGGTCTCGCGGCCGGTGAGCCGTGCGGCACCGCCGCCCGCGTCGCGCAGGCCAACGGCGCCCAGCTGGAGCTGTGCGAGCTGGTGGAGCCGGAGCGGGTCGTCGTCGACGTGGGAACCGTGGTCGCGCTCGAGGGACCGCTGGCCCGGTTCGGCGCAGCCCGCGGTGTCTCCCGGGCCGGTCCGCCCGGGGACCCGTGAACGGTCAGGCGCCCGGGGCGTTGCGCAGCAGCGCGTCGATCAGCTTCACCGCGCCGTGCTTGTCCAGCGGGTTGTTGCGGTTGCCGCACTTGGGCGACTGCACGCAGGACGGGCAGCCGTGCTCGCACTCGCAGGAGGAGATCGCCTCCCGGGTCGCGCGCAACCACGCGACCGCGGTGTCGTAGCCGCGCTCCGCGAACCCCGCGCCGCCGGGGTGCCCGTCGTAGACGAAGACCGTGGGCAGCTCGGTGTCGGCGTGCAGGGCGGTGGAGAGCCCGCCCACGTCCCACCGGTCGCACGACGCCACGAGCGGGAGCAGGCCGATGGCGGCGTGCTCGGCGGCGTGCAGCGACCCGGGGACGTCCGGCTCCTCGATCCCGGCGCCGTTCAGCACGGGCCCGGGCACGGTGAACCACACGGACTTGGTGAACAGGTCCCGGGCGTCGAGCTCCAGAGGCTCCTCGCCGAGCACCTCGTTGGAGGTCACGGCCTTGCGCTGGAAGGAGACCACCTTCGTGGTGACCTGCACCTGGCCGAAGTGGACGGTCACCGGCCCCCACGTCTCCGAGCGCTCCTCCGCCACCACGGTGACCTGGGTGACGTCCCGGGCGGTCGTGTAGAAGTCCGGGTGCGCCCGGGTCACGGCCGCGTAGGAGTCCGACTCGTTGAGCTCGTCGACGATGTAGGTCCGCCCCTGGTGCACGTACACGGCCCCGGGGTGGGCCTGGTAGTGCGACTGGGGGGCGTCCATGGTGCCCAGCACCGCGCCCGTGTCCGTCTCGATGATCCGGATCGGCCCGCCCCCGTCCGAGCGCAGGGAGACCATCCCGGCCGCGGACTGCGGGTGCGTCCAGAACCACCCGCTCGGCCGGCGGCGCAGGTGCCCGTTGGCCACCAGGGAGGAGAGCACCTCCGCGGCCGTGGGGCCGAACGCGGTGACCTCCTCGGCCCGCAGCGGCTGCTCGGCCGCCGCCGCGCACAGGTGCGGGGCGAGCACGTAGGGGTTCGAGGGGTCGAAGACGGTGGCCTCGACGTCCACGTCGAAGATGGCCTCCGGGTGGTTCACCAGGTAGGTGTCGAGGGGGTCGTCGCCGGCCACGAACGCCGCCAGCGCCTCCTGCCCGGCCCGGCCCGCCCGGCCGATCTGCTGGAATAAGGACGCCCGGGTGCCGGGCCAGCCCGCCACCACCACGGCGTCCAGGCCCGCCACGTCGATGCCGAGCTCCAGGGCGGAGGTGCTGGCCACGCCGAGCAGCCGCCCGTCCCGCAGGGCCGCCTCCAGGGCGCGGCGCTCCTCCGGCAGGAAACCGGAGCGGTAGGCCGCCACCCGGTGGGCCAGGGACGGGTCGACCTCCTCGAGCTGGCGGTGGGCGATCTGGGCGATCGTCTCCGCGCCGCGGCGGGACTTGATGAAGGCGATCGTCCGGACCCGGTGCAGCACCAGGTCCGTGAGCATGTCGGCGGCCTCGGCCAGCGCGGTCCGGCGCACCGGGGCGTCGTTCTCACCCCCGCCGTCCGTCTGCTCGGGCTCCCAGAGCACCACGGTGACCGGCCCGTGCGGGGAGAAGTCCGTGGTCACCGGCGTCACCTCGGCCTCGGGGACGCCCACGAGCCGGGCGAAGGAGGCGTGCGGCTCGAACGAGGTGGCCGAGGCCCCGATGAAGACGGGGTCGGCGCCGTAGGCCCGGCAGATCCGGCGCAGCCGCCGCATGAGGTTGGCCACGTGCGAGCCGAAGACCCCGCGGTAGGAGTGCGCCTCGTCCACGACGACGTACCGGAGCCGGCGGAAGAACCGCGACCAGCGCGCGTGGTTGGGCAGCACCCCGTAGTGCAGCATGTCGGGATTGCACAGCACCACGTCGGCGTGGTCCCGGACCCAGCGGCGCTCGGCCGGGTCGGTGTCGCCGTCGTAGGTGGCGGCCCGCAGGGTCGGCAGGCCCAGCGCCTCCAGCCCCTTGAGCTGGTCGGCCGCCAGGGCCTTGGTGGGCGAGAGGTAGAGGGCCGTGGCCTCGTCCGGGTGGCGCACCATGCCGGGATGGGCGAGCGCGGCCAGCCGGCCCCGGTGCACGGCGTCCGCCACGGGCGCCTGGTAGGCCAGGGACTTGCCCGAGGCCGTGCCGGTGGCCACCACCACGTGCCGGGGGGCCAGCACGGCCTGGACCTGGTGCAGGTACGGCCGGTGCACGCCCAGCCGCTCGTAGGCCGCGACCACGTCCGGGTGCAGGTGCTCGGGCCACGGCGCCGTCACCGCGTCCCGGTCCGGCAGCTCCCGGACATGGCGCACCTGCTCCGGCGCGTCGCCGCGGCCGAGCAGGGGGATCAGGGAGGCGTGGTCGGAGGACGGCACCGGTTCATTGTGCCACCGCGGCCCCGGCGGCCCCACCCGTGGAGGGACCGCCGGGAAGCGCCCGCCGCGGACAGGACCGGCGACCCGGCGCCGGGCGACGCGGTCCGTCCCGACAGACCCGGACGCGCCGGTCCCGTCGCACGGGGATCGCGGCACCGGCCCTGTCCTGCGGCGCGCGTGCCGACGGTCCGGTTCCGCCGGTCCTGCCCGTCAGCCCTGTGCGGCCGCGCCGTGGACCCGCCGGTGCACGCGCGCCTCCCAGGGGGACAGGACGGTGACGTCCGCCGGAGCGGAGCTGCCGGGCAGGTTGCCGAGCAGCACCTCGGTGCCGGCCCACGCGGCGGCGTCCGGGAGGTCGACGCCCACCTCCTCGCCCGAGACGTTGGCCAGCACGAGCAGCTCCACGTCGCCGAGCCGCCGGGTGAAGGCGTAGACCTGCTCGTGCTCCGGGACCAGCATCGTGAAGTCGCCCAGGACCACCGCCGGCTCGGTGCGGCGCAGCTCGATGAGCCGCCGGTAGTGGTGGAACACGGAGCCCGGGTCCGCCCGGGCGGCGTCGGCGTTGACCACGTCGTGGTTCGGGTTGACCGGGATCCACGGGGTGCCGGTGGTGAACCCGGCGTGCTCCCCGGCGCTCCACTGGACCGGGGTGCGGGCGTTGTCCCGGCCCGTCCAGCGCAGGCCCTCCAGCACGGCCGCCGGGTCCGCCCCGGCGGCCGTGGCGTGCCGGTAGTGGTTGACCGACTCGATGTCCCGGAAGTCCTCGATGGAGCCGAAGGCGGCGTTCGTCATGCCCAGCTCCTCGCCCTGGTAGACGTAGGGCGTGCCGCGGTGCAGGTGCAGCAGCGTGGCCAGGCACGTGGCGGAGGTCACCCGGTGCTCGGGAGAGTCGTCGCCGAAGCGGGAGACCACCCGGGGCTGGTCGTGGTTGTTCCAGTACAGGGAGTTCCAGCCCACCTCCTCCAGGCCCTCCTGCCACCGGCCCAGGGAGGCCTTCAGATCGGTCAGGCGCAGCGGCTTCGGATCGAACTTGCCGCCGGGGCCGTGGTCGAGGTTGACGTGCTCGAACTGGAAGACCATGTCCACCTCGGCCCGGGCCGGGTCGGTGAACAGCACCGCCTCCTCCACGGTGACGCCGGGCATCTCGCCCACGGTCAGCAGCTGGGCGTCCCGGCCGGCGAAGACCTCCCGGTGCATCTCCTGGAGGAACTCGTGGATGCGGGGGCCGTTGGTGTAGGACGCCGAGCCGTCGCCGTAGGGGGTCCCCTCCACGGGCGGTCCGTCGTGCAGGTGCCCGTCGGCGGCGACGTCCTTGCTGATCATGTTGATCACGTCCATCCGGAAGCCGTCCACCCCGCGGTCCAGCCACCAGCGCATCATGGCGTGGACGGCCCGGCGCACCTCGGGGTTCTCCCAGTTGAGGTCCGGCTGCTTGGTCGAGAACAGGTGCAGGTAGTACTCGCCGGAGGCCTCGTCGAGCTCCCAGGCGGGCCCGGAGAAGATGCTCTGCCAGTTGGTCGGCTCCGCCCCGGGGGCACCCGCCGCCATGCCGCGGCGGGGCGTGCGCCACCAGTACCAGTCGCGCTTGGGGGAGTCGGGGGAGGAGCGGGACTCCACGAACCAGGGGTGCTCGTCGGAGGTGTGGTTGACCACGAGGTCCATCACGAGCTTCATCCCGCGGGCGTGCACCGCCTCGAGCAGCTCGTCGAACTGCTCGAGCGTGCCGAAGGACGGGTCGATGTCCTGGTAGTCGCTGATGTCGTAGCCGTTGTCGTCCTGCGGCGAGCGGTAGATCGGCGACAGCCAGATCACGCCCACCCCCAGCGCCTCGAGGTGGTCCAGGTGGGCGAGGATCCCGCCGAGGTCACCGATCCCGTCGCCGTTCGAGTCGGCGAAGGAACGGGGGTAGATCTGGTACACCACGGTGTCGGTCCACCACGCGGGGGCCGGGGCGATGGCGACGTCGTGCTGCTGGGGGCTGGTGGTCATTTGACGGCTCCTCGGGTCACGCCGGAGATGACCCACCGCTGGGCGAAGACGTACACCACGAGCAGTGGTGCCATCGCCATGAGGTAGGACGCGAACGCGACGGTGTAGTTGGTCTGGAACTGGGACTGGAACACATACTGCACGAGCGGCAGGGTCGCCTGCCCGGGGTCGGAGACGATGATGAGCGGGAGCAGGAAGTCGTTCCACGCCCACAGGCAGGTCAGGATCCCGACGGTGGCGTTCATGGGCGTGAGCAGCGGGAAGATCACCCGCCAGAAGACGCCCCACGTGCCGGCGCCGTCCATCCGGGCCGCCTCCTCGAGCTCGAGGGGGATGGAGCGGATGTAGGCGGTGAAGATGAAGATGTTGAAGGACAGGCCGTAGACGACGTACAGCAGGACCAGCCCGGCCGGGTTGTCCAGGCCCAGCTGCGCGGTCTGCTTGGCCACGGGGAGCATCAGGATGGGGAAGGGCACGAAGAGCGCGGAGACGAAGTAGAAGAACAGGCCCTTGAAGAGGCGCCGGTGCATGTTCCGGGCGATCGCGTAGGCCACCATCGAGTTCGTCAGCAGGGTCAGGGCCACGGCCGACACCGTGATCACCGCGCTGTTGAGCGCCGCCCGGGGGAAGTCCGTCAGCGTCCAGGCGTCGGCGAAGTTGGCCCACCGGACCTCGGTCGGGAGCGCGAAGCCGCTGCCGCCGAGCTGGTCGGGGGTCTTCAGAGCGGTGACCACCGTGAAGTACAGCGGGACGAGGACGGTCAGGGCCAGCACGACCAGCAGCGCGGTGAGCCACCAGTTGACCCGGGCGCCGGTGCGCCGTCGTCGGGCGGGGCGCGGGGCGGCGGCCCCGAGGGCGGGGGCGGCGGTGCCGCTGGGCGGGGCGGCGACGTTGGTGGAGGACATCAGGCGGACACCTCTTCGCGACGGAGGACTCGGAGCTGGACGACGGCGAAGACCACCAGCACCACCATGAACACCACGGCGTTGGCGATCTGGTAGCCGTACTCCCCGCCCTGGAAGCCGCCCTTGTAGATGAGCACGGAGACGGACTCCGTGGCGGTGCCCGGTCCGCCGCCGGTCATGGCGATGATGTGGTCGAAGACCTGGAGGAAGTTCTTCAGCGACAGCACCATGTTCAGCGTGAAGAACGCCGCGATCATGGGGAAGGTGATGGACCAGAACCGCTTCCACGGGCCCGCGCCGTCGATGGCGGCGGCCTCGTAGAGCTCCGCCGGCACGGTCTGCAGACCGGCGAGGTAGATGATGATGTTGAACGCGACCGCCTGCCACACGGCCAGGACGACGATCCCGACCCACGCGAGCTCGGGATCGGCCAGCAGCGACGTCGAGAGACGGTCGATGCCCAGCGCGGCGCCGATGCTCGGCAGCGAGTTGGTGAACAGGTAGTTGAAGACGTAGCCGACGACCAGCACCGCGAGGACGTTCGGCACGAAGTAGACCCCGCGCAGGGTGTTCTTGAACCTGATCCTCCCGTTGAGGCCCACGGCCAGGGCCAGGGCGACGACGTTGACCAGGACCGTGGCCACCAGGGCGAACCGGAAGGTGAACCAGTAGGCGGCGCGCACCCTCTCGTCGCCGAACAGCGCGGCGTAGTTGGACAGCCCGACGAAGTCCCAGTCGCCGTAGCCGGGGGAGTCGGTGAAGCTGTAGAAGACCCCCTGCAGCACCGGGGCGGTGTGGAAGATCAGGAAGAGCACCAGGGCGGGGAGCACCATCCAGTAGTAGGCACGTCCGGGGCCCGTGCGGCGGTTCCGGGGCCGGCGGGAGGTGGCGGGACGGGTCGTGGTGCTCATCGGGACTCCACCGCCCCCAGGCCCCAGCTGCGCCGGGTGGCGACCTCGTCCCAGCTCTCGTCGAGGGATGCCAGGAACGCCTCCCGGTCCCCGTCGATGAGGTACTGCTGCAGGAGCGGTCCCAGGGGGACGGCGGGGATGAACTGGTGGTCGAAGAATCCCACGATGCGCTCCTGGTCGATGTAGGGCTGGATCCCGGTCAGCGCGGGGTCGTCGTTGGAGAGGCCCTCGAGGGTCGGCACGGCCGTCTGCTCCTCGGCGTAGTCCTGGACGACCTCGGGCTGCATGAGGAACTCGACGAAGCGCCGGACCTCCTCGGGGTGCTCGGTGTCCGCGCCGGCGGTGATCACCACGTCCACGCCGGAGACCAGGACGGTCTGCGCCGGATCGTTCGTGGCGGGCAGGGCGAAGCTGCCGATGGTGAAGTCGGGCTCGAACGAGCGGATCTGGGGGACGGCGTAGTTGCCCAGCAGCAGCATCGCCGACTCGCCCCGGGCGAAGGCGGCGGTGCCGTCCTCGTAGCCGGTGGCCACCGGGTCCGGCTGGGTGTGCTCGAACAGCTCCGCCAGCTTCCCGGCGGCCTCCGGCCACTCCTCCTGGAAGGTCGTCTCCCCGGCGAAGCGCTGCTCCCAGAAGTCCTCGGGGGTGGTCTGCGGGACGATCGGTGCCAGGGGCGCCTGGCCGGTCCACGCGTCGGCGAGCGTCCCGTAGAAGGGGGTGACGCCGCGGTCCTCGAACGTCCGCGCCGCGGCGATCAGCTCGTCCCACGTCTGCGGCACGGCGACACCGTGCTCGGCGAAGAGCTCCTCGTTGTAGAGCACACCGGCGGCGTTGGCCGCGAAGGGGATGCCGTTGACGGCCCCCTCGGAGCCGGCGCCGAGCTCCTGGACGATCTGGGCGTAGGCCGGGTTGACGTCCTCGAGCGCCGCGGAGCCCGCGAAGTCGGCGAAGACACCCGCTGAGGCCAGCTCTCCGAACGTCCCGTTGGCGTTGAGGGTCAGCACGTCCGGCACGTCCTCCTTCACCAGGCGGGTGCGCAGGGCGGTCTCCGGGTCGGGGACGTTGTCCACGACCACGCGCACGTCCGGGTTCTGCGCCTCGAACTGCCGGGCGAGGTCCTCGAAGTAGGCCACGGCCTCGCCCTTGAACTGGAAGAACGTGATCGTGGTGGGCTGCTGCGCCTCGCCCACGGAGCAGCCCGTCAGCAGCAGTCCGCACGCGGCGAGGCCGGTCCAGCGGAACAGGGACCGACGGCCGACCGGGGAGGCCGTCACCTCGTGCCCGCTGAGGGCGGGGCGGCGGTCCGGGAGGAAAAGCGGGAGCTGGTGCGCATGGGGATCTCCTGCGGTGGCGACCCGCGGTGGTCGCCGGTCGGGTCTTCCAGGGATATATTCAGAGCTTAGATTTATTGCTTGGACTATTATGTGGAGCACATTCGACGAACGTCAAGGGGGAGCGAGTGAGCCGTGCCGGAACATCGCCGCGGCTGCTGCGCCGGACCAACCTGGCAGCGGTCCTGCAGGTCCTGCGCGACGCCGGCGTGGTCACCGTCACCGACCTGATGGCCGCCACCGGCCTGGTGCGCACCACGGTGATCGCCGTGTGCGACGACCTGCTGGACCGGGGCTGGATCCAGGAGGTCGAGGGATCCTCCGGGGCGCAGGTGGGCCGGCCCGCGCGGCGGTCCCGGTTCGACGACCGGGCGGGCTTCGTCGTCGGCGTGGACGTCGGCGAGGCCAGGACCACCGCCGTGGTGGCCGACCTCCGGGGTCGCGTCCTGGGCCGGGAGACCCGCGTCTTCGCCGACCGGGCCCCGGTGCGGCGCCTGGCCACCGTGGACGCCGCCGTCGACGGCGCGCTCGCGGACGCCGCCGTGGTGCCGGCCGCGGTGCTGGCCGCCGCGGTCGGGATCGCCGCGCCGGTGGACCGCCGCGGCAGGATCTCCCACGGTCAGCCGTTCTGGGAGGCCTTCGACCACGGCTTCGAGCGCCGGCTGCAGAAGCGCCACGGCTGGCCCACCCTCCTGGCCAACGACGCCAACCTCGCCGCGATGGCCGAGCGCTGGTGCGGTGCTGCCTCCGGGGTGGACGACCTGGTGGTCATGCTGGCCGGGGAGCGGATCGGCACCGGGGTGATGGAGGCCGGCCGCCTGCTGCACGGCCGCTCCGGCGCGGCGGGCGAGCTCGGCGGCCTGGCCCTGGTGCAGGGCGTCGGCAGCCCGGACGGCATCGCGGCGCTGTGCCGGGCCTGGGGTGCCGAGGCGCTGCGGCCGGGGGCGCCGGCCACCGCGCTGCGGGACCTGGCCGGGCCCGCCGGGACGGTGGAGGCCCGGGACGTGTTCCGTGCGGCCGCCGCCGGGGACGACGTCGCCCGGCGGATCCTCGACCGGCTGGCCGAGCGCCTGGCCCGGATCATCGGCCTGCTCGGCACGCTCTTCGATCCCGAGCTGGTGGTCATCGCCGGGGCCGTGGCCGAGTCCTCCGCCGTCCTGCTGGAGGGCATCGACCGGCAGCTGCCGCGGTTCACCGCCACGCCCCCGCGGGTCGCCGTCTCCGCACTCGGGGACGCGGTCGTCTCGGTGGGTGCGGTGCGCCTGGCCCTGGACCACGTGGAGCGCCACGCCCTGGACCTGGAGCTGGGGGCGGCGGCCGGCTGAGGTCCTCCGGGCGCAGCGCGCCGCGGCCGCCGCGAAGGACCTGCGCGCCCGTGGCGTGTGCGCTGCGCCACCGGCGGCACCGCGCTGATACCGTCGATCCGGTACGCCCTTCCGCCGCCCCCGGCGCAGGAGCGGCTCCCCGCCCCCGGCCCGGACCGCCGTCCTGGTCGCCCCACCGTCCTCGCGGCCGTCGCGAGCGGCCCCACCCTCCAGGAGGAACCCGTGACGTCGTTCCCGCTTGCCGCCGGCGGCTACACCGCACTCGTCGACACCCTCGGGGCCGCGCTGTGCGCGCTCGAGCACGACGGCAGGGCCCTGGTGGTGGCCCGGGAGCCGGGCACCACGACCGAGGACTTCCGGGGCGTCGTGTGCGCTCCGTGGCCGAACCGCCTGGCCGACGGCCGGTACCGCTTCGGCGACCGCCGGCTCGAGGTCCCGGTCACGGAGCCCGAGCGCGGGACGGCCCTGCACGGGCTGGTCTTCGACCGCGACTGGGAGGTGGTCTCCAGCAGCCCGACCGACGTGGTGCTCGCCCTCCGCCTGGGCGCGGACCCCGGGTACCCCTTCGCCGTGCGGGTGGAGGTGCACTACACGCTTGGCGAGGACGGCCTGCGGGTCGGGATCCGGGCCCGGAACGAGGGGGAGACCGCCGCGCCCTTCGGGTGCTGCTCGCACCCCTACGTCGTGGCCGGTCCCGGGAACGTGGACGACTGGGTCCTCGAGCTCGACGCGTCGGGCATGCTGCAGGTCTCCCCCGACCGGCTCCTGCCGACCGTCCTGGAGGACACGGCGGGAGGCGCCTTCGACTTCCGGGCGGGGCGTCCGCTGCGGGGCGCCTCCATCGACAACCCGTTCACCGGCCTGGTCCCGCGCGACGGGCGGTGCACGGTCCGCCTCACGGCCCCGGACGGGCACGGGGCGCTGCTCGGCTGGGACCCCCGCGCCGCCTGGGTGCAGATCCACACCGGCGACCACATCGTGGGCGCGCCGCGCAGCGGGCTGGCGGTCGAGCCGATGGACTGCCCGCCCGACGCCTTCAACTCGGGCCAGGACCTCGTGGTGCTCGCCCCGGGGGCCGAGCACACGCTGGACTGGGAGCTCCGCGCGTTCTGAGCGCGCCGCGCCGGCCGGGCCGGGGCCGCGGCTCGGCTCCCCGCCCGGTCGGTGCCGAGCAGGATCCCCGGCCGGCCGTGCCCGGGCAGGACGCCCGGCGGCGCCGGGGCAGGGCAGGGCAGATGGTCCGGCCGTGCCGGGTCAGGATCCCCGGCCGGCCGTGGCCGCGAACGGGGCCTGCCGGACGTACAGGCCCTGCTCGAGGACGTCGGCGAGGAAGGCCGCCAGATCGGCCCGGCGCATGCCCGTGGACCGCGCGGACACGTGCGCATCGTGCTCCACCCGGCCGGTGGCGGGTCCCTCCAGCAGCCTCGGCGGGCGCACCAGCGTCCACTCCGCACCGGTGTCCTGCCACGCCGCCAGCTCGGCGGCCTTGTCGGCCACCATCGACGGGGCGAACCAGCCCATGGCGGTCGAGATCGCCCGGTCCCGGGGCCGTTTCCGGTCGCCGTCCGCGGTGACGCCGGCGCCGCTGACCCCGACGTAGCGGCGCACGGCGGCCGCACGCAGGGCAGGCGCCAGCTGTGCCACGGTCTCCCGGTGCAGGTGCGTGTCCTTCCCGCTGGGCCCCAGCGCCGAGACCACGGCGTCGGCCCCGGCGAGGGCCGAGCGCAGGGCCTCGCCGTTCCTGCTGTCCCCGACGACCACGCGCGCGCCCTCCGGCGCCCGGGACGGGTCGCGGACCAGCGCGGTCACGCCGTGGCCACGCCGCAGCAGCTCCTGCACCAGCAACCGCCCCGTCCGTCCTGACGCGCCGAGCACGGTGACGTTCATGCTGCCCTCCCTGGTGGGCCTTTCGGCCGCGCACCGGACCCGCGCGTCACGACCTCTCGGCGCCGGCTCCCGAGGGCCGGTGGGTGCCCGTCCGGGTCGGCCAGGCATCGGATCCGCCGCTTCAATATGTGTATGGTACACATGTGAGAGCCGACCTGTCCGTCCTCGACGACGCCCTGATCCGTCTGCGCCGGTTGTGGAGTGCCTCGCGCACCCGCTTCGTCGAGGACGGCGCCACCCCGGTGGAGATGTCCAGCCTGCTGGTGGTGGAGGCCTGCGCCCGGGGCGCGGCCGAGGGGCGGGAGGTGGCCGTCGGCGACGTGGCCCGGCTCGCCGACGTCACGGCCTCGACCGCCAGCCGGCTCGTGGACCGCGCCGAGGCGGCCGGCCTGCTGCGCCGCGCCCCGTCCGCGGTCAGCGCCCGGCGCACCGCCCTGGAGCTGACCCCCGCCGGGTCCGCCCTGCGCGAGCGCGCCGTGGCCGCGCGCCTCTCCTGGCTGGCCGGTCAGCTGGAGGACTGGGACCCGGCCGACGTGGCGCTGCTCGGTGGGCTGCTGGCCCGTTTCGCCGACGGTCTGGACCCGGTCGACGGGGCCGGTGGCGCACCGCCCGCACCGGGATCGTGAGCCGCGGCGGCGCCGATCGGACCGCGATGGCCGAGCGCTGGTGAGCGGCGGCCGCGGGGCGGATCCTGAATCGGCCGGCCGAGCGCCTGGCCCTGGACCACGTAGAACGCCACGCCGTGGACCTGGAGCCGGGGCGGCGGCCCGGGGGGCCCTTCCGGCCCCGCGCTCACCGCTGGGCGACCTCTTCTGTTTCGTCCCGGGCTTCGCTCCCGGCGTCGAGGTGAAGGATGCGCAACGTCTCGGGATCCAGACCAGGGGCGTGGACCCCCATCGTCTGCAGGACGCGCCCGGAGAGGGTGGCCCCCTCGCGCCCGGGCCACCACGGTGGTCGGCGCAGCCCATGCGGATCAGGCCCGGGCGTGACGTCCCGGACATGGTAGACCCGGTCCGGATCGAGACCCCGGAACCGGATCCGGCCCACCGGGTCCGTGTCGGGGGTGTCAACGGCGACGACGGCGAACAGCGCCTCGGCGCCGCCGACACCGACCACTCCGTGGACCTGCAACGCGGGATCCGGGGCATCCAAGCGGACGAGCCGACCGGAGTGAAGTAGGTCCCGGTGTTCCCGATGGAAGGCCACCCACTGCGCGAGTTCCGCCGACTCCTCATCCGTGGCTTCGGTGAGGTCCCACTCGATGCCGAGATGTCCCCACAGGGCTGTGCCGGCGCGGAAGTGCAGACTGTGCATGCGTCCGGTGGTGTGGGACCGGCGGGAAGCGACGTGGGCTCCCATCAGCTCAGCGGGGATCAGCTGCTGGGTCCACCGATGAATCTGCTGGCGTTCCAGCGGATCGATGCAGTCCGACGCCCAGACGCGATCGGCATGCTCCAGGACGCCGAGGTCGACCCGGGCGCCGCCCGATGAGCAGGACTCGATCTCCAGGCCCGGGAAGCGCTCCTTCAGCTCGGCCATCAACCGGTAGGCGGCCAGGGTCTGCGCATGGACGCCTGGACGGCCGTCCGGGCGTGTGCCGGCCTCGATCAGGTCCCGGTTGTGATCCCACTTGATATAGCCGATCGGGTACTCCTCGAGCAGGGCGACCATCTGGTTGCGCACATGCTCGTACGCCTCCGGGATCCCCAGGTTGAGGACCTGCTGCCGCCTGGCCTCGAGCGGCCATCTGCCTCGCGGGCCCATGACCCACTCGGGATGGGCGCGGGCGACGTCGGAGTCCGGATTGACCATCTCCGGTTCGAACCACAGACCGAACTCCATGCCCAGCATCCGTACGTGGTCGACCAGCGGGCCGAGCCCGTCGGGCCAGACGTCGGGAGAGACTACCCAGTCACCCAGGCCGGCGCTGTCGTCGCGTCGGGCGCCGAACCAGCCGTCGTCGAGCACGAATCGCTCCACGCCGATCGCGGCCGCCCGGTCGGCGAGTTCGGTCAGACGGTCAAGACGGTGGTCGAAGTACACAGCCTCCCAGACGTTGAGAGTCACCGGCCGGGGCCGAGAGGGATGCTGGGGGCGCGCGCGCGTCCATGCATGGAAACGACTGGCCTGGTCGTCGAGGCCCTGACCGTAGGCGCCGTAGAGCCACGGGGAGCAGTATGTCTGCCCGGCGGCCAGGACCATCTCGCCCGGCAGCAGGAGCTCGGAGCCGCCCAGGACCTGCCGGCCGTTGTGCAGTCGCTCCGCCCAGACCCGGTGATTGCCGGAAAAACCCAGGTGCACTCCCCAAACCTCCCCGTCCGCGAAGCCGAAGCCGGTTTCCCCCACGCTGAGGACGTGGGCGGCGTCGGCACCGGTGCGGCCCTTGCGGCCCTCCCGCAGATGCGTGCCGACGTCAAGGCGTGCGCGCTGTGGCACTCGCTCCTTGGTCCAGCGCCCGGCGAAGTCGAGGATCTCGCGGGCGTGCCCAGGGATCGGCAGGACCAGTCCGAGCTCCTGCAATCGGTACGGTTCATCGGCGGCGTTCGTCAGCGTGGCTCGGCCTCGCAGCAGACCCGATGGTGTCAGTTGCAGCTCGACGACAAGGCGTAGCCCGGCCTCGCGGTCCTCCGCCGTGACCTGCAGGAGGGCGGGCCCGACGGTCACCAGTCCCGCAAGCGTGATCACCGCTCCGGATCCGGCTGGTTCCAAAGCCACGCCGGTCACCTGGAAGCGCGGCGACCACGCCGTCCCGTTGCGGTCACCGACCAGGCCGGGACGGCCCGTCCAACCGGTGTGCTGGGCTCCCAGCACGTCCGGCCGCAGGGGGACGTCCATGTCGTTGGGTGTGCGGTGGGACACGGTGGACGTCGCGAGCGTGGCGGCCTGTAGCGGGTCGAGGTCGCCGAGGGGCGCCCCCCAGTGAAGGATCGCGGGCAGGCGTCGCTCAGAGACGTCCACGAGGACGGAAACCTCAGAGGTACGAAGGTGCACGACGTCCACGGACGAGGGCAGGCGCTCGGTCACGGTCGGGTGGTCCTTTCGAGAAGGTGGTGGGAGACGGGCTCGAGGACCACCTCGAGCCGGGCGCTCCTGGCGTGGAGCCGGGCGACAGGTGAGACGTCGACGCCGCACGACCGGCTGCCGAGACCATGGTGGCCGACGTCCAGGTGCAGGTACCAGTCCCGCCCGGTGACGTCCGGAAGTTCATGGGGATGCGCGGCCGTCATGAGTTCCTGGTCCCGGTGTGGGCCGAGCGTCCAGTTCAGGCCCTGCGGCGCCGGTGCTCCGTCCAGTTCGGCGTGCACGGTGCTCAGCTCGAGCCGGGTACCGTCTTTGAGCGGGATGCTGAGACGGCGGACACGGGCGCGGTTGCCAGAGGACTGGGGGCGAGGGCCGGGCGCGGCCAGGGACCTCACGGGGAGACGGTGCAACCCGTAGCGCGCCGCGGCGTCCGCGTCAGGGTACGACGGGTGCGGTCCGTCCCCCTCGAACTCGACCTCCCCGTCCGGGTCCACGGGCAGGGTGAGGACGCAGCCCACCCGGGCGAGCGGGAAGGGCAGCTCCGGCAACTCCCAGGAGAGTTCGAGGCGTCGGGCGGACGGAGCGTCGTCTTGGCCCCAACGGTGGGAGAGCACGAACGGGGCGTCACGGACGTCGGCGCCCGGTGCGGCCCACAGGGTTCTGACCCACCCCTGCGTGTCATCGGCGCCCGCTGGCAGGGTGCGCGGCTGAAGGCGATGCAGCCCGTGGTCCAGCCAGCGTTGCGCGGTGGACACCACGATGCCCGGTGTGCTGGTGGCGTCGCGCGGATCCGTGCCGGTGTAGTGATGCCAGTCCGTGGCGTCCCCGGCGGGCGACAGAGTCCACAGCTCGCGCGTGGGCTCGATGGTGCCCGCGTCGTTGTCCGTGGGCGCCCGGAAGACAGAGAGTTCAGGGCCGCTGACCCCCGCAGGTGCTTCGGCCGCTGACCCCTGGGGTCCGTCCGAGGCCTCACTCGGCGGACCGAAGCGCTGGGCATCACGCCTGCAGGGACTGCCGGCAGGCCCGTGGGCATCCACCGACACTTCGAGGTACTGTCCCGGCCCCGGATCCTTGGGCAGGGCCACCCTGTGACTGCTGCGGGGCGCGAGGTCCTCCAGGTCCGTGGTTCCTGTGCGCACCACGGCCCGGTCGTCGGTGCGCAGCGCCCAGCGCAGGCGGAGCCCGGTGAGCGCGGTATGGTCGTGGCCGTTGCCCACGACGACGTGCCCGTGACCGAGCTCGAGACGCAGTGGGTCGACGACCGCCGCGTACTCGACGAGGCCGGGCCCGGGGAGTCCGTCGGCGGTGCACAGACCGTCCAGCACGAAGGCGCCGTCGTGTACGGGTTCCCCGAAGTCGCCGCCGTAGGCGAGCAGTGGCATGCCGTCCGGGGTGACGGTGGTGATGCCGTGGTCCTTCCACTCCCACACGAATCCGCCGCACGCTCGCGGGTGGGCCCGGAAGATCTCCTCGTACTCGGCGAGTCCGCCGGGGCCGGTGCCCATGGCATGGGCGTACTCGCACAGCACGAACGGCATCCGGGCGATCCGCTCCGAGCCGGCTGCGTCCGTGGACGGTACCGGTTCACCGGCCGCGATGCTTCGCGTCTCAGCCGGAGTGGGGTACATCCGGGAGTAGACGTCGGTGTAGGCGGCGTCGTGGTCGCCCTCGTAATGCACGGGGCGGTCGTCGTGCCGGCGCAGCCACTCCGCGGCCGCGGCGAGGTTCGCCCCCGTACCGGACTCATTGCCGAGGGAGAGCATCACTACGCTCGCGTGGTTCTTGTCTCGGTGCCACATCCGGGCGGTGCGGTCCAGGTAGGCCTTCTGCCATGCGAGGTCGTCCGACGGATTGCGCTCCCAGTTCTGCTGGACGAACCCGTGGGTCTCGAGGTCGCCCTCGAGGACGACCCACAGCCCCATCTCGTCCGCCAAGTCGAGGGCGTGGTGCGCTGGCGGATAGTGGCTGGTGCGCACCGCGTTGATGTGGTGGCGTTGCATGAGCTCGTACTCGCGGCGCGTGAAGGCGGAGTCCACGGCGCGACCCCGGCGCGGGTGGAACTCGTGCCGATTGACCCCGCGGAAGCGCACCGGTGCGCCGTCGATCTGCAGGACGCCGTCGGCGGAGATCATGACCCGCCGGAACCCGGCCCTGTGGGTCACGCTCTGCCCCTGGGTGTGCAGGTGCACGTCGTAGAGGCATGGGTCCTCGGCGGTCCAGGCGCGTACCGCCCCGACGCGCAGCTCGGCCGGCTCCGGGTCGTCCACCGTGGTGGAGAAACCGAGTTCGGGCAGTTCCACGCGGACGGGGAAAGCTGCGGCCGGTGCCGTGACACGGCACGTCAGAATTCCCTCCCCGGTGGCCGGGTCGCGGTCGGCCTTGAGGTGGACGTCGTCGATCCCGCCGCGCGGTTCCCCTATCACCCGGACGTCGCGGAAGATGCCGGGGAGCCACCACTGGTCCTGGTCCTCGAGGTAGGAACCCGCGCTGAACTGGTGGACCCGGACCACCACAGTGTTTTCGCCTTCGTGCACGAGGTCGGTGATGTCGAACTCGTGCGTCAGCCGGGAGCCCATTGCTTGTCCGGCCCATCTCCCGTTCACCCACACTCGGAAGGCGGACTCGACACCCTCGAAGCGCAGCAGCACGGCACGCAGTTCCTCGGCGGCCCCCGTATCGACGAGGTGGCCCAGATCGAAGGTGGTCCTGTGGTCCGCAGTGGGGTTGGCGTCCGGCACGTGCGGCGGATCGATCGGGAAGGGATAGACGACGTTCGTGTACCAGGGTGTTCCGAAGCGCCGGTCGCCGTCGAGGTGCTCGAGCACCCAGTGCCCCGGGACGGGGATGCGCTCCGGCCAGGCGACCTTTCCCGAAGAGGGATCGGGGCACTGCTCGAGGGCCTGGGAGGCGGAGGGGAACCAGCGGAAGTCCCATTCCCCTGCCAGAGAGAGTTCGGGGCGGTCCGAGACCAGATGGGCTCGCGGCGGTCGAGACCCAAGGGTGCCATCGGGGCGGGTGAACCACCAAGGATCGTCACGAAGGTCGTCAAGGGTCGCCATCTACTTGTTCGCTCCCATGGTCAGACCCGCCACGAAGTGCTTCTGGAGCAGCAGGTAGATGAGCACGGTGGGCAGGGCGACGAGCACGGCCCCTGCGGCCACCAAGTTGTTATCGGTAAAGAAGTTGCCCTGCAAGTTGTTGAGGGCGCTCGTCACGGGCATCTTGTCGCCGTCCCGGACCAGCACGAGCGCCCAGAAGAAGTCGTTGTAGATCCACGCGAACTGCAGTGTGGCAAGGGCTGCGAGTGCCGGGCGGGTCAGGGGTAGCACGATCTGCCAGTACTGACGCCACACGCCGGCCCCGTCCATCCGGGCCGCCTCGGTGAGCTCCTCGGGAAGGGCACGCATGAAGTTGGAGAGCACGAACACACAGAAGCCCATTTGAAATGCCACATTGATCACGATGATCCCGAGCTGAGTGTTGTACAGCCCCAGTTCCAGGAACAGCCGGTACAGGGGGGTGATAATGACCTGCTGGGGCAGCAGGTTCGCCGCGGTGAAGAACATCAGCAGCGGTAGATTGAACCAGAAGCTGAATCGGGCCAGCACGAACGCCGCGGTCGAGGACAGGAACAGCACGGCCAGGACCGCAGGCACGGCGATCAGCAGCGAGTTAACGAAGTACTGGAGCATGTCGCCCTGCGTCCAGGCCGTTACGTAGTTGTCGAAGGTCAGACGCTCAGGCAGGGACACGTACCCCTTGCGGGCAGTCTCCGCGTAAGGACGCAACGACGTGTAGACGGCCCACAGCAGGGGAACCAGCCAGACGACGGCCACGGCAGCCAGGAGGATCTGGCCGATCACGGCTCGCGGACGCCGGCGGGGCCGCCGGGGCCCGTGTGGGGCCGTGGGGCTGTGCGGAGTCGTGGTCGAGGTGCTCATCATCGGTCCTCCGTCTTCAGCATCTGCACCAGGTAGGTAATGATGAACGCGAGCGAGATGACCAGCAGGATGACGGCCAGCGCGGAGCCGAACCCGATGCGGCTCGCCTCGCCCACGATGTTGTTCGTGATGAGCACCGACAGCAGCTCGAGACCGTTGGTGCCCTTGTTGATGATGTAGACGATGTCGAACGCCCGGAGTCCCTCGATCACCGTCACTACGAGGACGACCACGTTGATGGGCCGGAGCGTGGGGAAAACCACTCTGAGGAACGTCTGCACGGGCCCGGCCCCATCGAGGGCAGCGGCTTCCCGCAGGGAATTGTCGACGCCCTTCAGGCCCGCCAGGTAGAGCACCATGATGTAGCCGATGTGGCGCCAGGACGCGGCGACGAGAACGGCCCAGAGATTCACGTCCGGATCGCCCAGCCAGTTCACCTGCGAGCCGCTGAGCTGGTTCAGCAGCCCCTGGTCGGGTGAGTAGATGAGGGTCCAGATGAAACCGACCAGCGCGAGGGAGAGCACGACCGGCAGGTAGAACACGGACTGGTAGAAGCGGCTGCCACGAATCTCGCGGTCCAGCACGATCGCCAGAAGCAGGCCCAGCGGAGTAGCCACCAGCAGCAGGACGGCGAGCCAGATCAGGTTGTGCCTCAGCGCGGGCCAGAACGGCGGATAGATCGTGGTGATCTGCTCGTAGTTGGCCAGACCCACGAACTGGGCCGGGGTGACGCCGTTCCAGCGGGTGAAGGACAGCCCCACCGAGGCGAGGGCGGGGCCCCAGACGAACGTCAGCACGATGAGCGCGGGGATCCCGGCCATCGCGATCAGGGTGAGCCGGTCACCCCGGCTGTAGCGGGGGGTCCGCCGCCGGGGGCGCCGGCGCGACGTGGGCGGGCTCGGGTCGGTGGGGGCGGTGCCGGCGCGGGCCGGGGTGCCCAGGTCGGGATCGGCGGTGGTGCTCATGGTGTGCTCCTACGTGGGAGGGGCGCGGTCCCTTCCGGGGCCGCGCCCCGGGATCAACCGGCGAAGATGGCCTTCTTCTGCTCCTCGATACTGGTCAGGATGGAGTCGACGCTGCCGGGATCGCGCACGAACGACTGCAGGGAGGGAATCATCACCGTGGAAGCGAAATCCGGGCGGGTGTCGCGGTCCATGAACTGGGCGATGTGGTCCGCGTCGTCGACGATGGCCTTGGCCTTGGCCTGCAGAGGGGTGTAGCCGCTGGTGTCCACCTGCGAGGACGCCCCCACGAGGCCCTTGTCCGCCTCGAGGTTGATCTGCTGGGCCTCCGCTGACCCGAGGAACTCCAGCAGCTGCTGGGCGGATCCGCCGTTCTCCGTGACGGCGGACATCATGAAACCGTCGATGGGGGCGTCGATCGAGTCGGTGCCGTGCTCCGGGTTGATCTCCGGGAACGTGAAGAAGTCGAGGTCCTCGAGCAGCTCGGGGTTGGACTCGTCCTGGAACTGCTGCGAGACGAACGTGCCGAGCAGATAGGTGCCCGCCTCCTTGCGTTGCAGGGCCTGGGCGGCCTCCTGCCAATCGCGTCCCAGCGAACCCTCCTGGTGGTAGGGAAGCAGGTCCCTCCACGTGGCGAAGACGTCCTTGACCTCCCCGGAGGTCCAGTCGTGTTCACCGGCCATCAGTTGCTGGTGGAAGTCGTAGCCGTTGATGCGCATGTTGAGGATGTCGAAGGTGCCCATCGCCTCCCAACCGCCCTTGTCCGCGAAGGCGATCGGCACTAGCCCGTCCTTCTGCATCTCCTTGGACAGCGCCACGTACTCGTCGAGGGTCGTCGGGATCTCGTAGCCCTTCTCCTCGAAGAGCGATTTCCGGTAGTGCACGGCCCACGGGTAGTACACGAAGGGGACGAAGTAGGGGTTGCCGTCCGCTGCCGTGGCCGCCTCCCGGAACGAGTCGGAGTACTGCTCGCCGATGGTGTCCCATACGTCGTTGAGCGGTGCGGCCAGTCCTTGGTCGGCGAAGTAGCGCATCCGGTACCCCGCGAACCACGCGAACACGTCGTCGGGGTCGCCCTGGAGATAGGAGTTGATCTGCTCCTGATAGGTGTTGTGGTCGATGGTGTTGATCGAGACGTCGACGCCCGAGCGCTCCTTGAAGGCCTCGATCACGCGAGCGTAGGCGGCCTTGGGGACGGCATCGGACTGGTTGGAACCCAGCGTGATCGCACCGGTACCGTCCGAGGCCGCCCCTGTGGAACCGCCACCGCACGCCGAGAGAGCGGCGAGCATGCCGCCGCCGAGGGCCCCGCCGAGCAGGGCGCGGCGACCGAACGGGACGGTGACGGAACCGGGCAGTGACAGCGGCGACGGGCTGCGACGGGAACGATGGCTGGACGGCATGTCGACTCCTTCGGGAAGCGGTGGGGTGCTGCCACCTGTCCGTTCCGCCGGCCACAGGCAACCGACGATCAAAAACGAACATTTAAGAACAGGAGTGAATGTGTCATAGAGCACAGGCATCGTCAACACGCTCTGTCGGTAGGCAATTGGCGGACAGGTCCATGTTCGGTTTTGTTGACCTAACGTTTGACCTGGGTCACACTGAGCGAAAAGAACATCAACCGGCGGCGGAGTCCGCGTCCGGTCGACCGGCCACAGGAGAGCCCGCATGCCTGAACAACTGCCCACGGAAAGGCGGCGCGCCATCCTCGAGATGGTGCGCGGATCCGGAGCGGTGCGCGTGATCGAGGCGGCTCATCTGCTGGGCGTCTCCGACATGACGGTACGGCGGGACCTCGACCTGCTCGCCAGGGAGGGGGCGGTCCGCAAGGTGCACGGGGGAGCAACCCTGCCCGCGGACTCCACGGCACTCGAGCCAGGTTTCTCGTCCAAGGAAGGGCTGCAGACGTCGGCCAAGGACGCCATCGCCCATGAAGCAGCGGCCATGCTGTTCCCCGGGTGCTCCGTGGCCCTCAACTCTGGCACGACGACGTACGCTCTCGCCCGTCGGCTGGTCCACGTGAACGATCTGACCGTTGTCACCAACTCACCGCGCATCGCGGCGCTCCTCTACGACGCGCCGTCCGAGAACCAGACGGTCGTCACGCTGGGCGGCGTCCGCACCCCGTCGGACGCCCTGGTGGGGCCGCTCGCCGAGGCGGGGCTGCGCACCCTGCACGTGGACCTGTGCTTCATGGGTGTCCACGGGATGAGCGAACGGGCGGGTCTGACCACCCCCAACATGATGGAGGCCGAGATCAACCGCCTGTTCCTCGAGCACTGCGACCGCAGCGTGGTGGTCGCTGACTCCACCAAGTGGGGGCTCACGGGCCTGCACCACATCGCCGACCTGTCGGACGTGGACACCGTGGTCACCGACGCGGGACTCACCCCTGCGGCGCGGAGCGCCCTGGGCCAGGCGGTCCCGGACCTGCGCGTGGTGGAGGTCCCGTGACGCGCCCGAGCCCTGTCGCCCCACCCTCCCGGACCTCCCACAGATCGGATACCGCTGTGACCATCGCCCACCGGACCCACCACCTGGCCGACGGGCGGGAGGCGGTGTTCTTCGCCGATCGCGGCACGGAGCCGGTCGCGCAGGTCAGTGACCGTCGTCCGCTGGGGGAGCGGGCCGGGCACGGTCAGGTGCGCTTCGACCGGTTGACCGGGGAGTGGGTGGCGGTGGCCGCCCACCGGCAGACCCGCACCTATCTGCCGCCGGCCGATCAGTGCCCGCTGTGCCCGTCGGTGGGCGGCCGGGAGTCGGAGATCCCGGCGGCGGACTTCGACGTCGTGGTGTTCGAGAACCGCTTCCCGTCCCTGGGCCCGGAGCTGGGGGCGCTGCCGGTGCCGGACCCGGCGGGGGAGCGGGCGCTGTGGGGGGTCCCGTCCCCGGCCTACGGCCGTTGCGAGGTGGTGGTGTTCACCCCGGAGCACCGTGGGTCCTTCGCGGATCTGGCGCCGGAGCGGGCGCGCACGGTGGTGGAGGCCTGGGCCCAGCGCACCGAGGCGCTGTCGGGGACGACCGGGATCCGGCACGTGTTCCCGTTCGAGAACCGCGGGGAGCAGATCGGGGTGACCCTGCACCACCCGCACGGGCAGATCTACGCGTACCCGTATCCGGCCCCGCACGCCGCCCGCCTGGCGGCCCGGTCGCGGGCGCACCTGCAGGAGACGGGGCGGGCGCTGATGGGGGAGGTGCTCGCCGACGAGACCGCCGCCGGGGAGCGGATGGTGCTGGCCGGGGAGCACTTCTCCGCCTACGTGCCCTACGCGGCGCGCTGGCCGCTGGAGGTCCACCTGGTCCCGCACCGGCAGGTCCCGGACCTGGCGGCGCTGACCGGGCCCGAGCGCGACGAGCTGGCGGTGCTCTACCAGGACCTGGTGCAGCGGGTGGACCGGCTCTACACCACCCCCACCCCCTACATCGCGGCCTGGCACCAGGCCCCGGTGAACGCCGCCGACCGGGCGGCCGGGTGGCTGCACCTGCAGCTGACCAGCCCGCGCCGGGCGGAGGACAAGCTGAAGTTCCTGGCCGGTTCCGAGGCGGCGATGGGCGCGTTCATCAACGACGTCACCGCCGAGCAGACCGCCGCACGCCTGAGGGAGGCCGCACGATGACCGCACCGCACCCCCACCAGCAGACCACCTCCCCGTCGACGGCCCGGCCGGGGACCGGTCGGCACGCCGGGAGCCAGGGCAGCGGGGACCAGGGCACCGGGGGGCAGGACGCCGCCCGGGCCGTCAGCGGGCCCCGGGGCGGGTGAACCTGATCGGGGAGCACACCGACTACAACGACGGGTTCGTGCTGCCCTTCGCGATCGACCGCTCCGCCATGGTGGCGGTGCGGCTGCGCCGGGCCTCGGAGCCGGACCCGGAGCTGGTGGAGCTGGCCTCCACCTACGCCCCCGACGGGCAGCGGCTGTCCCGGGCCCGCTTCCGCATCCCCGACCTCGCCCCGGGGGCGGTCGCCGACTGGGGGGCCTATCCGGCCGGGGTCGTGCACGTGCTCGGCGGGCTGGAGGCGGTGCAGGTGCCCGGCTTCGAGCTGCTGCTGGACTCCACCGTGCCGGTGGGCGCGGGCCTGTCCTCCTCCCACGCCGTGGAGGTCGCCACGATCGTGGCGCTGAACGACCTGCTGGGCCTGGGCCTGGAGCGGGCGGGCATGGCGCGGCTGACCCAGCGGGCGGAGAACGAGTTCGTCGGGGCACCGACCGGGATCATGGACCAGTCCGCCTCGCTGATGGGCCGGGCCGGGGCGGCCCTGTTCCTGGACTGCCGGAGCCTGGCCGCCGAGACCGTGCCGCTGCCGCTGGCCGAGCACGGGCTGGCGGTGCTGGTGATCGACACCAGGGTCGCCCACTCCCACGCCGACGGCGGCTACGGCGCCCGGCGGGCCTCCTGCGAGGCCGGGGCCGCCGCTCTCGGGGCCGCCTCCCTGCGCGAGGTCCCCGCCGACGCCGACCTGAGCGCCCTCGACGCGGTGACCGCCCGGCGGGTGCGCCACGTGCTCACCGAGAACGCCCGGGTGCTGGCCACCGTGGCGCGGCTGCGCGCCGGGGACGTGGCCGGCATCGGGGAGCTGCTGGTCGCCTCCCACACCTCGCTGCGCGAGGACTACGAGGTCTCCTGCCCCGAGCTGGACCTCGCCGTGGACACCGCCCTGGCCGCCGGGGCGATCGGGGCGCGGATGACCGGCGGCGGATTCGGCGGCTCGGCGATCGCCCTGGTGGCCGCCGGGCAGGCCGAGCGGACCGCCGCCGCGGTGAGCGAGGCCTTCGCCCGGGCCGGCCACCGGGCCCCCGCCACGTTCGTGGTCACCCCCGGCGACGGCGCGGACCGGATCCACTGAACCCGCACCCCGGCCCGGGGAGCGACCCCGCACCGGGGCGGACGGCCGGGCCCGGCGAGGGGGCGCGGCGCGGGGAGGGCCGGCCCGCACCCGGCGGGCCGGCCCGCGGACGCGGCGACGACGGGGCGGTCACGAACATGACACGCGTCACCTCGGCCGGGCCCGCGTGCCAGAATGACCGCATGAGCAACCCCATGGACATCTCCGGGCACAACCCCGCGAAGGAGGCCCGGACGCACCGGCCCCCGGTCACGGAGCTGTCCCAGGAGCAGTGCTGGGAGCACCTCTACAGCGCCCGCTTCGGGCGGATCGCCACGATGGACGGCGACGAGATCGAGATCACCCCCATCAACCTCGTGGCCGACGACGGGAAGATCTACTTCCGCACCGCCAAGGGCACCAAGCTGCTGCACCTGGTGCTCAACGAGCACGTCGCGGTGCAGGTCGACCACGCCCAGGGCGGGGAGGCGTGGTCGGTGATCGTGCGCGGCACGGCCCGCCAGCTGACCGACCCCGAGGAGACCGCCCGGGTGGACGAGCTGCCGCTGCGGCCGTGGGTGGAGACCACCAAGCTCGAGTACGTCGAGGTGGTCCCCACGAAGGTCACCGGGCGCGTGTTCCGCCTGGGGCACTGACCCCGGGCGTGGATCCGTGGCACCGGCCCGGGGCGCTGACCCGGGGGGCCGAACCGGGGCGCTGATCCGGGCGGCGCGGGAGGCGCCGCGGCACTTGTAGCCTGGTGCGGTGGCACAGCACCGGATCCTCTCCCACTACGTCTTCGCCCCGCTGCCCGACCCCACGGCCGTGATGCTCTGGCAGCGCACCCTGTGCGAGGGCCTGGGCCTGCGCGGGCGGATCCTGGTCTCCCCGCACGGGCTCAACGGCACCGTGGGCGGTGAGGTCGGGGCGCTCAAGCGGTACGCGCGGGACACCCGCGCCCACCCGGCTCTGCGGGACGTGTCCCTCAGCTGGTCGGACGGCTCGGCCGAGGACTTCCCCCGGCTGTCGGTCAGGGTCCGTGAGGAGCTCGTGTCCTTCGGCGCCCCGGAGGAGCTCGAGGTGGACGAGCGCGGCGTGGTCGGCGGCGGGACGCGGCTGAGCCCGGCCGAGGTGGACCGCCTGGTGGCCCGGCGCGGCGAGGACGTCGTGTTCTTCGACGGGCGCAACGCCCACGAGGCACGGATCGGGCGCTTCCGCGGAGCCGTGGTGCCGGACGTGGCGCACACCCGCGACTTCGTGGCCGCCCTCGACTCCGGGGCCTACGACCACCTCAAGGACCGGCCCGTGGTGACCTACTGCACCGGCGGCATCCGCTGCGAGGTGCTCTCCGCGCTGATGCGCCGCCGCGGCTTCGAGGAGGTCTACCAGCTCGACGGCGGCATCGCGGCGTACGGCCGCGAGCGCGGGGACCAGGGCCTGTGGGACGGGTCCCTGTACGTCTTCGACCGGCGGATGCACGTGGAGTTCACCCCGGAGGCCGTGACGATCGGGCGCTGCGACCGGTGCGGCGCGCCCGCCAACCGCTTCGTCAACTGCGCGGACGGCTCCTGCCGCGCCCTCTTCCTGGCGTGCCCGGCCTGCCGCGGGGCGCACCCCGCGGCGACCTGCCCGGCCGGGTGCGGCACCGCGCCCGGCGACGCCCCGCCCCCCGCCCTGCTCCCGCACGGCGGGACCGCCCCCGGACAGGAGCACTGACATGGCCCCGGACACCCCCGGCCGGCCCCCCGCCTTCTCCCGGGTGCCCGGCACCCCCGTCTCCGACGACCCGCGGCGGCTGGCCGCCCTGCACGGCGCCCTGCGCGGCAGCGGCTTCACCCACGACCGCGTGGCCGGGCTGCTGGGCGCGGCCGCGATGGACGCGCTCGCCCGCGACCAGGCCGTGCCCGCCCTGCGGGTGCTCGAGCCGGTGCTGGGCACGCCGGGGCACCCGGACCGGGGGACGGCGGGACTGGTCGTCCTGTTCCTGCTGGGCCGCGCCGTCCCGGCCGAGGTGCTCGCCGCCTCCGCCGTCGCCCCCGGGGACCTGGTCGGACTGGGCCTCGCGGAGCAGACCCGGGACGGGCTGCGCTCCACGGTGGACCTGCGGCCCCACGCCGCCGACGACGGGACCGAGCTCTACGTGGCGAGCGACCTGGGCGAGTCCCAACGCCCCGGAGTGCTGCGCCGCGACCACGTGCTGGGCATCGGGCAGGCGTCCCTGACCCTGGCGCAGACCACCGACCGCCGGCCGGTCGGGCGGGCGCTGGACGTGGGCACCGGCTGCGGCATCCAGACCTTCCACCTGCTCGCCCACGCCCGGCACGTGACCGCCACCGACCTCTCCGACCGGGCCCTGGGCTTCACCCGGTTCAACCTGCTGCTCAACGCCCAGGCCTTCGCGCTCGACCCGCACCGGCTGGAGGACCGGGTCAGCCTCCGCGCCGGCTCCCTGCTCGACCCCGTGGCCGGGGAGCGGTTCGACCTGGTGGTCTCCAACCCGCCGTTCGTCATCACCCCCCGCGCCCCGGGGGAGACCCCGGCGGACCGCTTCACCTACCGGGACGGCGGCCTGCCCGGGGACCGGATCGTGGCCGACCTCGTGCGGGCGCTGCCCGGGGTCATGGCCCCGGGGGCCACCGCGCACCTGCTCGGCAACTGGGAGGTCCTCGGCGAGGCGGCCGGCGGCGCCGAGGACACCGCCGGGGAGCCCGTGCCCGTCGCCGAGCGGTGGATGCACCGGCCGGACAGCTGGGTGCCCGAGGAGATCGACACGTGGTGGATCCAGCGGGAGCTGGCCGGGCCGGAGGAGTACGCCGAGACGTGGCTGCGGGACGCCGCCGAGTCGCGGGACCCGGAGCACTACGAACGGGCCTACCGGGCCTACCTCGACGACTTCGCCGCCCGCGGCGTCGAGGCCGTGGGCTTCGGGATGATCCGGCTGCGCCGTCCGGCCGCGCCGCGCCCGCACGGCGGGGCGCTGCGCCGCTTCGAGCACGTCCCGCACCCGGTGCAGCAGCCGCTCGCCCCGGCGCTGGCGGCCACGTGGGCGCGCGCCGACTGGCTCGCGGAGCACTCGGAGGACTGGCAGGACGCCCACCTCGTCGCGGCCGAGGACGTCACGGAGGAGCGCCACCAGCGCCCCGGTGCCGAGCACCCCGGCGTGATCCTGCTCCGGCAGGGGGCGGGGCTGCGCCGGACCACGGTGCTCACCAGCGAGGCCGCGGGCTTCGCCGGCGCCTGCGACGGCGAGCTGAGCGCCCGGCAGATCCTCGCCGCGCTCGCCGCGCTGCTGGAGTGGACCGGGGTCGAGCGGGAGCGGCTCGCGGAGGAGGTCCGCCACCTCGTGCTCGACGGCTTCCTGGTGCCGCTCGAGCAGCAGCCGGCCCCGACGGATGTGGGCGGATGAGCACGGGACGCCGAGGCGTCGCGAGTGGAAGGATGAGGGCATGAGCATCGGAGACAACCTCAGCCCCATCAAGACCCTGGACAAGGACACCGTCTGGCAGCTGCTGGCCGCGCACCCCTTCGGCCGCCTGGCCGTGGAGGCCGCCGGGCTGGTGGACATCTTCCCGGTGAACTACGTGGTGCACCAGCACAAGCTGTACTTCCGCACGGCCCAGGGCTCCAAGCTCTCCAGCCTGATCGTCAACGACCAGGTGGCCTTCGAGATCGACGAGGTCACGGACGACGACGTGGTGCGCTCCGTCGTGGTGCACGGCCGGGCCCGCCGGCTGGAGACCCGCGCGGAGATCGAGGCCGCCGAGGAGCTGCCGCTGAAGCCGTGGGCGCCCACGCTGAAGTACAACTTCGTGGTCATCGACGTGGAGACCGCCACCGGCCGCGAGTTCACGATCGCCGACGAGCCGGAGCACTACCCGTCCTGAGCCCGCGGCCCGGCCACACGCCCGGACCGCGCCGGCGGCCGCCGTCGTCCCCCGTGTCCTCCGCGGCGCGAGGGACGCCGGCGGCGACGCGTTATGGTGGAGCGCAAGGCGGGCCGGACGACGCCCGCCCGTCCGACCCGACGTCCAGCAGCGCCGCGTCCCGCGGCCCGCGCGGACCGCAGCAAGGAGTACCGTGCCAACGAAGGCCACCCAGAGCCCGGGAACGGGCAAGAGCCTGCTCATCGTGGAGTCCCCCTCCAAGGTCAAGACCATCGCCGGATACCTCGGCGACGCCTACGAGGTGGAGTCCTCCATGGGGCACATCCGCGACCTCCCGCAGCCCTCGGAGCTGCCGGCGGAGCTCAAGAAGGGGCCCTACGGCAAGTTCGCGGTCGACGTGGAGCACGGCTTCGAGCCGTACTACGTGGTGAACCCGGACAAGAAGAAGAAGGTCACCGAGCTCAAGCGCAAGCTCAAGGATGCCGACGCCCTCTACCTCGCCACCGACGGCGACCGTGAGGGCGAGGCCATCGCCTGGCACCTGCTGGAGGTGCTCAAGCCCAAGGTCCCCGTCTACCGGCTGACCTTCCCCGAGATCACCCGCGAGGCCATCGAGCGCGCCTTCGGGGAGCTGCGCGAGCTGGACCAGGACCTGGTCGACGCGCAGGAGACCCGGCGCATCCTGGACCGGCTCTACGGCTACGAGATCTCCCCGGTGCTGTGGCGCAAGATCGCCTCCGGCCTGTCCGCGGGCCGTGTCCAGTCCGTGGCCACGCGCCTGGTCGTGGAGCGCGAGCGCCAGCGCATGGCCTTCGTGCCCGCCGACTACTGGGACCTCAGCGGGACCTTCGCCCGCACCGACGGCGAGGACGCCGGCACGGCCTTCAGCGCGCGGCTGTCCACCGTGGACGGCAAGCGGGTGGCCGGGGGCCGGGACTTCGGCGACGACGGCGTGCTCAAGGGCGCCGCCGGCAAGCTCGTGCACCTGGACGAGACGGCGGCCCGGGACCTGGCCGCTGGGCTCGAGGACGCCGCGTTCGCGGTCCGGTCGCTGGAGACCAAGCCGTACACCCGCCGCCCGGCCGCGCCGTTCACCACGTCCACGCTGCAGCAGGAGGCCGCCCGCAAGCTGCGCTTCACCTCGCGCACCACGATGCAGGTGGCGCAGAAGCTCTACGAGAACGGCTACATCACCTACATGCGCACCGACTCCGTGGCGCTGTCCGACCAGGCGGTCTCGGCCGCCCGGCGGCAGGCCGCGGAGCTCTACGGCTCCGATTCCGTGCCGGGCTCCCCGCGCGTCTACAGCTTGAAGTCGAAGAACGCCCAGGAGGCGCACGAGGCCGTGCGCCCCGCCGGGGACTCTTTCCGGACGCCGAACCAGGTCCGCGGGGAGCTCTCCGCGGACGCCTACCGGCTCTACGAGCTGATCTGGAAGCGCACCGTCGCCTCGCAGATGGCCGACGCCAAGGGCTCCACGGCCACCGTGCGCCTCGGGGCGACCTCGTCCTCCGGGCGGGACGCCGAGTTCTCCGCGTCCGGCACCGTCATCACGTTCCGCGGCTTCCTCGCCGCCTACGAGGAGGGCCGCGACGAGGAACCGGCCGAGGGCAAGGACGGGGACAAGCGGCTGCCGCGCATGGCGGAGGGCGACCGGCTCGAGGCGACCGACGTCGCCGCGGACGGGCACCGCACCTCCCCGCCCCCGCGCTACACCGAGGCGTCCCTGGTCAAGGTCCTCGACGAGCTGGGCATCGGCCGGCCGTCGACCTACGCGGCCGTGATCTCCACGATCATGGACCGCGGCTACGTCCGGGTCCGGGGCTCGGCGCTCATCCCCTCGTGGACGGCGTTCTCCGTGGTGCGCCTGCTCGAGGAGCACTTCTCCGACTACGTGGACTACGACTTCACGGCCGAGATGGAGGAGGGCCTGGACCGCATCGCCCGCGGCGAGGAGGACAGCACCGACTGGCTGCAGGACTTCTACTTCGGCTCGCAGGAGCACGAGAACGGGCTCAAGCCCATCGTCGACGACCTCGGCGAGATCGACGCCCGCGCGGTGAACTCCATCCCCGTGACGGACACCATCACCCTGCGCGTGGGCAAGTTCGGCCCCTACCTCGAGGTCGCGGGCGCGGTGGACCCCGGGACGGGCGAGATCACGGAGCCGATCCGCGCGAACGTGCCGGAGGACCTGGCCCCGGACGAGCTGACGCCCGAGAAGGCCCGCGAGCTCATCGAGACCGGCAAGGCCGACGGCCGGGAGCTCGGCCGCGACCCGGGCACCGGGCGGGCCATCATCGCGAAGGACGGCCGCTACGGCCCCTATGTCACCGAGGTGATCCCCGAGCCCACCGCCGAGGAGCTCGCGGCCCAGCCGGTCGAGTACTACAAGAACGGCAAGCCCAAGCCCCCGAAGAAGCCGGTCAAGGAGAAGCCGCGCACGGGGTCCCTGCTGTCCTCGATGACCCTGCAGGACGTGACCCTCGAGGACGCGCTGAAGATCCTCTCCCTGCCCCGGACCCTGGGCACCGACGCCGAGGGCAACGAGATCACCGTGCAGAACGGCCGCTTCGGCCCCTACCTGAAGAAGGGCTCCGACTCCCGTTCCCTGCAGTCCGAGGAGCAGCTGTTCACGATCACCCTCGAGGAGGCGCTGCAGATCTATGCCCAACCCAAGCAGCGCGGGCGGGGCACCGCCAAGCCGCCGCTCGCGGACCTGGGCACCGACCAGATCACGGAGCGGCCCATGGTGATCAAGGACGGGCGCTTCGGGCCCTACATCACCGACGGGGAGACGAACGTGACCGTCCCCCGCGGGGAGACCGTGGAGCAGATCACCCCGGCGCGCGCCAGCCAGCTGCTCGCGGAGAAGCGCGCCCAGGGCCCGGCGCCCAAGCGCGCCGCGCGCTCCACCGCCAAGGCCCCGGCCAAGTCCGCTGCGGGGAAGTCGTCAGCGGCGGGGAAGCCGGCAGCGGGGAAGTCCTCGGCGGCGAAGAGCGGCACGCGGAAGAGCACGACCAAGAAGCCGGCGGCGGGCCGGCCCGCCCGCGCCGGGACCAAGGGCTGAGCCGCCCCGCACCGCGGGACGGACACGGAACTCGAAGGAGCACCACGGCATGCGTCTGGGAGTCCTCGACGTCGGATCGAACACGGTCCACCTGCTGCTGCTGGACGTCTACCCGGGCTCCCGGCCCGAGCCGTACGCGTCCCACAAGCTGGCCCTGCGGCTCGTGCAGTACCTGGACGAGGACGGCAACATCTCCGACGCCGGCCGGGACGCCCTGACCTCCTTCGTGATCGAGGCCCGGGACTTCGCGGTGGACAACGCGGCGGAGGACTTCCTGGCCTTCGCCACCTCCGCGATCCGCGAGGCCGGCAACGGGGCCCAGGTGCTGGACCACGTGCAGTCCCGCTCCGGGGTGACCCTCACCGAGCTGGCCGGGGACCAGGAGGCGGCCGTCACCTTCTTCGCGGTGCGCCGCTGGTTCGGCTGGGGCGCGGGCACCGTCCTGGACCTCGACATCGGCGGCGGGTCCTTCGAGATGGCGCTGGGCGACAACGCCCTGCCTGCCGTGGCGACCTCCGTGCCGCTGGGCGCGGGACGGCTCACCCGCACGTTCATCGCCGGTGACCTCGCCACGCCCCAGGAGATGAAGGCCCTGCGCAAGCACGTGCGCCGGGAGCTCAAGCCCGCCGTCGCGAAGGTCCGGGCGGCCGGGGAGCCCACCTGCGTGGTCGGCACGTCGAAGACCTTCCGCTCCCTGGCCCGGATCTGCGGGGCCGCCCCCTACGCCATGGGGCCCTACGTCCCGCGGACCCTGCACCTGGAGGACCTGCGGCTGTGGACCCGGCGGATGGAGGCGATGACCCCGGACGAGCGGGCCGAGATGCCCGGGGTCTCGCCCGCCCGGGCCCGGCAGATCCTGGCGGGCGCGGTGGTGGCCGAGGCCGCCATGGACGCCTACGGGATCGAGTCGCTGCGGATCTGCCCGTGGGCCCTGCGGGAGGGGCTCATCCTCCGCCGCCTGGACCAGCTCAGCAGCCACGCCGACGTCCGCACCGTCGACCCCCGGCACCTGGTGGGGGCGGCATGAGCGAGCAGCAGGGCTCCGCCGCGGAGCCGTACCGGGCGCACGTGGCGCTGTCCACCAGCTCCCTCTACCCGCTCGGGGTCCCGGAGACCTTCGAGGCGGCCGTGGAGCTGGGCTACGACAGCGTGGAGGTGCTCGTCACCCACGAGCGGATGAGCCAGCTCAACCACCAGCTGCGCGACCTCGTGCAGCGCCACCAGCTGCCCATCTCCACCATCCACGCCCCGACCCTGCTGCTCACCCAGCAGGTCTGGGGCAAGTCGTGGACCAAGATCCAGATGGCCGCGGCGCTCACCGAGCAGGTCGGCGCGGAGGTCGTCGTCGTGCACCCGCCCTTCCGGTGGCAGCGCAAGTACGCCTCGAACTTCGTGGAGGGCGTGCGCGTGGTCTCGGAGGCCACGGGCGTGAAGATCTCCGTGGAGAACATGTACCCCTGGCGGGTGCGCGGGCGCGACACCGTGGTCTACGCCCCGCACTACAGCCCGCTCGGGCAGGACTACGACTGGGTGACGTGGGACTTCTCCCACGCCGCGACCGCCCGGATGGACTCCCTCGCCGCGATCCAGGAGCTCGGCCCCCGCCTGGGCCACGTCCACCTCACGGACGGGTCGGGGGAGACCACCGCGGACGAGCACCTGCTGCCCGGCCACGGCGTGCAGCCGGTCGCCGAGTCGCTCCAGCACCTCGCGGCCACCCGGTGGCAGGGGGTGATCGGGGTGGAGGTCTCCACCCGCCGCTCGACGAGCGCCGAGGAGCGCACCCAGTGGCTCGCCGAGTCCCTGGACTTCGCCCGCCGACACACGACCCCGGCCGAGGACGCCCCGCCCGCCGAGGCCCCGGGCGGCTGACGGCCGCCCCGCCCCGACCCATCCCCGCTTCGAGAGGACCCCACCGACCATGACACCTGTGCTCGCCTTCCTGGGCTGCGGCTCCATGAACGGATCCATCCTGCGGGGGGTGCTGGCCTCCGGCGTGCCCGTCGAGCAGGTCCGGGCCACTGTCCGCTCCGCCGAGAGCGCGCACCGGCTCCAGGAGGAGACGGGGGTGCGCCCGTACGTCACCGGGGAGGACCCCGAGGCCAACCGGCGGGCCGCCCGCGAGGCCGACGTCGTGCTGCTCGGCGTGAAGCCGGTGGGCATCCTCGAGCTCGCCCGCGAGATCGCCCCCGCCCTGCGCCCGGGCACCGTCGTGGCCTCCGTGGCCGCCGGCATCTCGGTCGGCGCGCTCGAGCAGGCCCTGCCCGCCGGCCAGCCCGTGGTGCGGACCATGCCCAACACCCCCTCGAGCGTGGGCCGCGGCGTCGTGTCGGTGACCCCGGGTGCTGCCACCACGGCCGAGCAGACCCGCGCCGTGCGCCGGGTGCTCGAGGCCGTCGGCACCGTCGTGGAGGTCCCCGAGGACCAGGTCGACGCCGTGACCGGCGTCTCGGGCTCCGGGCCGGCCTACGTGTTCCTCCTGGCCGAGGCGATGCAGCAGGCGGGGGAGCGGATGGGGCTGCCGTCCGACGTCGCCCGGGTGCTGGCCAAGGAGACCGTCTCCGGCGCCGGTGAGCTGCTGCGCCCGGCCGAGGCCGACCCCGCGGCGCTGCGCAGGGCCGTCACCAGCCCCAAGGGCACCACGGACCGGGCGATCACGACCTTCCAGCAGAACGGCTTCGAGGACCTCGTCGCCGCGGCCGCGCAGGCCTCGGCCGACCGCTCCGCGGAGCTGACCCGGGAGTTCAGCGCCGGCTGAGCCCCGCCCCGCCCACGGCCCGGGCGGGCCGTGCCCTTTCGCCGGTCCGCCCGGGGCCGCGGCCGGCCGGGGGCCGGTCAGGGCCGGGCGGCGAAGCGCTCGAGCAGGTCCACGTGCCCGGAGACGATGAGCAGGTCCCGGGAGGTCACCTTCGTCTCGGGACGGGCGTAGGTGAAGTCCTCCCCGGGCGACTTCACGCCCACCACCGTCACGCCGTACTTGGAGCGGACGTGGGCCTCCCCGAGCGTGAAGCCCTGCACCTCCCGCGGCGGGTGCATCTTGACGATGGCGAAGTCGTCGTCGAACTCGATGTAGTCCAGCAGCCGGCCCGAGACCAGGTGCGCGGTGCGCCGGCCGGCGTCGGCCTCGGGGAAGATCACGTGGTGGGCGCCGATCCGCGAGAGGATCTTGCCGTGGGCCGGGGTGATGGCCTTCGCCCAGATCCGGCTCACGCCGAGGTCCACGAGGTTCGCCGTGATCAGCACGCTGGACTCGATGGACGTGCCGACGCCCACCACCGCGGAGTCGAACTCGGCGGCGCCGAGCTGGCGCAGCGCGTCGATGTCGGTGGCCTCGGCCTCGACCACGTGGGTGAGCTGGCCCGAGAGCTTCTGCACCAGCTGGGCGTCCCGCTCCACGCCCAGGACCTCCCGCCCCTGCCGGGCCAGCTGGAGGGCGGTGGCCGTGCCGAAGCGGCCGAGACCGATCACCAGGACAGGAACGCTGTGGGACGAACGGTCAGCCAATGATCGGCCTTTCCTCGGGGTACTTGTACAGACGGCGGCGCGAGCGCAGGGCCAGGGCGGCGGCCACGGTGGTGGTGCCGATGCGGCCCACGAGCATGATGACGGCGAGGACGTACTTGCCCTCCGGCGGGAGCTCCCCGGACAGGCCCACGCTCAGCCCGCACGTGGCGTAGGCGGAGATCACCTCGAACAGCACCCGGTCGAGGGGCTCCTCGGAGACCTCCACGAGGATCCCGCAGCCGACCAGGACCACGGTGGCGCCCATCATGATGACCGAGATCGCGATGCGCAGGGCGTCCTCGGGAATGGTGCGGTAGAACGCGATGACCGACCGGTCGCCGCGGGCCTCGGCCAGGATCGCGAGGAACACCACGGCGAGCGTGGTGACCTTGATCCCGCCCGCGACGGACGCGGGGCCGCCGCCGGCGAACATCAGCGCGTCCGTCATGAGGAGGGTGACCGGCTCCAGGCTGTTCATGTCCACCAGGTTGAAGCCGCCGGAGCGGACCATGACCGAGTGGAAGAACCCCTCGAAGACCTTCTGCGTCACGTGCCGCCCCTGCAGGGTGTCCGGGTTGGACCACTCGAAGGCCAGGAACAGCGCCCAGCCGACGAACAGCAGGACCGTGGTGGTCACCACGACCAGCTTCGTGTTGAGGTTCCACCGGGAGAAGCGCAGACCCGTCTGCCGGAGCACGAGGACCACGGGGAACCCCAGCGAGCCGAGGAAGACGCCCAGGGCGATGGGCAGGAGGATCAGGGCCGCGTCCGTGTAGGGCACGAGCCCGTCCGAGTGCGGGGTGAACCCGCCGTTGTTGAAGGCGGAGACCGCGTAGAACACCCCGTGCCACAGGGCGGTGAGGAAGGGCTCCCCGACCAGCAGGAAGCCGATCGTCAGGACGGCGGCCAGGATCCCCTCGATCACCACGGACATCACCACGATGACCTGCAGCAGCGAGCCGACCTCGCCGAGGCGCCCGATGTTCAGCGCCTCCTGCGTGATCAGCCGGGACTTCAGGCCCAGCTTGCGGCCGATCGCCAGGGCCAGGATCGAGGTCATGGTCAGGGTGCCCAGGCCGCCGATCTGCATCGCGATCAGGATCACGAACTGGCCGACGAAGGACCAGTTCGTGGCGGTCGGCACCGTGGTCAGCCCGGTGACGGTGACGGCGGAGGTGGCGGTGAAGACGGCGTCCTCGAGCGCCGTGTCCACCCCGGGCGCGGAGGAGACCGGCAGCCACAGCAGGAAGGAGAACACGGTCACGACCGCGGCGAAGGAGATGACGGCGAGGCGGGCCGGGGAGCCGGCCGCGATCCGGTCCACCAGGTCGCGCAGCGAGGTGAGCAGCCAGAAGCGGCCCCGCTCCTCGCGGGACACCCAGGACCGGTGCTGCAGGTTGCTCACGGGCCCTCCTCCTGATGTCCGCACCGCCCGGCCCGGACGGCGTCGGCCGCGGCGCGTGCCCCGGCCCGAGACAGTATCCCACCCGCGCCGGCGCGGCGTGCCGCGCCGCGGGTGTAGGTTATCGCCCATGCCCTTGGAAGAGGCCCTGCTGCGGGCCCGGGTGCGCCGGCTGACCCACGCCTCCAGGCCCCGCCGCAGGCGCCCCCGGGCGTCCCGGAGGAGCACCGACCCGCGGGAGGTCACTCCGAAGCGCACCGCTCAGCTGATCGTCGGCGCCTTCGCGGCCGCACTGGTCGCCGGCACCGTCCTGCTGCTGCTCCCGGTCGCCCGCGTGGGCCCCGGCGGGGCCTCCTTCATGGAGGCCTTCTTCACCGCGACCTCGGCGATGTGCGTGACCGGGCTGATCGTGGTGGACACCCCCACCTACTGGACCCCGTTCGGGCAGGCCGTCGTCCTGGCCCTGATCCAGATCGGCGGGTTCGGGGTGATGTCCTTCGCGACCGTGCTCGGGATCCTGCTGGCCCGCCGGCTCGGGCTGACGGCCAGGATCATGAGCTCCGCCGAGACGAAGAGCCCCGGCTACGGGGACATGCGCCGGGTGCTGCTGCGCGTCCTGGCCACCACCCTGGTGGTCGAGACGCTCGTGGCCGCCGCGCTCGCCCTGCGCTTCGCCGCCGGCTACGGCTATGGGGCGGGACAGGCCGTCTGGCACGGGGTGTTCCACGCCGTCTCGGCGTTCAACAACGCCGGTTTCGCCCTGTACACGCTGTCCATCATGGACTTCGCGACCGACCCCTGGATCAACCTGCCGCTCATCGCCGCGGTGGTCCTGGGCGGGCTGGGCTTCCCGGTGCTCCACGAGCTGCGCCGGGAGTGGCGCCGGCCGCGGCGGTGGAGCATGAACACCCGCATCGTGCTGCTCGCCACCGTGGTCCTGCTCAGCGCCGGCACGGTGTTCCTGAGCGCCGTGGAGTGGGCCAACCCCGCCACCCTCGGCCCGATGCGGGCGGACGAGAAGCTGCTGGCCGGCTTCTTCCAGTCCACCATCGCCCGCACCGCCGGGTTCAACAGCATCGACGTCTCCGCCATGCACCCGGTGTCGTGGCTGGGCCTGGACCTGCTGATGCTCGTCGGCGGCGGGCCGGCCGGCACCGCGGGCGGCCTGAAGGTCACCACGTTCGTCGTCCTGGGCTGCATCGCCTACACGGAGGTCACCGGCGGCGCGGCGGTCAACGTGCTGGGCAGGCGGCTGTCCCGCTCGGTGCAGCGCCAGGCCACCACGGTGGTCGTGCTGGCGCTGGGCGCCGTGGCCGCCGCCACGATGGTGCTGATGCTGCTGCACGAGGACATCGGCCTGGACCGGCTGCTGTTCGAGGTGATCTCCGCCTTCGCCACCGTGGGCCTGTCCACCGGGATCACCGCCGCCCTGTCCCCGGCGGGCCAGGGGGTGCTGATCGCGCTGATGTTCCTGGGGCGGCTGGGGCCCATCACGGTGGCCACGGCCATGGCCGCCCGGCCGCGCAGGGCCCTCTACGAGCTGCCCGAGGAGCGCCCGCTGATCGGCTGATCCCACCACCCCCGCCCCGCCCGGCACCGCAGGGCCCCACGGCCCGCCCCGACGCCTCCAGGAGGTCCCCGCATGTTCCCCACCCGCCCGGCCACCACCGCTCGTCACCCCTCCGGCCGCCGCCGGCCACCGGGCACGGTGGCCGTGATCGGCCTGGGCCGCTTCGGCGCCGCCCTCGCCCTGGAGCTGATGCGCAACGGCGCCGAGGTGCTCGGCGTCGACACCGACGAGGGCGTCGTCCAGGAGCTCAACGGGCAGCTGACCGCCGTGGTGCGCGCGGACGCCACCCAGGAGCAGCTGCTGCGCCAGCTGGGGGTCGACGAGTTCGACAAGGTCGTCGTCGGGATCGGCTCGGACGTGCAGGCCAGCATCCTGGTGGCCTCCCGGCTGCTGAAGTTCGGCCACCCGGAGATCTGGGCCAAGGCCATCACCGGCCCGCACGCCGAGATCCTGGAGCAGCTCGGGGTGCACCACGTGATCAGCCCCGAGCACGACATGGGCGTGCGCTCCGCCCACCTGATCCAGGGCCGGGTGCTCGACTTCGTGGTGATCGACGAGGGCTTCGCGCTCATCCGCTGCCCCGCCCCCGAGGCGGTCCAGCAGCGCCCCCTGGACGCGCTCAACCTCCGCCGGGCCCACGGGGTCTCCGTGGTCTCCGTGCGGCGCCCGGGGGAGTCCTGGGAACCGGCCGAACCGGGGACCGTCCTGTACGAGAACGACCAGGTCCTCGTCATCGGGCCCACCCGCAAGGTGCAGGCGTTCAGCGACCTCGACTGACCGGGCCGACCGGATCCGGCCCGCGGTCCGGGCGGACACAAAGGGCCCCGGCACCGGGGGTCCGGCGCGGGGCGACGACGCGAGTGGTCTAATGGCCGTGTGACTCCTGCTACATCCGGGCCCGGCGCCCCGCACCCCACGCGACTGTTCTGGGACCCCGCCCTGCTCGAGTACGACTTCGGGCCCCACCACCCGATGCACCCCTCCCGGCTCGAGCTCACGTACCGCCTGGTCCAGGAGTTCCGCCTCGACCGCCGGGCCAACGTCACCGTGGAGGCCCCGGAGGTCGCCCCGGACGACGTCCTGCGCCTCGTCCACCCCCAGCACTACCTGGACGCGGTGCGGGCGGTCGGCGCGGACCCCTCCCTGGAGATCCCCGAGTGCGGGCTCGGCACCGAGGACACCCCGGCCTTCCCGCGGGTGCACGAGGCCAGCGCCCGGCTGGTGGGCGGCACCTACCAGGGCGCCGCGGCCCTCCTGGCGGGGGACGCGGTGCGCGCCGTGAACTTCGGGGGCGGGATGCACCACGCCCACGCGGAGCGGGCCAGCGGCTTCTGCATCTACAACGACTGCGCCGTGGGCATCCGGCACCTGCTGGAACAGGGCGTCCAGCGGGTGGCCTACGTGGACGTCGACGGCCACCACGGGGACGGGACCCAGTCGATCTTCTACGACGACCCCCGGGTGCTCACCATCTCGCTGCACGAGACCGGCCTGGCCCTGTTCCCGGGCACCGGCTTCGCCAACGAGACGGGCCGGGGGGCGTCCGAGGGGTACGCCGTCAACGTCGCCATGCCCGCCACCGCCGACGACGCCATGTGGCTGCGGGCCTTCGACGCCGTGGTCCCGCCGCTGCTGCGCCAGTTCGCGCCGGAGGTGCTGGTCAGCCAGCACGGCTGCGACTCCCACTTCGCCGACCCGCTCACCCACCTGCGGGTCAGCGTGGACGCCCAGCGGCAGACCGCCGTCGCCCTCGCCGGACTCGCCGACGAACTGTGCGAGGGCCGGTGGATCGCCACGGGCGGGGGCGGGTACAACTGCCACGACGTGGTGCCCCGGTCCTGGACGCACCTGGTCGCGATCGCCGCCGGGCACCCGGTGGACGTGGGCGCGGCGGTGCCGCAGCCGTGGCGGGAGCATGTGCGCGAGCGCTACGGGGCCGAGGCGCCGCGGGTGATGGGCGACGAGGTGGACCTGTGGTGGCGCTCGTGGGAGGTCGGCTTCGACCCCAACGACGAGACCGACCGCACGATCATGGCCACCCGCAAGGAGATCTTCCCGCAGTGGGGGCTGGACCCGTGGTTCGACTGAGCCCCGAGCCCCCGGCTGCCGGCGGGCGGGGGAGCAGGGCGGACGTGCCGCTGCCGGGTGCCGCCCGCCAACGCGTTTACAGTGATCGGATGGGCAACAACGACGTGTTCGCGGTGATCGCCGACAAGACCCGGCGGGGGATCCTCACCGTGCTCAAGGACGGCGAGCGACCCGTGGGGGACCTCGTGGCGGAGCTGGGCGTCTCCCAGCCCACCGTCTCCAAGCATCTGAAGATCCTGCGCGAGGCCGGTATGGTGTCCATGGAGGCACAAGGGCAGCGGCGGCTGTACGCCGTACGGCCCGAGCCCCTCGCCGAGGTGACCCACTGGATCCACGAGGTCACCGGCGACGCGGTCCAGCAGCGGGCCGCTCCGGAACCCACCGCGCCCGAACCGGCGGCACCGGCGCCCACCGCGCCGGCACCCGGCGGAACGCCCGGTGCCCACACGGCCGCGGCGGACGAACCCGTCACGGGCGCTCCGGAGGAGCTGGTGGTCACCGCCCCCGCCCTCCGGGAACCGGGCCCCGAACTGCTCATGTCCGAACCACCCGGATCCGACCCGTCCGCGGCCGGGCGTCCCGCCGGCGGGACGCCCCGGCGCCCCGCCCGAGGGGCCGGGGCCCGCGCCGCGGACCTCCTGGCCGGCCTGCCCGGCCTGCGCCGCCGGCCCCGGCACCCGCGGCGGTGACCGGCCCACCCTTCCGACCAGCACGAGGAGCACCATGCACGAGGACCTGTATCCCATCCGTCAGGCCGTCCTTGCCCGCAACCCCGGTGAGGTGGAGTTCCACCAGGCGGTGGACGAGGTCTTCGACTCCCTCGGCCCCGTGGTGGCCCGGCACCCCGAGTTCCTCGACGCCGCGGTGCTCGAGCGGATCTGCGAGCCGGAGCGCCAGATCATCTTCCGCGTCCCGTGGACCGACGACGAGGGCCGCGTGCACATCAACCGCGGCTTCCGCGTGGAGTTCAACTCCGCGCTGGGGCCCTACAAGGGCGGACTGCGCTTCCACCCGTCCGTCTACCTCGGCATCGTGAAGTTCCTGGGCTTCGAGCAGATCTTCAAGAACGCCCTCACCGGCATGCCCATCGGCGGCGGCAAGGGCGGCTCGGACTTCGATCCCAGCGGGCGCTCCGACGCGGAGATCATGCGCTTCTGCCAGTCCTTCATGACCGAGCTCTACCGCCACATCGGCGAGTACACGGACGTCCCGGCCGGCGACATCGGCGTGGGCGGGCGCGAGATCGGCTACCTGTTCGGCCAGTACAAGCGCATCACCAACCGCTACGAGTCGGGCGTGCTCACCGGCAAGGGGCTGAGCTGGGGCGGGTCCCTCGTGCGCACCGAGGCCACCGGGTACGGCACCGTGATGTTCGCCGAGGAGATGCTGCGCACCCGCGGGCAGTCCTTCGACGGGCAGACGGTGCTGGTCTCCGGGTCCGGCAACGTGGCGACCTTCGCCATCGCCCGGGCCCAGCACCTGGGGGCCACGGTGATCACCGCCTCCGACTCCGGCGGCTGCGTGGTGGACCCCGACGGCATCGACCTGGAGCTGCTGCGCCAGATCAAGGAGGTTGAGCGCGGCCGGATCTCGGAGTACGCCGAGCGCCGCGGCGGGCGCGCCCGGTTCATCGCCAAGGGCTCCGTGTGGGACGTCCCCGGCACCGTGGCCCTGCCGTGCGCCACCCAGAACGAGCTGGACGGCTCCCACGCCAAGAAGCTGCTGGCGCACGGCGTGGTGGCCGTGGCCGAGGGCGCCAACATGCCCTCCACCGGCGAGGCCACGCGGATGTTCCAGGAGGCCGGGGTGCTCTTCGGCCCCGGCAAGGCGGCCAACGCCGGCGGCGTGGCGACCTCCGCGCTGGAGATGCAGCAGAACGCGTCCCGGGACTCGTGGACCTTCGGCTACACGGAGGAGCGGCTCGGGCAGATCATGACGTCGATCCACGACCGGTGCGCCGAGACCGCCGAGGACTACGGCATGCCCGGCAACTACGTGGCCGGCGCCAACATCGCCGGCTTCGTCAAGGTGGCCGGCGCCATGATGGCCCAGGGCCTCATCTGATCCGCGCCGGGCCCGGCTCCGGCCGGGCCCGGCGGTCCCACCCGTCCGCACTTCCGACACGTCCGGACCCGCGACCGCCCCACGGCGGGCCGCGGGGGACCTACCCTGGAGACTATGGCAACGCATCGACAGGTCCTGCAGTGGCTGGAGAACGAGCTGTTCGACGGCCATCTCGTGCTGGGCCAACAACTGCCCTCGGACCGCGACCTCGCGGCCATCCACCGCGTGTCCCGCAACAACATGCGGGAGGCGCTCAAGACCCTGGAGGCGCAGGGGATCGTCCGTCTCTTCGACGGGCCGCGCAAGTCGATCCTGCCCATGCTGGTCCGGGAGCCGGCGGCCTCCGCCGGTCCGGCCCTGCAGCTGCACATGGCCACCTCGGACTACCCGCTGCGGGACATCGTGCAGACCCGGGTGCTGCTCGAGACCTGGGCGCTGGAGCGCTCGGACCCCCGGCACCCGGCCATGGCCGAGCTGCGGGCGCTGCTCGAGCAGATGGGCCGGGACGACCTCTCGCTCAAGGAGTTCCACCACCTCGAGGTGAGCTTCCACATCGCGCTGTGCAAGACCGCGGGCAACTCGGTGGTCTCCGCCCTGATGTCCTCGCTGCGGGACTCGATCTACGAGTACACGATGGCCCTCGTGGGCCACGTGCCCCTGTGGAGCGCCACCTCGGAGCGGCTGCGCGCCGAGCACCAGGCGATCTACTCCGCCGTGGAGGCGGGCGACCGCAGGCTCGCGGCCCGGCTGGTCGCCGAGCACATCGAGTACCAGTACCGCGAGGCCGGCGTGGACCCCGACCAGGAGCAGCGCACCCCCGGCCCCGCCCCGGACGCGCCGGCCGACCCGGCCGTGCCCGTCGCCACGGGGGAGCTGCCGGTGCGCGCCGCGGAGGAGCCCGGCGGCCCGTCGGAGGTGCCGCGCAGCGCCTGAGCGCCGTCCACCGGGGACGAATACGGCAATTTCCCTGCGAGACGGTAGGGTGTCAGTGAACGTTTGCCCGGCCGTTCCCGTCCGAGGGCCGGCACCCCGGTTCCCGCCTGTCGCGGAGTTCCCGGGGAACACCACCGAGACATAAAGATGCGAGGGATCCTATGGGTTCAGTGATCAAGAAGCGCCGCAAGCGCATGTCCAAGAAGAAGCACCGCAAGCTCCTCCGCAAGACCCGTCACCAGCGCCGCAACAAGAAGTGACCCGGCGCTGACACCGCCAGCGGGGCCGCCGTCCTCCCGGGGACGGCGGCCCCGCGGCGTTGCCGGGACGCGGCCCGGAGGCGCCGGGGCGGGCCGTAGCATGGACCCATGAGCTCCCCGACGCCCCCGGCCGTGACCCTGCTGACCCGCCCCGGGTGCCACCTCTGCGAGGCGGCCCGGGCGTCGGTGGACCGGGTCACCTCCGCGCTGGGCCTGGGCTGGGCCGAGGTCGACGTCGACGGCGACCCCGAGCTGGCCCGCCGGCACGCGGAGGAGATCCCGGTGCTGCTCGTCGACGGCGTGCCACGCGACTTCTGGCAGATCGACGAGCGCCGGCTCGCCCGGCTGCTGCGCGAGCGCCTGGCCGGCTGAGCCGGGCCCCCGTTTTGGGGGCCGGCGCGCCCGTCTGGGAGCATGGGAGCATGCCCTCCTCGACGATCCACCTGCTGCGCCACGGCCAGGTCCTCAACCCGGACCGCATCGTCTACGGCAGGCTCCCCGGCTACGGCCTCACCGAGCTGGGCGCGCGGATGGCCGAGGCCGCCGCCGCCGACCTCGTCCGCCGGGTCGGCGACGGCTCGCGCATCGTCCACCTCGTCTCCTCCCCGCTGCAGCGGACGCGGGAGACCGCCGCGCCGGTGGCGCGGGAGCTGCGGCTGCCGGTGCACCCCGACGAGCGGGTGATCGAGGCCCCCAACCACTTCGAGGGCCTGCACGTGGACGCCCTCGAGCTGCTCAAGCCGCGGCACTGGCCCCACCTGCGCAACCCGCTGCGCCCCTCCTGGGGGGAGCCCTACCGACGGCAGGTGGCCCGCATGGCCGAGGCCGTGCTGGAGGCCGGGCGCACCGCCGTGGAGCGCGGCGGGGACGGCGCCGAGGCCGTGGTGGTCTCCCACCAGCTGCCGATCTGGCTGGCCCGGCGCTCCGCCGAGGGCCGTCCCCTGCCGCACGACCCGCGCCGGCGGCAGTGCAACCTGGCCTCCCTGACCTCGCTCGTGTTCGACGACCTCGACGCCGGGCGCCCGCCCCGGGTCGAGTACCGCGAGCCCGCCGCCGTCTACTATCCAGGGGTCAACCAGCTTCCCGGTTCATAATGGCGGGGCGCCGCCGCCGTCCCCGTCCCGTCCAGAGCACCAGGTGATCCGTCCGTGACCTCCCGTCCCTCGCCCTCCTCCCGTCCGTCCCGCCGCCGCGTGCTCTCGCTCGCGGGCCTGGGCGTCCTCGGGCTCGCCCTCGCCGGGTGCACCGAGGAGGACTCGCTGGCCCAGCAGGCCAACTCCGGGGACCAGAAGGGCTACATCGCCGGCGACGGCACCGTCTCGGAGTACGCGGCCGGGGAGCGCGGGGAGCCCGTGCAGTTCGAGGGCACCCTCTTCGACGGCACCGTGGTCTCGGCCGAGGACCTCCGCGGAACCCCCGCGCTGCTCAACTTCTGGTACGCCGGGTGCGCCCCGTGCCGGGTCGAGGCCCCCGACCTCCGGGAGCTCGCCGAGCGCTTCGACGGCCGGGCCGCCTTCTACGGCGTGAACCTGCGCGACGAGCAGGCCACCGCGGAGGCGTTCGAGCGCACCTTCGAGATCCCCTATCCCTCCTTCGAGGACAAGGACGGGGGCGTGCTGATGGCCCTGAGCGCCTACGTGCCCCCGCAGGCCGTGCCCACCACGCTGGTCCTCGACGCCGAGGGCCGGGTGGCCGCCCGCATCCTCGGCATCGCCGAGCGCTCCGTGCTGGAGACCCTGCTCGAGGACACGGTGGCCGAAGCGGCATGACGGCCGGCAACCCGTTCGCCGAGATCGTCCTCGACGGCTCCCTCCTCGTCGCCCTGCCCGTGGCACTGCTCGCCGGGCTGGTCTCCTTCGCGTCCCCGTGCGTGCTGCCGCTCGTGCCCGGCTACCTGGGCTACGTGACGGGCCTGACGGGCGCGGACCTGCAGGACCAGCGCCGCGGCCGGGTGCTGGCCGGGATCAGCCTGTTCGTGCTCGGCTTCTCGGCCGTGTTCCTGCTGATGTCCGTGCTGCTCGCCCAGCTGGGCGCCTACGCCTGGTTCCTGGGGCAGAGCTGGATCACCGTGGTGCTCGGCGCCCTGGTGGTGCTCATGGGCGTCGTCTTCCTCGGCGGGGTGTCGTTCTTCCAGCGGGACCGCAAGATCGAGCGCCGCCCCCCGCCCGGCCTGTGGGGCGCCCCGCTGCTCGGCGTCACCTTCGGCCTCGGCTGGGCGCCCTGCATCGGCCCGACGTTCGCCGCCGTGCAGGCCCTCGTGTACGTGGACGGCGCCTCGGCCGGGAAGGCCGCCGTGCTCACGGTGGCCTACTGCCTGGGCCTCGGGGTGCCCTTCCTCCTCCTGGCCCTGGCGCTGCGCCGGGGCATGGGGGCCATGGGCTTCTTCCGACGGCACCGCCTCACCATCCAGCGCGCCGGCGGGGGCCTCCTCGTCCTGGTCGGGCTGCTCATGATGACGGGGGCGTGGACCGCGTTCGTGTCCTGGGTGCAGGCCGAGCTCGTCACCGACTGGGTGATGCCGATCTGAGCCCCTCCGGCACCCCGTCCCGCCCCGACCACAGAAAGACCGGCATGAGCACACCAGCGCCTCCCTCGTCGGGTCCTGCCGCGCCCACGGAGCCGCCCCGCGGGCGCTCCTCCGACGCCGAGCTCCCGGCCCTCGGGCCCCGCGGCATGGCCCGGTGGGCGTGGACGCAGCTCACGAAGATGAACACCGCTTTGTTCCTGCTCCTGCTGCTGGCCGTCGCGGCGGTGCCCGGATCGATCTTCCCGCAGCGGATCCAGGACCCGGCGGCCGTGCAGGACTACCTGGACAACAACCCGGTCCTGGGGGAGTGGCTGGACCGGCTGCAGTTCTTCGACGTGTTCTCCTCGGCCTGGTTCTCCGCCGTCTACATCCTGCTGTTCGTCTCCCTCGTGGGCTGCGTGCTGCCGCGCGCGGCCAAGCACTGGCGGGCCTGGCGGGCCGAGCCCCCGCGCACCCCGCGGCGGCTGGAGCGGCTGCCCGAGCACCGTGCGCTGACGCTCGGCGGCCGCGACGGCGCCGAGGCCCCGGCCCCCGACGACGTCGTCGCCGACGCGGCCCGGCTGCTGAAGAAGCGCGGCTACCGGGTCGCGGTGCGGGACGCCGGCTCGGCCGCCCCCTCGGTCGCCGCCGAGCGCGGGATGTGGAAGGAGGTCGGCAACATCGTCTTCCACCTGGCGCTGCTGGGCGTGCTGGTCTCCGTGGCCGTCGGGTCCCTGTTCGGCTACAAGGGCCAGCGGGTGGTCGTGGAGGGCGAGTCCTTCGTCAACACCCTCATCGGCTACGACTCCTTCACCCCCGGCACCAACTACGACGCCGACTGGCTGGAGCCGTTCTCGATCCGGCTCGACCGCTTCGAGGCCGAGTTCAACCGGGACACCACCAACCCGCGCAACTACGGGGCGCCGCTGGACTTCACCGCCGAGGTCACCGTGCAGGACGAGCCCGGCGCCGAGCCGCGGGAGGAGGTGCTGAAGGTCAACCAGCCGCTGAACGTGAACGGCGTGAAGAGCTACCTCGTGGGCAACGGCTACGCCCCGGTGATCCGGGTGACGGACGGCAACGGGGACGTCGCCTTCGAGGGCCCCGTGGTGACCGTCCCCTCCGACGGCGTGTACACCTCCTCGCTCGTGCTCAAGGTCCCGGACGCCCGCCCCGACCAGCTCGGCTTCGTGGGGCTGCTCCTGCCCACCGCCGTCGGCGGGGAGGGGGAGATGCCCCGCTCGGTGGACCCGGGCCTGGCCAACCCCCGGCTGATCCTCTCCGCCTACCACGGCGACCTGGGACTGGACACCGGCGCCCCGCAGAACGTGTACGTGCTCGACGTCGAGCAGCTCACCGAGCTCAACGCCATGACCAACGAGAACGGCGCGATCACCCTCGACGCCGCGAACCCCGTGCACGAGCTGCCCGACGGCAAGGGGACCGTGGAGTTCCTCGACGTGAAGCGCTACGTGGGCCTGGACGTCCACTACGACCCCGGCAAGACAGGCGCCCTGGTCTCCTTCGTGCTGGCCTTCACGGGCCTGCTGATGTCCCTGTTCATCTCCCGCCGCCGGGTCTGGGTGCGGGCGGCACGGGGCACGGACGAGGACGGCCGGGCCTGCACGGTGCTCGAGTACGGGCTGCTGGCGCGCGGCGAGGACCCCCGGCTCACGGCCGAGGCCGAGCGGCTGGGCGAGCTGTGGACCGGGCAGTGGGAGTCCGCCGGTGTGCGGGACCGGGAGACCGCGGGGCCCGCCCCCGCCCGGGCGGGCTCCGAGCCGGCGTCCGGGAACGAGTGAGAGGATGAGCGGCATGACCGTCAACGAGACCCTGGGCGCCTGGAGCGAGCTGTTCATGCTCCTGGCCGCCATGACCTACCTGGTCAGCTTCGTCGCCTTCGCGTGGGACATGGCCGCCCACTCCAAGGCCCTGCGCGGCACGGCCGAGGCCGAGGAGCGCCAGCTCGTCGGCGCCGCCGCGGCCCGGGCGGGCGCGCAGGACGCCGCCGAGCCCGCCGACCCGCGGGCCGGGCACGGGGCGGGCCACCGCGGGCGCGGCTACCGCACGGACGCCCGGTCCGCGCTGGCCGAGCACGTGGCCGACGAGCAGATGCGCTACACCGGGGAGCGCCGACCCGCGGCGCGCGTGGCCGTGGCCGTCATGGTCCTCGCGTTCCTGGTCCACGCCGCCGCCGTGCTGAGCCGGGCGTTCGCGGCGGGCCGGGTGCCCTGGGGCAACATGTACGAGTTCTGCACCACGGGCGCCCTCGTCGTCGCCGGGGTCTACCTGCTGGCCCTGCTCGCCCGGGACCTGCGCTTCGTGGGGACCCTCGTCTCCGGGCTCGTGGTGATCATGCTCTGCGCGGCGACGATCGGCTTCCCCACGCCCGTGGGCCCGCTGCAGCCGGCGCTGCAGTCGTGGTGGCTGGTGATCCACGTGTCCATCGCGGTGGCGGCCTCGGGCGTGTTCACCATCACCTTCGCCATGGCCGTGCTGCAGCTGCTGCAGGCCCGGCGCGAGCGGGCGATCCTGGCCGGGCAGGCCCCCGGCATGGACGTCCTGCGGATGGTCCCGTCCGCCCAGGCGCTGGAGAACCTCTCCTTCCGGCTCAACGCGGTCGGTTTCGCCTTCTGGACCTTCACCCTCGCCGCCGGGGCCATCTGGGCCGAGCAGGCGTGGGGCCGGTACTGGGGCTGGGACACCAAGGAGGTCTGGACGTTCGTGATCTGGGTGGTCTACGCCGCCTACATGCACGCCCGCGCGACCCGCGGCTGGACCGGCACCCGCTCGGCGTGGCTGTCGATCGCCGGGTACCTGTGCATCATCTTCAACTTCACCGTGGTCAACACGCTCTTCGCCGGCCTGCACTCCTACGCCGGCGTCTGAGCCGCCCGGCCGCTCCCGGCACGGCGCGGACTCCACGGCGCCGATTCCACGGACCGGATTCCGCGTCCCGCTCTCCACCGCTCCCGCAGCGGGGCCCGCTCACGGCGGCTCCTGCACCACGGCCCGCACCGGCACGACCGCCGGCGCGGGCCGTGGTGTTCCCGGAGCGCTCAGGCCACCGCGCGGGCGGGAGTCCGCGCCACGGCGGCCGGCACGGGCCGGGTGAGCTCCAGGCCGGCGCGCACCAGCAGCGCCCCGGCGGCCACGGGGCCGAGCATGAGCGCGAACGTGCCCGGGGTCGGCACGGCCGCGGGCCCGGCCATGGGGGCTGCGAGGCCCAGCCCCGCCGAACCGGCCACGGCCGTCACCAGCAGCAGCGGCTGCATCACCGTGCGCGCGGGCGGAGCGCGGCGTGCGCGTGCCCGTGCCGGGGGCGTGCGGGCCCGCACGGAGCCCCGCCCGTCCCGGACCGGGCGGCCTGGTCGAGCGCCGCCGGGACGGCCGCCGTCAGGAGGGGAGGTCAGTCGCGCGGCGGCCGGTTCTTGCCGGGGGAGTCGTCGGAGGCGTCGTCGGCGCGGCCGGCCGAGGACCCGCCCGGGGAGCCGCCCGGGGAGCCGTTCCCGGGCCCGGCCGGACCGGGGCGCCCGCCGGTGGACCCGTCGCCGCGGCGCAGCTCCTCCTCCCACCGGCGCAGCTTCTCGGCCTGCTCCTGCTGCCGGCGGCGCTCCTCGAGGTTGCGCAGGAACTGGGGGTCGTCGTCCGGGCCCTTCCCGCGCGCGGGGGCGGAGGAGTCCGCGGTGCCCCGGGGGCGGCCCAGGAACAGCCACAGGAGGGCGCCGAGCAGCGGGAGGAGGACGATCACCGCGATCCAGCCCCCCTTGCGGAGGCCGCGCATGGCGGCGCTGTCGGTCCGGGCGCACTCGATGAGGGAGTACACGATGACGCCCACCGCCAGTGCGGCTGCGCCGATGATGAGGATGGCTCTGCCCATGCCGACAATCGTAGGGGAGTTGCCTGGGCGCCAGCTCAGCGCCCGGGGAGATCTTCCAGGTCGGCTCGGTAGACTGGCGGGGTGAACTTCCTGAAGTACTCCCTGCTCCGCTTCGGCCTCCTCGTGCTGGTCTTCCTGCTCAGCATGTGGCTGGGCGCGGGGCTGATCCTGTCCGGGATCGCCGCCGTGGCCGCGTCCTTCGCGGTCTCCTACCTGTTCTTCCCGCGCCTGCACACGGCCGCGGGGGAGGAGCTGCGCCGGTGGGTCGCCCGCTCCCCGCGGCCCCGCAACCGGGTGGCGCTCGAGGACCAGGAGGTCGAGGACGCCTACGTGGACCGGAAGCTGCGCGAGGACGGGCGCGAGGTCTGAGCGCTCAGCGGGGGCTCACAGCCACTGCTGCAGCAGCACCGCCAGGGAGAACAGCACGGCCCACCCCACGTTGAGCACCCCGACCTGCTTCAGCACGGGGATGAGCTGGCGGCGGTCCTGCACCCGCAGGACCGTGGCCACCGGCGGCAGCGCCAGCGGCACGAGCAGCAGCACGACGAGCATCCACGGGTTGCCCGGCACCAGGAACAGCACCAGCGCGAACGCCACGGCGATCTCGGCGGTGAACACCACCCGGGCCGGCGGATCGCCCAGCCGCACGGCCAGCGTCCGCTTGCCGACCTCCCGGTCCCCGGGCAGGTCCCGGATGTTGTTGGCCATCAGCAGGGCGGTGGCGATCAGGCCGGTGGCCAGGGCCGCGACCCACGCCTCGAGGTTGAGGGCGCCGGCCTGGGTCAGCGTGGTGCCGAGCACGGCCACGAGCCCGAAGTAGACGAACACGAACACGTCGCCGAGCCCCCGGTACCCGTACGGGGTCCTCCCGCCGGTGTAGCCCCACGCGGCGAGCACGGCGGAGAGCCCCACGGGGATGAACCACCACTGGCGGCTGAGCACCACCAGGGCCGCGCCGGCGAGCGCGCCCAGGCCGAAGCACAGCAGCGCCGCCGCCTTCACCTGCCCGGGGGCCGCGGCCCCGGAGCCGGTCAGCCGCAGCGGGCCGACCCGCACGTCGTCGGTGCCCTTGATGCCGTCGGAGTAGTCGTTGGCGTAGTTCACGCCGATCTGCAGGAAGAGGGCCACCAGCAGGGCGAGGACCGCGCGGACGGGGTCGAAGGAGTGCAGGGCCTGGGCCGCTGCGGAGCCGGCCACGACCGGGGCCACCGCCATGGGCAGCGTCCGGAGCCGGGCTCCCTCGATCCACTGGGCTGGCGTGGCCACGGGCTACCTCCGTCACGATGTGTCCCGCGCGGCCGCGATGCGTCTCGCGCGGAGTGGGGGACCGCGGTGGGGGCCCGGGCCGCCCACCATTGTGTCACGGTCCCGGGCGGGGCCCGCCCGGCTCAACCGAGCAGGCGGGCCACCGCCGCGCGGTCCGGCTTGCCGGTGGGCAGCATCGGCAGCTCCTGCGGCCAGGCCCAGCGGCGGGGCACGGCGGCGCTCCCGTGCTCGGCGCGCACCGCCTCCGCGAGCTCGGCGCGCAGCCGGGCCCGGTCGGTGCCCGCGGCCGCGACCACGGCGGCGCCCACCGCCTGGCCCCACTCGGGGTCGGGCACGCCCAGCACGAGCGCCTGGCGCACGGCCGGGTGCCGGTCCAGCACGGCGGTGACCCGCCCCGCGGAGACCTTCACCCCGCCGGTGTTCAGGACGTCGTCGACCCGCCCGTGCACCGAGAGCACGCCGCCCGGGGAGAGCTCCCCGAGGTCGTCCGTGCGGTACCAGCGGGTCCCCGCGGCCTCGTGGAAGTGCCGCGCGGTCTGCTCCGGGTCCCCGGCGTAGCCGGCGGCGACCACCGCCCCGCCCAGCCAGATCCGCCCGGGCCCCGGCGCGGGCGGGGTGCCGGGCCGCCCGCCGTCCTGCTCGACGTGCACGGAGACCCCGTCCAGGGCCACGCCGTCGTAGACGCAGCCCCCGCAGGTCTCGGACATGCCGTAGGTGCTGATCACGCGCAGGTCCGCCTCCCGGGCGGCCGCGAGCAGCCGCGGGGAGGCCGCCGAGCCGCCCAGCAGGATCGCGGATAAGCTCTTCAGGGCCGAGACGGCGTCCCCGTTGCGGGGCCCGGACTCCGGTTCCAGGATCCGCTGCAGCTGGGTGGGGACCAGGGAGGTGAAGCGCACCGGGTCCTCCAGCCGTTCGGCGGCCGCCGCGAAGGCCTCCGGCGTGAAGCGGGCGGCGGGGTCCAGCGCCACGGGGTCCGTCCCGGCGTAGAGGGAGCGGACCAGGACCTGGAGCCCGGCGACGTAGTGGACGGGCAGGGCCAGCAGCCACTGGCCCACCGCGCCCGTGCGCACCGCGGTGGCCATGGAGGACGCGGCGAGGGCGTCCCGCGTGAGCACCGTGCGCTTGGCGCGGCCGGTCGACCCGGAGGTGCGCACCACGACGGCGGGTCCCGCCCGCCCGAGCGCCCGGGTCAGCGGCGACAGCAGCCGCAGGGGGTCGTCGGCCACGGGGCCGTCGAGGACCACGGCGTCGTCGGGAACGATCAGCTCGGCCATCACGGCCCTCCTCCTCGTGCTGCCGGCCGGGACCGCGGCCTAGAAGTAGTACGGGAAGCCGGACCAGTCCGGGTCCCGCTTGCCCAGGAACGCGTCGCGGCCCTCGACGGCCTCGTCGGTCATGTACGCCATCCGGGTCGCCTCCCCGGCGAAGACCTGCTGGCCGACCATGCCGTCGTCGGGCAGGTTGAACGCGAACTTCAGCATCCGGATCGCCTGCGGGGACTGGGCGGCCACGTCCCGGGCGGCGGCGACCGCCGCGTCCTCCAGCTGCGCGTGCGGGACGACCTCGTTGACCGCGCCCATCTCGAGCATCCGCTGGGCGTCGTACTCGCGGGCGAGGAAGAAGATCTCCCGGGCGAACTTCTGCCCCACCTGGCGGGCGAGCAGGGCCGAGCCGTAGCCGGCGTCGAAGGAGCCCACCGTGGCGTCGGTCTGCTTGAACCGGGCGTGCTCGCGGGAGGCGATCGTGAGGTCGCAGACCACGTGCAGGGAGTGGCCTCCGCCGGCGGCCCAGCCGGGGACCGCGGCGATCACCACCTTGGGCATCGTGCGGATCAGCCGCTGCACCTCCAGGATGTGCAGCCGCCCCGCGCGGGCCGGGTCGATGGACTCGGCGGTCTCGCCGCCGGCGTAGCGGTAGCCGTCGCGGCCGCGGATGCGCTGGTCCCCGCCGGAGCAGAAGGCCCAGCCGCCGTCCTTGGCGGAGGGGCCGTTGCCGGTGAGGATCACGGCGCCCACGTCGGAGCTCATCCGTGCGTGGTCGAGGGCGCGGTACAGCTCGTCCACGGTGCCGGGGCGGAAGGCGTTGCGGACCTCCGGGCGGTGGAAGGCGATCCGCACCCACGGCAGGTCGCGCAGCACGGCGCCGTCGCCGTCCCGCTCCACGCCGCGGTGGTAGGTGAGGTCCCGGAGGTCCTCGAAGCCCTCGACCGTGCGCCACTGCGCCGGGTCGAAGAGCTCGGAGACCCGCTCGGGGAGGTGGTTGCCGGCAGGGGTCGGGGTCGCGTCGGTCACGGGTCCGAGTCTACGGGGCCTTTCCCGCCGGCCCCGAGCCGGGCCCCCGGATCCTCCGGGCCGGTGCCGTGGCGGACGGGAGGCCTCGGCCCGGGCCACGGCCGGGCCGGGGCGGGCACGGTCAGCGTCCCGTCCGGTCCGTGCCCGCAGGGCCGGCAGCGCCCGCCAGCAGCGCACGCACCTCGTCGGCGGACCCGCAGGCCAGGGCCCGCCGCGCGAGATCCCGCGCGCCGGCCAGGGTCACGTCCCGCAGCCGCGCCTTGACGAGCGCCACCTGGGTGGGCACCACGCTGAGCTCCTCGACGCCCAGCCCGGCGAGCATCACCGCCGCGGCGGGGTCGCCGGCGAGGTTGCCGCACACCGCGACGTGCGTGCCCTCGGGCACATCGGCGCACACCCGGGCCACCAGGTCGAGCACGGCCGGATGCCGGGCGTCCGCCAGCGCGGAGACCGCGGTGTTGCCCCGTTCGGCCGCCATCGTGTACTGCGCGAGGTCGTTGGTGCCGATGCTCACGAAGTCGAGCCCCTGCGCGACGCGGCGGACGGCCAGGGCCGCGGCCGGGACCTCGATCATGACGCCGACCCGCATCCCCGCCGGACGGCCGCCGGCCGCCGCGGCCGCCTCGTCGAGCCGCTCCAGCGCCCAGGCCACCTCCTCGGCGGTGCTGACCATCGGGAACATGACGTGCACCGGGTGGTCCCGGGCCACCCGGCAGATCGCGGTCAGCTGGTCGAGGAGCACCTCCGGGGCCCGCCGCATGAGCCGCAGCCCGCGCTCGCCGAGGAACGGGTTCGCCTCGGTGGGCGCCGGCAGGAACGGCAGCGGCTTGTCGCCGCCCACGTCCCAGGTGCGGACGGTCACGGGCCGCCCGGCGAACGCCTCGGCGATCCCGGCGAACGCGGCCGCCTGCGCCTCGACCGACGGGGCGTCGTCCAGGTGGCCGAACAGGACCTCGGTGCGCAGCAGCCCGCACCCCTGCGCGCCGGACGCGACGGCCCGGCCGGCGTCGGCGGGCGTCGTGATGTTGGCGAGCACCGGCACCAGGTGGCCGTCCGCGGTCGCGCCCGGCTCGTGGGCCCGCGCCAGGACCCGCTCGGCCTCGGCGGCCCGGGCGGCCGACAGCTCGCGGAGGGAGCGCCGGGTGTCCTCGCCGGGGTCGACGACGAACCGCCGGGCCCGCGCGTCGAAGCCGACGACGGCGCCGGGTGCCACGGCGGCCGCGGCCGGCCCGGCGTCGTGGTACACCGGGATGCCGCGTGAGCGGGCGACCAGGACGCCGTGGCCGGTGTCCCCGCCCGCAACCGTGACGACGCCCGCGACCCGCTGCGGGTCCAGCGTCGCCGCCGTCGCGGCGTCGAGCTCCCGCACGACGAGGACCACGGGCGGGCCGTCCGCCGGGACCGCCTCGTCGGGGACGCCGGGTCCGGCCAGGGCGGCGAGCACCCGCTGCCGCACGCTGCGGACGTCCTCGGCGCGCGCTCGCAGGTAGGGGTCGTCCATCGCCTCGAGCTCCCCGCCCAGCGCGGCGAGCCGGTCCCCCCACGCCGTGGGCGCGGACGCGCCGGCGGCGATGTCGGCGGCCACGGCGCCGGTCAGCTCGGGGTCGGCGAGCAGGGCCTCGTGGGCCTCGAGGACGGCGCCCGCGGGGCCGGGGCCTCCGGCGGCGGACCGGCGCAGGGCGGCCAGCTCGGCGAGCGCGCGGGCGACGGCGGCGTCCGAGCGCCGCCGCTCCTCGGCCGGGTCGCCCGGCCGGTAGCCGGAGAGGTCGACCGCGCCGCCTCGCACGACCGCCGGGCCGAGGGCGACGTCCGCCGGAGCCGCCGACCCGGGGGCCGCGGGGGCTGCCGGCTCGGGGGGCCGGTCGCCCCAGGAGTCCGCGGCCAGCGCCCGCACCGCCTCGGCCAGCGACTCGGCGCCGGGTCCGGACGCCTCGAAGCGCAGCCGGTCGCCCTGCCGGACGGCGAGCGTCACGAGCCCGGAGAGGCTGCGGGCGTCGACCGGCCCGCGGCCCGTGCGCAGGTTCGTGACCGCGGCGGCGGCGTCGGCGGCCCGCACGAGCCCGACCAGCCGGGCGGCCGGGCGCGCGTGCAGGCCGTGCGGGGTGTCCACGGGCAGCTCGGCGACGACCTCGGGCACCGCGGGCGGCGCCGGCGTCCCGGACGCGGACGGGGCCGCCGCCTCCCCGAGGTGGACCTGCTTGGCGGCCAGGCCGCGGCCGGCCTCCTCGAGCACCGCGTCCAGCGGCGCGCCGGTGGCCGCCGTCACCACGGCGGCGACCAGTCCCTCGACGAGCGGAGCGGGCGACAGGCGCACCCGCTCGGCGACGTCGGGCGGGACGAACTCCTGTGCCATCTCCGCGCTGAGCACGGCGCTGCCGAGGTCGAGGAGCACCAGCACGCCGTCCGGCGAGTCCACGGCGGTGATGGCCTCGGCGACCGCGGCCGCGTCCGTGCCGAACCCGTCGCCCGCGCCCGCCGCCAGGGCGATCGGCGGGCGCTCGTCGACCATCTCGCAGGCCAGCTCGACGGCCGCCTCGGCCAGCGCCCGGCTGTGCGAGACGACGACGATGCCGATCACGGCAGGCTGTCGGCGGCGGAGCGCAGCAGCAGCGCCGTGCTGGTGGCGCCCGGGTCCTGGTGGCCCGCGCTGCGCGGCCCCAGATAGCTGGCCCGGCCCTTGCGCGCCACGAGCGGGATCGTCGCGGCGCAGCCCTCCTCTGCCGCGTCGGCCGCCGCGGACAGCGCCTCGGCGATGCCGGCGCCCCCGGCCACGGCCGCGTCGTACGCGTCGAGCGCCGGCACCAGCGCGTCCACCATCGTCTTGTCGCCCGGTTCGGCCTTGCCCCGGGCGACCACGCCCTCCAGCCCGGCCCGCAGCGCCCGGCCCAGCGTGGCGGCGTCGACGGCCTGCCCCCCGGCCAGCCCGCCGCCGACCCGCAGGAAGAACGTGCCGTACAGCGGGCCGCTGGCCCCGCCGACGGTGCTGACCAGGGTCATGCCGGCCTTCTTCAGCATCGCGTCGGCGGCGCCGGCGGCGCCGTCGTCCAGCGCGCCGACGACCGCGCGCATGCCACGGTCCATGTTGCTGCCGTGGTCGGCGTCGCCGATGGCGGAGTCGAGCTCCGTCAGCTCGGCGGCGTGGTCGTGGACGACGTCGGCGAACCTCCGCAGCCAGCGCTCGAGACCCTCGGCGGTGACCTCGGGCATCAGATGCCCCAGCGCAGGCCGGGCGTGTTGACCGGGGCGTCCCACAGGCGGACGAGCTCGTCGTCCGCGCGCAGCAGGGTCACGGAACAGCCGGCCATCTCCAGCGAGGTGATGTAGTTGCCGACCAGGCTGCGGGCGACCGGGACGCCGGCCTTCTCCAGCAGCTGCTGCACCTCGGAGTACATGATGTACAGCTCGATCAGCGGCGTGCCGCCCATGCCGTTGAGGAACGCGATCACCGGGGCGCCGTCGGCCGCGGGCAGGTCGGCGAGGACCGGCTCGACGAGCATGGCCGCGACCTCCCGCGCGGGGGCGAGCGGACGCCGCTCGCGTCCGGGCTCGCCGTGGATGCCGATGCCGACCTCGATCTCGTTCTCGCCGAGCTCGAACGTGGGCCGGCCCGCGGCCGGGACCGTGCACGAGGTGAGCGCCATGCCCATGCTGCGCCCCTGCTCGTCGACCCGCCGCGCGAGGTCGGCGACCTCGGAGAGCGGACGGCCCTCCTCGGCCGCCGCACCGGCGATCTTCTCCAGCAGCACGGTCACCCCCACACCGCGGCGTCCGGCGGTGTACAGGCTGTCCTGCACCGCGACGTCGTCGTCGGTGACGACCGAGACCACCTCGACACCGTTCTCGGCGGCGAGCTCGGCGGCCATCTCGAAGTTCATGACGTCGCCGGTGTAGTTCTTCACGATGTGCAGGACGCCGGCGCCGCCGTCGACGCCGAGGGTCGCGGCGAGCATCTGGTCCGGCACCGGGGAAGTGAACACCTCGCCGGCGCAGGCGGCGTCCAGCATGCCCGGGCCCACGAACCCGCCGTGCATCGGCTCGTGCCCGGAGCCGCCGCCGGAGACCAGCCCGACCTTGCCGCGCCGGGGGACGTCGGCGCGGAAGACGACGCGGTTGGAGTGGTCGACGCGCAGGCGGTCCCCGTGCGCCGCCTGCATGCCCAGCAGGGCCTCCCGGACGACATCGGCCGGGTCGTTGATGAGCTTCTTCATGTGCACTATCGGACCACTCCGCCGGTGGCCGTGACAACAGTTCGGGGCGACTGTGGGGCATTGAGTCCACGGCGCGTGACGGGAGCACCGCCCCGTGGGCGTCCGGCCGCGTGCCCCGGTTCCCGGGGACCATGCCCCGGAGGCCCGCGCTGTCCTCCCGCAGTGCGGGTCTCCGGCGGTCCGGGCCTGCGGCGGTGCGGGCCTGCGGCGGCCGAGACCCTAAGCTCGGAGGATGGCTGACTTCCGGACGAGCACCCTGCACACGACCCGCGTCGGGGACGACGGCGACCGCATCGTCTTCCTGCACGGCCTGTTCGGCCGGGGCAAGAACTTCACCCGGATCGCCAAGGACCTCCGACCGGACTACCGCAGCCTGCTGGTGGACCTGCCCAACCACGGCCGGTCCGGGTGGACGGACCGGGTGGACTACCGGCAGATGGCCGACTCCGTGGCCGAGACCCTCCGGGAGGACTTCGCCGCGGAGGGGCCGGTCGCCGTCGTGGGGCACTCCCTCGGCGGCAAGGTGGCCATGGTGCTGGCGCTGCGCCACCCGGAGCTCGTCTCCCGGCTCGTCGTGGTCGACATCGCGCCCACCCGGTCCGGGGGCGGCGAGGGGGAGTTCGCCCACCTGCTGGACAGCCTGGCGGCCGTGGACCTCACGGCCGTGGAACGCCGCTCGGACGCGGACGAGGCCCTCAAGGAGCCCATCCCGTGGGACACCACCCGCAGCTTCCTGCTGCAGAACCTGCGCAGCGGCCCGGACGGGCTGTCGTGGGAGCCGAACCTCGAGCTGCTGCGGTCGAGCCTGGACACCATCGGCGGCTTCCCGGACACCGGGGAGGCCGTCTACGAGGGGCCGGTGCTCTGGGTGGCCGGCGGGCGCTCGGACTACGTCCGTGACGAGCACGCACCGCAGATGCGCCGGCTGTTCCCCCGGACGCACCGGGTGACGATCCGCGAGGCCGGCCACTGGGTGCACTCGCAGGAGCCGGAGAAGTTCGTCGAGGTGCTGCGCGGGTTCCTGGCGCACACGGAGGCCTGAGCCCCGCGCCGTCCGCTCCTGCCGTCCGTCCCCGGCCGCGGTGCCACACTGGGGGCGTGAGTCCTGCACCCTTCGACCTCGACGCCATCGGCGCCGGCCTGCCGGTGGCCGGGGCCGCCGGCGCCCTGCGCGCGGCCCTGGCCGGCGGCGCCGCCGTGGTCCAGGCCCCGCCCGGGTCCGGCAAGACCACCCTCGTGCCGCCGCTGGTGGCCGCGCTGCTGCACGAGCGCGGGACCGGCCCCGCGCGGGTGGTCGTCACCCAGCCGCGCCGGGTCGCCGCCCGCGCCGCCGCCCGGCGCCTCGCCGTCCTCGCGGGCACCCGCGTCGGCGGGCTCGTGGGCCACACCGTGCGCGGGGACCGGCGGACCGGGCCCGGCACGCTCGTGGAGTTCGTCACCCCCGGGATCCTGCTGCGCCGCCTGCTGCAGGACCCCGAGCTGCCCGGCACCGGCGCCGTGGTCCTGGACGAGGTCCACGAGCGCGGCCTCGAGACGGACCTGCTCGTCGGGATGCTCGCCGAGCTGCGCGAGCTGCGGGAGGACCTCGTGCTCGCGGCGATGTCCGCGACCGTGGACGCCGCCCGCTTCGCGGCCCTGCTCGGCCGGGACGGACCGGCGCCCGTCGTCGACAGTCCCGCCGTCCTGCACCCGCTGGGCGTCGAGTGGGCCCCGGGCCCCGGCCGGCGCACCGACGAGCGCGGTGTGCGCCCGGAGTTCCTCGACCACCTCGCCCGCACCGCGGCCGCCGCCCACGCCCGGGCCCTGACCGCGGACCCCGGCACCGACGCCCTGGTCTTCCTCCCGGGCGCGTGGGAGGTCGCCCAGGTCGCCCGCCGGCTGCGGGAGCAGGCCCCCGGCACCGAGGTCCTCGAGCTGCACGGGCGGGCCGGGGCCGCGGAGCAGGACCGCGCGACCGCCGGGCGCGCGCCCGGCGGGCCCCCGCGCGCGGTCGTGGCCACCGCCCTGGCGGAATCCTCCCTCACCGTCCCGGGCGTGCGCCTGGTCGTGGACTCCGGGCTCGCCCGGGAGCCCCGCCGGGACGCGGCCCGCGGGATGACCGGGCTCGTCACGGTCGCCGCCTCCCGCGCCTCCGCCGAGCAGCGGGCCGGGCGCGCGGCCCGGCTCGGGCCCGGCACCGTGGTGCGCTGCTACGACGAGCGCACGTGGACGGCGATGCCCGCCCACGGCACCCCGGAGGTCGCCGCCGCCGACCTCACCGGCGCCGCCCTGCTGCTGGCCTGCTGGGGCTCCCCGGGCGGGCGCGGCCTGGCCCTGCCCGATCCGCTCCCGCCCACCGCCCGCGCCGAGGCGGAGGCAGCGCTGCGCGGGCTCGGCGCGGTCGACGCCGAGGGCCGGGCCACCGCCGCCGGCCGCGCGCTCGCCCGGGTGCCGGCCGACCCCCGGCTCGCCCGCGGCCTGCTGGCCGGGTCCCGCCTCGTGGGGGAGCGGGCCGCCGCCGAGGTCGTGGCGGCCCTCGCCGACGACCACCGGGCCCCGGACGGCGACCTGGCCCGGCTGCTGGCCGGGCTGCGCTCGGGGCGCGCCCCGGGCGCCCCGCGGTGGGCCGAGGAGACGGACCGGCTCCGCCGCGCCGCCCGCGAGGCGGGCGCCGGAGACGCCGGGACCGTCCGGGCCGGCGACGCCGGGAGCCGCGACCGGTCCCGGGCGCAGCGCCCCGCGCCGGTGCCCGCCGAGCCCGTGCCCGCCGAGCCCGTGCCCCCCGAGCTGGTGCCCGGCGCGGTGCTCGCCCTGGCCTTCCCGGAGCGGATCGCCCACCGGTCGGGCGGCACCTGGCTGCTCGCCTCCGGCACCCGGGCGGGCCTCCCGGAGGGCAGCCCGCTGGCCGCCCACGAGTGGCTGGCCGTCGCGGAGGCCACCCGCGCCGCCGGGCGGGCCGCCGCCGGCACGGGCGCGGTCGTCCGGGCCGCCGCCGCCCTCGACCGGGAGACCGCCGAGCGGTGCGCCGAGCACCTGCTCACCGACGCGGTGGACACCCGGTACGACGGCGGGCGGGTGAGCGCTCGCCGGATCCGCGCCCTCGGGGCGATCCGGCTCTCCGCCACCCCCGTGCGACCGGCCCCCGCGGCGGCCCGCGAGGCCGTGCGGGCGGCCCTGGCCGAGCACGGCCCGGGCCTGCTCGCCTGGTCCGGGGCGGCGGACGGGCTCCGGCGCCGGCTCGCCCTGCTGCACCACCGGCTCGGCGCCCCCTGGCCGGACGTCTCCGACGACGCCCTCCGGGCCCGGCTCGACGAGTGGCTCGCCCCCGAGCTGGACGCCCTCGCCGCCGGCGGGCCCGTGGACCTCGCCGGGGCCCTGCGCCGGCTCCTCCCGTGGCCGGAGGCCGGACGCCTCGACGAGCTCGCCCCCGAGCGCCTCACCGTGGCCAGCGGGTCGCGGGTCCGGATCGACTACCCGGCGGCCGACGACCCCGCGGGCCGGCCCGTGGTGGCGGTGAAGCTGCAGGAGTGCTTCGGCTGGGCGGAGACGCCCGCGGTCGCCGGCGGGCGGGCACCGGTGCTGTTCCACCTGCTCTCCCCGGCCGGGCGGCCCCTGGCGGTCACCGACGACCTCGCCTCGTTCTGGTCCGGTCCCTACCGGCAGGTGCGGGCCGAGATGCGCGGGCGCTACCCCAAGCACCCGTGGCCCGAGGACCCGTGGTCCGCGGCGGCCACGGCCCGCACGACGCGCCGGGCCTGAGCGGCACGACGCGCCGGGCCTGAGCCGCGCGGTTGGCGCCGCCGTGTGATCTGCGTTATGGTGGGGCCACCGCACCTGCCGAGCGCGTCGATCCAGCGCGCACGGACCGGCTCGCCCACTCCGCGACCCCCGGCCCGAGGCACGCACCGGACGGACCCCCGCGACGCCATCGTTCCCGCGGGACCGCCACCGGTCACGGTTCCGCCGGGCAGCCCCCGACCTCCCCGGCTCGGGCGCCCCGGCTCGCTTGTCGCACCGCAGCACGCTGCGCCACACGGAATGGGTACGCACTCATGACTGCCACCTCGATCGAGTCCACCACGACGACCTCGACCACCTCCTCCTCGCCGCTGGCTCCCCAGGTCGCCGCGCCGGCGGTCGGCCCGGAGCTCGCCCGCTCCTGGCTGCTCGTCAACGGCGCCCAGGCCGAGCGCTTCGCGGTCGCGGCGGGGAGCGCGGCCGACGTCGTCGTCCTGGACATCGAGGACTCCGTGGCGCCCAAGGACAAGGAGCGCGCCCGCCGCAACGTGATCAGCTGGCTGGACGCCCGGGACGAGCGCGGGGTGCAGCAGCACGCCTGGGTGCGCGTCAACGGCTTCGGCACGCAGTGGTGGGAGGACGACCTCCGGGCTCTCGCCGGGGTCGGCGGCCTCGACGGGGTGATGCTGGCCATGGTCGAGTCGCCCGAGCACGTGACCCGCACCGCGGAGCTGCTCAAGGACACGAGGATCGTCGCGCTCGTCGAGACCGCCCGCGGGGTGCAGCACCTGCAGGCCATCGCCGGCGCCCGCTCCACCTACCGGCTCGGGTTCGGCCTCGGCGACTTCCGCCGCGACACGGGCTTCGGCGAGAACCCCATGACGCTGGCGTACACGCGCTCGCAGTTCACCATCGCCTCCCGGGCGGCCAACCTGCCCGGGCCCATCGACGGCCCCGCGGTCGGGGCGCTCGGCCCGAAGCTGGCCGAGGCGACGGCCGTGACCCTGGAGTTCGGCATGACCGGCAAGCTGTGCCTGATGCCCGAGCAGGCGGCCACGGTCAACGAGGGCCTGAGCCCCTCCCTGTCCGAGCTGTCCTGGGCCACCGAGTTCCTGCAGGAGTTCGACGCCGACGGCGGGGAGATCCGCAACGGCTCCGACCTGCCCCGGCTCGCCCGGGCCCGGAAGATCCTCGGTCTCGCCGGGGCCTTCGGCCTGAGCGTGCCCGAGGGCTACGACGTCCACTTCGAGGCGCCGACCGACACGTACCACTGCTGACCCGGTGGTGAGGGGCCGGCCACCGGCCCGTCCGCGCGCGGCGGCGCACCCCCTGCCGCGCGTCCGAGGGACCGGGGGGCGCCGCGCAGACACGGCACCCCCCGGTCCTTCTGCTGTCCCGTCCTCCCGCGGCCGGCCAGCGCCGCGCGCGGGCCGGCCCCAGGCCGGCGTCCCGGCGGGGCGGGACCGCCGCGATGCCCACCGCGCCGCGATGCCCACTGCGCCGCGGGCGCCATGGGTCAGGCGGAGGTCAGGGACGCCGCCAGAGCCTCGACGACCGCCTGGGTGATCTCGGCGGTGTCGGCGGTGCCGCCGATGTCCCGGGTGAGGTGGCCGGCGGCGGTGGTGGCCTCGATCGCGGCCTCGAGCCGGCGGGCCTCGGCGTGCAGGCCGAAGTGGTCGAGCATCAGGGCCGCGCTGGCGATGGCCCCGATCGGGTTGGCGATCCCCTGACCGGCGATGTCCGGGGCGGAGCCGTGGACGGGCTCGAACATCGACGGGAAGCGGCGCTCCGCGTTGAGGTTGGCGCTGGCGGCCAGGCCGAGGCTGCCGGCCAGCGCGGAGCCGAGGTCGGAGAGGATGTCGGCGTTGAGGTTGGAGGCCACCACCACCGAGAGGTCCTCGGGGCGCAGCACGAACTTGGCGCTCATCGCGTCCACCAGCACCGACTCCGTGGCCACGTCGGGGTAGTCCTCGGCCACGCGGGCGAAGACCTCGTCCCAGAGCACCATGCCGTACTGCTGGGCGTTGGACTTGGTGACGCTGGAGACCTTCCGCACCGTGCGGGTGCGGGCCAGGTCGAAGGCGAAGCGGATGATCCGCTCGCACCCCTTCTCGGTGAACAGGGAGGACTGGACGGCGACCTCGTTGCCGGGACCGCGGCCGGAGAGGTTGCGCCCGCCCAGCCCGGCGTACTCGCCCTCGCTGTTCTCCCGGACCACGACCCAGTCCAGCTCGGTGTCCTCGGCCGTGCGCAGGGGGGAGACCACCCCGGGCAGGAAGCGCACCGGGCGGATGTTGGCCCACTGGTCGAAGTTCTGGGTGATGTTCAGCCGCAGCTCCCACAGGGACACGTGGTCGGGGACGTTCTCCCAGCCCACGGCCCCGAAGTAGATGGCGTCGAAGGGCTTCAGGGTCTCCAGCCCGTCGGCGGGCATCAGCACCCCGTGCTCGGCGTAGTACGCGGAGCCCCAGGGGAACTCGGTCCACTCGAAGGAGAAGGCGCCCTTCGACTGCTCGGCCAGCGCGTCCAGGACCGTGCGGCCGGCGGCGACCACCTCCTGGCCGACCCCGTCGGCGGGGATCGAGGCGATCGTGAAGACCTGGTGCTCGGCCATGCTGGTGCTCTCCTTGTCCGTGGGGTCGCCGCCCGGTGCCGCGGCGTCGTGCACCAGTAGACCGGGCACGGGCCCCTGCGGTCCAAGACCGGGATCGTATCCCTCGGATAGCCGGCGCCTATGCCGGCCCGGACGGGGCCGTCGCGTGCTGCTCGGCGACGGCGAGGAACGCCCGGGCGGCAGGGGTCAGGTCGGCCGGGCGGCTCACGACCGCCACGTGCAGCGCGGTGACCGGTTCGATCCGGACCACGCGCAGGCCCATCTGCCGCGCCAGGGGCGTCCAGGAGGAGGGCAGGACGGCGTGTCCGACCCCGGCGAGGACCAGGGGCAGGACGGAGGTGCGGTGGGCGACCTCCGCGGCGATGTCGATGCGGATCCCGGCGGCCAGGGCGTCGTCGACGAGCCACCGCATCAGGGAGCCGCGCTGGGAGACCACGACCCGGTGCCCGTCGAGCTCCTCCCGCCGGACGGCGTTCCCGGCGGCGAAGGTGTCCGCCCGCGGACTGACGATGAGCACGAGCGGCTGCTGCTCCAGGTGCCGGACGTCGACCTCGGCGGAGCGGAACGGTCGGTCCGAGCCCAGGATCCCGATCTCGGCCCGGCCCGTGCGCACCGCGCCGGTCACCTCCTCGGGGGTGAACGCCGCCTCGACGTCGACCGTCACGGCTGGATGGGACCGTGCGTAGGCGGCGATCATCGACGTGAGCGGCTCCACCCCCGGGGAGGGCATCGCCACCACGTCCAGCCGGCCGCTGCGCACCCCGCGCAGGTCGTCGACGGCGGCCCGGGCGGCCTCGAGGTCCCGGAGCACGACCCGGGCGGGGCCCACGAGCTCCTCGCCGGCCTCGCTGAGCACCACCCGCCGGCCGATCCGGTGGAACAGCGGCACGCCCAGCTCCCGCTCCAGCCCCTTGACGGTCTGCGACAGCGACGGCTGGGCGATCAGCAGGTGCTCCGCCGCACGGGTGAAGCCGCCGTGGTCGACCACCGCCAGGAAGTACCTCAGCTGCCGGACGTCCATCCGCTCCTCCCTCCGGGGGCCGGGGTGGGAGGCGCGGCCCGGCGCCCTGCCGCCGGGCCGTTCCGTCACCCATTGTTTCCGCCTATCGGCGTAGTAGACAGCACACCTCGGGCGTGACACAAGTCACAGGCGCATGGTGGTGCCATCCCGACGAGGAGGGACCAGGACCGTGCAGACCCAGCAGCCCGCACCCGCCAGAGCACCGATCTGTCCCTCGCCCTCGGCGTCGCGATCATCTTCGCGCTGCTGCCGCTGAACCTGGACCGCACCCAGCACCTGCTGGCTGCGATGCTGCTCGGCGTGATCATCCTGTGGATCTGCGAGCCGGTGCCCATCCCGATCGGCGGCCTCATGGGCGTGGCCGCCGTCGTGGTGATGGGGTCGCCCCGGCCTCCGACATCCTGGCGCCGTTCGGCTCGACCACGATCTTCACCTTCATCGGCGCGTTCGTCCTGGCCCAGGCCATGCTCAAACACGGCATCGCCCAGCCGCTGGCGCTGGCGGTGCTCTCCCTGCCCGGGGTCGGGACGTCCACCTACCGGATCGTCATCGCCTTCGGCCTGGTCACCTGCCTGCTCTCGGCCTTCGTCCCCAACACGGCCACGGTGGCCATGCTGATGCCCACCGCCCTGGGCATCCTGGCCGTCATCGCCGAGATGATGCAGGACCGCGGGGTGGTGAAGGCCGACTTCGACCCCCCTGCGCCTGCGGATCGGGGCGGCGCTGCTGCTGATGCTCGCCTACGGCGCCTCCGTGGGCGTGGAGGAGTACATCCGCGAGCACCGCGCGGCGCAGGGGAGGGATGTCCCGGGCGGAGAAGAACACCCTGGTCGCCTTCGGGATCACCGTCACCCTGTGGCTGCTGCCGGCCCTCGCCAGCCAGTTCGGCGGCACCGAGACCGCCGCCTACATCTTCCTCGACGACCGCCTCGACGAGGGGATCGTGGCCGTGCTCGGCGCCTCCCTGCTGTTCGTGCTGCCCACCGACTGGGGAAAGCGCGAGGCCACGCTGACCTGGTCCGATGCCGCGAAGATCGACTGGGGCACCATCGTCCTCTTCGGCACCGGCATCATCTTCGGGTCCCTGCTGGCCGACACCGGCCTGGCGGAGAGCATCGGCACCGGGGCCTCGGAGAACCTCAACATCACCAACGTCGTGGCGATCACCGTGTTCTCCGCCGTGCCGGCCGTGCTCATCTCCGAGACGACCTCCAACACCGCCTCGGCGGCGGTGATCGTCCCGATCGTCATCCCGCTGTGCCAGGCCATCGGCGTGGACCCGTTCGTGCCCGCGATGGCCGCGACCTTCGCCGCCTCCTTCGGGTTCATGCTCCCGGTCTCCACCCCGCAGAACGCCATCGTCTACGGCACCGGCGCGGTGCCCATCATCCGCATGATCCGCACCGGCATCGTCTTCGACGTCCTCGGAGTCGTCCTGATCGTCAGCATCGTCCGCGTCATGATCGCCGCGGTCGGCCTCGGCGGATGACACCCGGCGCACCGTGCCGCCCACCGGTCCTCCGCGCGCCCGGTCGCGCGGAGGACCGGTCGCGCGGAGGACCGGTCGCGCGGAGGACCGGTCGCGCGGAGGACCCGGGGCCGCCGGGGGTCCGCGGCGGTCGGCCCGATGACGCCGCGCGGGCCCGGTGCGTGCCCCCGCGGGCGGGCGCCGCGGTGTCACTGCGGCACATGTCGGCTCCCGGGCGGGACCGCCCCGCTAGATTGGGCGGGTGCGCACCGACCAGTCCTCCACCGTCCGCCCCGCTCCGCGACCCGCCGCGCCGGGTCCGGCCCCCCGCCGGGCCGCGGCCGTCTCCCTCGCGCTGAGCGCCGGGCTCCTGGCCTCCGGCTGCTCGGCGCTCAGCGCCGACGACGGGCGCGGGAGCGCCGAGCGGGTCGCCGCGGCACTGACCGCGGGCAGCGTCGAGGACCTGGGCTTCGGCCCCGTCGCCGGGCCCTTCGCCCAGCAGCAGTACGAGGAGACCACCGCCGGGCTGGGCGAGGCCACCGCGTCGGTCGAGGTCACGGCGGTGGAGGACACCGGGCAGGAGGACCGGCGGGAGGCCACCCTGGCCTGGTCCTGGGACCTGCCGGGCACGGACCGGGACTGGGCGTACGACGCGGTGCTCCCCCTGGTCCGCTCGGAGGGCGGGGAGTGGGTCCCCGAGTGGTCCGCCCGCGTGGTGCAGCCGGGGCTGGAGGAGGGCGAGGCCCTGCGCGCCCGGACCGTGGCCGCCGACCGGGGGGACATCCTCGGCGCGGACGGGCAGACCCTGGTGACGGAGCGCCCGATCCGCCGGGTCGGGATCGACCGGTCCCAGCTCGACGGCGCGGAGCCGGCCGCGGCGGCCCGCCGGCTGGCCGCGGCCGTGGACATCGACGCCGACGCCTACGCCGAGGCCGTCGAGCAGGCCGGGCCCGAGGCGTTCGTCGAGGCCGTCCCGCTGCGGCTGGAGGACTTCCGGGAACTGGACGCGCAGCAGATGGAGGCCGTCCCGGGGCTGCTCGTGGTCGAGGACGAGCTGCCGCTGGCACCCTCCCGCGGCTTCGCCGCCGACCTGCTGGGCAGCGTGTCCCCGGCCGCCGCCGAGGACCTGGAGGCCTCCGGCGGCGACCTGGCGAGCGGTGCGCTGGTCGGCCGCGGCGGCCTGCAGGAGCGCTTCGACGACCGGCTGCGCGGCGCCCCCGGCGTGGTGGTCGAGGAGGTCGTGCCCGGCGCCGACGGCGTGCAGGCCTCCGCCGGCGAGCCGCTGTTCGAGGTCCCCGCGCAGGCCGGCGAACCGGTCGCGGTGAGCCTGGACCGCGGGCTCCAGGCCACCGCCGAGGAACTCCTGGCCGACATCGAGTCCCCGTCCGCGATCGTGGCGGTCCGGCCCTCCACGGGCGAGGTCGTCGCGTCGGCCAACGGGCCGGGCTCCGAGGGCTACTCCACCGCGCTGCTGGGCCAGTACGCGCCCGGCTCCACGTTCAAGGTGGTGACGGCCCTGAGCATGCTCCGCGAGGGGGACACGCCCGGCACGGAGGTGCAGTGCCCGCCCTCGACCACCGCCGCGGGCGTGCGGGTCGACAACGTCGAGTCGTATCCGCCCGAGTTCACCGGCGCCATCTCGCTCACCGAGGCGATCGCCCACTCCTGCAACACCACCTTCGTGGACCAGCACGAGCGGATCAGCCAGGCGGAGCTGGCCACCGCGGCCGGGTCCCTCGGGATCGGCGCGGAGACGGACCTCGGGGTGCCGGCGTTCACCGGCGCCGTCCCGGACGAGGAGGACCCGGCCCAGCACGCCGCGGCCCTGTTCGGGCAGGGGCGCACGCTGGTCTCGCCGCTGGCCATGGCGAACCTCACGGCCTCGGTCGCCGCCGGGGAGCTCGTGACGCCCCGGCTGGTCACCACCGAGGGCCTGCTCGACGACGCCGCCACGACCGGGCCCGGTCCGGCGGAGCCCCTGGCCGGACCGGAGGCGGAGCAGCTGCGCACCATGATGCGGGCCGTCGTCTCCTCCGGGCACCTGGAGGTGCTGCAGGAGCTGGAGCCGGACACCGCGATCGGCAAGACCGGCACCGCCGAGTTCGGCGACGAGGACCCGCCCCGGACCCACTCGTGGGTGATCGCCGGGCACGAGGACCTGGCCGTCGCGGTCTTCGTCGAGGACGGCGGCCTCGGCTCGATCACCGGCGGGCCGCTGATGCGCGACTTCCTGGCGGCCGCCTCCGCGGCCCGCACCGGCTGAGGACCCGCACCCGCCGGGGGCCGCGGAAGGTGCCGGCCCGCGGTGGCACGGAGCGGCCCGCCGCCGCGGGCGGCGACCCGTGCGGGGCGGGCCCTTCCGGCGCGCGCCCCACTGGCGCAGGATGGGGGAGGACGTCCCGTCCGCCGCCGCAGACCCCGACCCCGTCAGGAGCTCCCCGTGCCCGAGACCGTTCCCATCTCCTCCGCGCGCACCAAGATCGGCGTGGTCGGCGCCGGCTCCGTCGGCTCGTCCCTGGCCTACGCGGCGCTGATCAAGGGCGTCGCCCAGGAGGTCGCCCTCTACGACCTGGCCGGGGAGCGGGTCCGTGCCGAGGGGCTGGACCTCGCCCACGGGGCCATGTTCACCCCCAGCTCCCGGGTGACCGGCTCCGACGACGTCGCCGTTCTCGCCGGCTCCGACCTCGTCCTCGTCACCGCCGGCGCCAAGCAGCGGCCGGGCCAGACCCGGATGGAGCTGGCGGGCGCCAACGCGCGGATCCTGGAGTCGCTGATGCCGCGGCTGGTGGAGCAGGCGCCCGAGGCCGTGTACGTGCTGGTCACCAATCCCTGCGACGTGCTCACGGTGATCGCCCAGAAGCTCACCGGCCTGCCCCCGGGACGGGTGATGGCCTCGGGGACCGTGCTGGACACCTCCCGGCTGCGCTGGCTGCTGGCCGAGGAGGGCGGGGTGTCCACCACGAGCGTGCACGCCACGATCGTCGGCGAGCACGGGGACACCGAGTTCCCCCTGTGGTCGAACGCGAACATCGGGCAGATCCCGCTGCGGGACTGGACGGTGGAGGGACGCCGGCCCTTCACCGAGGAGCGGCTGGACGACATCACCCACCGGACGATCAACGCGGCGTACACGGTGATCCAGGGCAAGGGCGCCACCAACTACGCGATCGGCCTGGCGGCGACCCGGGTGGCCGAGGCCGTGCTGCGCGACGAGCACGCCGTGCTGCCGGTGTCCACGGTCCTGGAGGACTACCGCGGGATCAGCGGGGTCGCCCTGTCGGTGCCCTCGATCGTCGCGCGGCAGGGCGTCGTCGAACGCCTGGTCGTGCCCATGGACGAGCAGGAGCAGGCCATGCTGCACCGCTCGGCCGCGGCGATCCGGGAGACCCTCGCCTCGATCGGGTACTGACCTGCATGCCGGCACCGGCCCGGGAACGGCGTCGGGGCCCGTTCCGGCGGAACGGGCCCCGATCGTGCAGCGCGGGAGGTCAGCGCTGGGCCATCTCGTCCTGCGCCGCGTGGGTGAGGCGCACGGCGTCGTCGAACTCGCGCTCGACGTCCTCGTCACGCCGGTACGTGGCCTTCGAGACCAGCATGGCGGAGACCAGGGAGACGATGAAGCCGGGGATGATCTCGTAGAGGTCGGCCCACGGGGTCACGGTCCAGGCGAACACGGTGATCGCGCCCAGGGCCATGCCGGTGATCGCGCCGAGGTTGGTGAGCTTGCGCCAGAACAGGGACAGGATCACGATCGGCCCGAACGAGGCGCCGAAGCCCGCCCAGGCGAAGGCCACGAGGCCGAGGATCGTGTTGTTCTGCTCCCAGGCCAGGAAGGTGGCCACGACGGCCACGGCGGCCACGCCCGCGCGGCCCAGCCACACCTGCTTGCGCTCGGACGGGGACTCCTTGACCGTCAGCTTGTACAGGTCCTCCACCAGGGCGGAGGAGGAGACGATGAGCTGGGAGGAGACCGTGGACATGATCGCCGCCAGCACCGCGGCCAGGACGAACCCGGCGACGACCGGGTGGAAGAAGACCTGGGCGAGGTCCAGGAACACGGACTCGGGGTCGGTCGGGCTCTCGTCGGGGCGGTTGCCGTAGTAGGCCAGGCCCACCAGGGCGGTGGCGATCGCCCCGAGGACGCTGAGCACCATCCAGGTCAGCCCGATCCGGCGGCCGGTCTTGGCGTCGGCGGGGGAGCGCATGGCCATGAAGCGGACGATGATGTGCGGCTGGCCGAAGTAGCCCAGACCCCAGGCCAGGGCCGAGATCACGCCGATGGCCGTGGCGCCGGAGACCATGGAGAGGGCGTCCGGGTTCACCGCGGTGATGTTCTCGGCCATCTGACCGAAGCCCCCGACGTTGACGATCCCCACGACCGGGACCATGAGCAGGGCGATGAACATGAGGATGCCCTGGGCCACGTCGGTGTACGTGGCGCCCAGGAATCCGCCGAAGAGGGTGTAGGCGATGGTGACGCCCACGACCAGCAGCAGCCCGGCGTGGTAGGTCGAGCCGAAGGAGGACTGGAAGAAGAGCCCGCCGGCGACCATGCCGGAGGAGACGTAGAAGGTGAAGAACACCAGGATGATCAGCCCGGAGACGATGCGCAGCATCCGGG